>NZ_PZKG01000039.1 GCF_003034985.1 Cereibacter changlensis JA139
CGGCGTCGTGGTGGTGGCGCGGGCATCATGATCATCCTGCGCGAGCGCCACCTCGGCATCCAGCGAGCAAAACAGCGCAAGGCGATGACGCCGCAAGGCTGATCACTGCCAGCGGATCACCGCATCCGCCGTGCGTGACCCGCGGATCACCCGCCGGGCATTCGGGATGTCGTTCGACATCGCCCAGTCCCGCGCCGCCTCGGGGCTGCGCCCGTGGTCGATCCAGCGCCGGATCAGCCGCCGCTCCAGCTCGGCCTCGGGCACGTCGAGGAACACCGTCATGTCGAACCAGGGCAGCAGGTCGCGCCACGGCTCCTCGTCGAGCAGCAGGTAATTGCCCTCGACCACCAGAAACCGGTCCTCGTCCGTCACCACATCCGCCGCGGCCCGCGCCAGCTCCATGCCGCGGTCGAAGACCGGGATGGCGATCTCGCCGCCCTCGCGCAGCCGCTCCATCAGCACCAGAAAACCCTGCACGTCGAAGGTCTCGGGCGAGCCCTTCACATGCCTGAGCCCGCGCTTCACCAGCACCGCGTCGTCGTAATGGAACCCGTCCATCGGCACCACCCGCGCGCCCTCGCCCAGCGCGGCGACCACCGCCGCGGCCAGCGTGGATTTCCCGGCGCCCGGAGGCCCGGCAAGGGCGGTGATGAACCGCCCCTGCCCCTCGGCCCGGTGCCGGATCGCCTCGGCAAGATCGTCTGGTGTCATGCGAACTCGTTCATATCCTCGGGCACCTTGGCGCCGGTCATGTAGGCCACCGCATCCGACATCGAATGGCGCTTGGGGTCAATGATGCAAAGCCGCTTGCCCAGCCGATGCACATGCACCCGGTCGGCCACCTCGAAGACATGCGGCATGTTGTGGCTGATCAGCACGATCGGGATGCCCCGCGACCGCACATCGAGGATTAGCTCCAGCACCCGGCGGCTTTCCTTCACCCCCAGCGCCGCCGTCGGCTCGTCAAGGATGATGACCTTCGATCCGAAAGCCGCCGCCCGCGCCACCGCCACGCCCTGCCGCTGCCCGCCCGACAGCGTCTCCACCGCCTGATTGATGTTCTGGATCGTCATCAGCCCCAGCTCGTTCAGCTTGGCCCGGGCGAATTTCTCCATCGCCGGGCGGTCGAGCTGGCGCATCACCTTGCCCATGAAACCCGGCTTGCGCAGCTCGCGCCCCATGAACATGTTGTCGGCGATCGACAGCGCGGGCGACATCGCCAGCGTCTGATAGACCGTCTCGATCCCCGCCGCCCGCGCATCGATGGGCGAGGTGAAGTTGATCTTCTTGCCGTCGAGGAAGATGTCGCCCTCGTCCGGCGCCACCGCCCCCGACACCGCCTTGATCAGCGTCGACTTCCCCGCCCCGTTGTCGCCGATGACAGCAAGGATCTCGCCGGGATAGAGGTCGAAGTCGCAATGGTCGAGCGCGGTCACCTTGCCATAGCGCTTGACGAGGTTGCGGCCCTTCAGGATCGGTTCGCGGGTCATGCTGCAGCCTTTCTGATCCACTGGTCCACGCCGACGGCGAAGATGATGAGCACACCGATGAGGAAGAAGGTCCATTGCGGATCGGTCCCGACCAGCCGCAGCCCCATCTCGAACACGCCGACGATCAGCGCGCCGAAGAACATGCCGACGATCGACCCCCGCCCGCCGAAGAGCGAGATCCCCCCGATCACCACCGCGGTGATCGACTGGATGTTGCCCAGCTGCCCGGTCGAGGCCGTGGGCGAGACCGAGCCGAAGCGGCCGATCATCACCCAGCCGGCGATGGCGCAGAAGAACCCGGCCAGCGCATAGACCTGCACCAGAACCGCGCGGGTCTTCACCCCGGCCAGCGCCGCCGCCTCGGGATCGTCGCCCACCGCATAGACATGTCGCCCCCAGGCTGTCTGGCGCAAGACATAGGCCATGATCGCCACCAGCACGATCAGCAGGAACACCGCGAACAGCACCCGCACCCCGCCCGGCTGGATCGACAGCCCCCAGAGCTGCAGCGCCGGCGCACTCTCCTTCACATCGGCGCTGCGGATCGTCTCGTTCGCCGAATAGATGAAGTTCGAGGCCAGCAGCACCTGCCATGTCCCCAGCGTCACGATGAAGGGCGGCAGCTTCAGGAAGGCGATGAGAAGGCCATTGATCGCCCCCATCCCGGTCCCCAGCGCCAGCCCGATCAGGATCGACAGCTCGGCCGGGATGCCATAGCGGAAGCTCATCTGCCCCATCAGCACCGAGGAGAACACCGCGATGGCCCCGACCGACAGGTCGATGCCCGCGGTCAGGATCACCACGGTCTGCGCGCAGCCGAGGATGCCGACGATGGCGATCTGCTGCAGGATGGTCGACAGCGTCGCCGCCTTGAAGAAATTGTCCGACAAAAGCCCGAAGACGATCAGCGCCGCCACCAGCACGATCATCGGCACCGCCGAAGGCGTCTGGTGCAGCCAGTGCTGGATGCGTTTCAGCGGACTCTTGGTTTCGTGGAACTCCGCCACGGTTTCCGAAGCGCCTTTCAGCCCCTCCTCGAAATGCTTCGCCTGATGTGCATCGGCTGCCATGCGGTGATCCTCCCTCCGGCGCCCGGGTCCGGCCCGGCGCTTGTGAGAAGGGCGGCGGGACGCACCGCCCTTCGGCTTGCTGCTGTCAGGCGGCGCGGATCACGCGCCGCCCGCCGGGTCTCAGCCCCAGCAGAGCTCGGCGCCCTTGGTGGTGTCGAGCGACTCGACGCCCTCCACCGGCTTGTCGGTGATCAGCGCCACGCCGGTGTCGAAGAAGTCCTTGCCCTCGGTCGGCATGGGCTTCGTGCCATCCGCCGCGAACTTGGCGATGGCCTCGACGCCCAGCGACGCCATCTGCAGCGGATACTGCTGCGAGGTCGCGCCGATCACGCCGTCCTTCACATCGGCGACGCCGGGGCAGCCGCCGTCCACCGACACGATCATCACGTCGCCCTCGCGCCCGATGGCCTTCAGCGCCTCATAGGCGCCCGCCGCCGAGGGCTCGTTGATCGTGTAGACCAGGTTGATCTCCGGGTCCTTGGCCAGCAGCGCCTCCATCGCCTTCAGCCCGCCCTCCTCGTTGCCCGAGGTGACTTCGTTGCCGACGATGCGCTCGTCGGTCTCGTCGCCCCATTTGGCCACATCCACCGTGTCGATGCCGAAGCCGGTCAGGAAGCCCTGGTCGCGCAGGACGTCCACCGACGGCTGCGAGATCGACAGGTCGAGCATCGCGATCTTGGCATTGGCCGCCGCGTCGCCCATCGAGGCTTTCGCCCACTGGCCGATCAGCTCGCCCGCCTTGAAGTTGTCGGTGGCGAAGGTCGCATCCGCCGCGTCGATCGGGTCGAGCGGGGTGTCCAGCGCGATCACCAGAATGCCCGCATCGCGTGCCTGCTGCACCGCATCGACGATCGCCTTGGTGTCCGAGGCGGTCAGAAGGATGCCCTTGGCGCCATCGGCCACGCAGGCCTCGATGGCCGCGACCTGCGATTCATGGTCGCCGTCGATCTTGCCGGCATAGGTCTTCAGGTCGATGCCCAGCTCGGCGGCCTTGGCCGAGGCGCCTTCCTTCATCTTCACGAAGAAGGGGTTGGTGTCGGTCTTGGTGATCAGGCAGGCCGAGACGCTCTGCGCCATCGCCGGAGCCGCCATCATCGCAAGCGCGGCGGCCCCCATGAACAGGGTCGTTTTCATCTTGGTCACGTGAAGTCCTCCCAGGTGACGGGACGTTCGCCCGCCGTTTCGCACTCAAACTCCGCAAGCGTTCCTCCCGCTGCGATGCCGATACAGAAAACCGATTCCCCGGCTTGCGTCAAGATAATTAAATCACTCTGATTTATTATTGACAGCGCGCCGCGCCCTGCGCACTCTGCCCGGCAGGAGCGTTGCGGGAGAGCCCCGCCACGAGGAAGAGGCAGGGACCCGGCCGCGGCACAGCCGCGTCATCCGGCCCGGTGAAGGCGCGATGCTGATCGGTATTCCATCCATTCTGGGGCCGGACCTGCTGCGCAGCCTGCGCGCCATGGGCCATGGCGACGAGATCGCCCTCGTCGACGGCAACTACCCCGCGGAATCCCATGCCCAGCGGCTGCTGCGCGCCGATGGCCACGGCATCCTCGCCCTCCTGGATGCCATCCTGCAGGTGCTGCCGCTCGATACCACCTCGCCCGCCGCCATCTTCCGCGCCGCCGAAGGCAACGACCCCGCGCGGCAGGGCCGCATCCATGCCGAGATCGACACGCTCTGCCACAGCCGCCAGCCCGGCTTCGCCGTCCTGCCGCTGTCGGGCGAGGCTCTCTACCCGCGCATCCGCGCCGCGCACAGCATCGTCGCCACCAGCGAACCCGCGCTCTTCGCCAACGTGATCCTGCGCAAGGGTGTTGTCCCGCCCCCCGAAGCGCATTAGCTGCCACAGTCCCGCCGATGGAGCCCAAGACCGTGCCGCAAGACCAGGAGACCGCCATGGACCGCTCGCCGCCCGAAGGCAGCGGCGTGCGTGGCTCGAACCAGAGCGGCATGCGGGCGCATAACGAAAAGCTCGTCCTGACCCTCCTGCGCCAGCACGGCGCCTTGGCGAAATCCGACATCGCCCGGATCACCGGGCTCTCGGCCCAGACCGTCTCCGTCATCATGCGCGCGCTCGAATCCGACGGGCTCCTGCAGCGCGGCGAGCCGATCCGCGGCCGCATCGGCCAGCCCTCGGTACCGATGTCGCTGGCGGCGGAGGGCGCCTATTTCCTCGGGCTGAAGATCGGCCGCCGCTCGGTCGATCTGACCCTGATCGACTTCCTCGGGCAGGAAGTGACGGCCCGCCGCCGCACCTACCGCTACCCGACCCCCGACGCGGTGATGGGCTTCATGGCGGAGGCGCTGCCCGCCGTCCTCGCCAGCCTGCCCGCCAGCAAGCGCGCCCGGGTCGGCGGGCTCGGCGTCGCCATGCCCTTCCAGCTCTGGAGCTGGGTGCAATTCGTCGGCGCCCCGCAGGCCGAGATGGACGCCTGGCGCCACCGCGACATCCAGGCCGAACTGGCGGCGCTCTCCGACATGCCGGTCTATGTCCAGAACGACGCCACCGCCGCCTGCGGCGCGGAACTCGTCTTCGGCACCGGCGACCGGCCCAAGGATTTCCTCTACTTCTACTTCGCCTATTTCATCGGTGGCGGGCTGGTGCTGAACGGCCAGCTCTTCACCGGGCGCACCGGCAACGCGGCGGGCGTCGGCCCGATGCCCGTGCCCGGCCCCGACGGCCAGATGCGCCGCCTGCTCACCGTCGCCTCGATGTCCAGCCTCGCCGAGCGCATGAGGGAGGCGGGCGAACCCTCCGACCACCTCTGGGAATCCCCGGATCACTGGCAGGTCAGCCAGCCGATCCTCTCCGACTGGCTCGACTCCGCCGCGGCCGGGCTCGCCAGCGCCACGCTCAGCGCCGCGGCGCTGGTGGAAATGGACACCGTGATGATCGACGGCTGGATGCCGCAGCCCATCCGCGCCGAGATCGTCCGCCGCACCTCCGAGGCGCTGCACCGGCTGGACCTCGCCGGCATCGACCCGCCGCTGATCCGCGAGGGCACCATCGGCCCGCAGGCCCGCTCGCTGGGCGCCGCCGCGATCCCCCTGTCGCAGCGCTACCTGATCGACCAGAACGCCGCCAGCCGCGAGGGCTGACCTCCCACGGGGGGATGACGGAAATGCATCGCCGCCCCATCGGGTTTCCCGCCGGGCCGGTCACGATTTTCCTATCTCCCGTCGGGTTGACTTGGGGGCTGTCAATTGCCCATTGTGCAGCACCCCGTCAGGGCCCCTTTTCGACGACGTTCCAGACCCATCCGCCAATCCCATCTGATCGAATGGAAATGCCCGCCGTATGTCCCTTGCCCTGATTGTTGCCTTGCCGTTTCTGGGTGCGTTCCTGCCCGGGCTGATGATCCGCTCCGGGCGCAACGCCTGCGCGGTCTCGGCGGGGGCGATCACGTCGCTCGCCCTGGTGATGCTGGGGCTGCACGCCCCGGCGGTGCTGCGCGGCGAGGTGATCCAGACCCGCATCGACTGGCTGCCGCAACTGGGCCTCAACGCCAATTTCTTCCTCGACGGGCTGGGCCTGCTCTTCGCCGGGCTGATCCTCGGCATCGGCCTCCTGATCATCCTCTACGCCCGGTTCTACCTCGACCGCCGCGACCCGATGGGCCAGTTCTACACCTATCTGCTGCTGTTCCAGGGCGCGATGGTGGGCATCGTTCTGTCCGACAACATCCTGCTGCTGCTGGTGTTCTGGGAGCTGACCTCGCTCTCCTCCTTCCTCTTGATCGGCTACTGGAAGCACCTGCCCGAGGGCCGGCAGGGCGCGCGCATGGCGCTGACCGTCACCGGCATGGGCGGGCTCGCCATGATCGCCGGCATGCTGATCCTCGGCCAGATCGTCGGCAGCTACGACCTCAGCGTGATCCTGCAGAACAAGGAGGCGATCCAGGCCTCCGACTGGTACCTGCCCGCGCTGATCCTGATCCTGCTGGGCGCCTTCACCAAATCGGCGCAGTTCCCGTTCCATTTCTGGCTGCCGCACGCCATGGCCGCCCCCACCCCGGTCTCGGCCTACCTGCACTCCGCCACCATGGTGAAGGCCGGGCTCTTCCTGATGGCCCGGCTCTGGCCGGTGCTGGCCGGCACGCCGGAGTGGTTCTACATCGTCGCCACCACCGGCCTCGTCACCATGGTCGTCGCCGCCAAGATCGCGCTGTTCAAGGACGACCTGAAGGCGCTCCTCGCCTTCTCCACCGTCTCGCATCTCGGCCTCATCACCATGCTGCTGGGCTTCGGCACCCAGGCGGCAGCGACGGTCGCGGTGTTCCACATCATCAACCACGCCACCTTCAAGGCCGCGCTGTTCATGGTGGCGGGCATCGTCGACCACTCGACCCACACCCGCGACCTGAAACTGCTGGGCGGGTTGCGCCGCGCCATGCCGATCACCTTCGCCATCACCACCATCGCCGCGCTGTCGATGGCCGGCATCCCGCCGCTGAACGGCTTCCTGTCGAAGGAGCTGATGCTGGAGGAAGCCTCGCACACCGTCTGGGCCGGCATTCCCTGGCTCCTGCCGGTGCTCGCCACCATCGGCGCGCTGTTCTCGGTCGCCTACAGCTTCCGCTTCCTCGGCCATACCTTCCTCGGCCAGCCGCGCTCGCAGCTCGACCATCCGCATGACCCCAGCGTGGGCCTCTGGGGCGCGCCCGCCTTCCTGACGCTGCTCGTCGTGCTGATCGGCCTGTTCCCGATGCTGTCCGCCGCCTGGCTGATCGACGCCGCCGCCTCCGCCGTCACCGGCGAGGCCGTGGCGGTGAACATCTACCACTGGCATGGCTTCACCGCCGCCTTCTGGATGTCGGTGATCGCCATCCTTGGCGGCTTCGTCCTCCTGATGCTGCACGCGCCGCTGAACCGGCTCTGGCTGGCCACGCCGCGGCCCGAGGCGAAGCGGATCTTCGACGGAATCGTCGAGCCGCTCGCCGCCCTCGCCCGCGGCCTGACCCAGCGGCTGCATGACGGCGCGCTGACCCGCTACTTCGCCATCGCCACCGTCGCCATCGTCGCCGCCGGCTTCGCCGCCTTCCTCGGCGGCGCGCACAGCCCCGGCCTGCGCCCCGAAACCCCGGTGGAGATCGTGCCGCTGATCGGCTGGTTCCTCCTGATCGCCTCGGCCGCGGCCATCGTCAGCTTCCACCGCAACCGCCTCTTGGCGCTGGTGCTGGTCGGCGTCATCGGCCTGATCGTCTCGGTCGGCTTCGCCTATCTCGCCGCGCCCGATCTCGCCCTCACCCAGATCTCGGTCGAGGTGGTGACGGTGATCCTGCTGCTGCTGGCCCTGAACTTTGTGCCCAAGACCACACCTTTTGAGAGCACCCGCCTGCGCCGCGGCCGCGACGGCGTCATCGCCACGCTCGCGGGCCTCGGCTCCGGCGCGCTGATCTACGCGCTGATGATGCGCGATTCCGCCTTCCCCAGCATCTCGGGCTACCACCTCGCCAATGCCAAGACCGAGGGCGGCGGGACAAACGTGGTGAACGTGATCCTCGTCGACTTCCGCGGCTATGACACCTTCGGCGAGATCGTCGTGCTGGGCATCGCGGCGCTGGTGATCTTCGCGCTGACCGAGGCGATCCTGCGCGCCGGCCCGGCCAACGACCGGCTGCTGACCTGGGTTCAGGACCAGCGCGACGCCGGCGACCGGCACCCGCTGATGCTGGTGGTCGCCACCCGCATGGTGCTGCCGGTGGCGATCATGGTCGGCGTCTACATCTTCCTGCGCGGCCACAACGAGCCCGGCGGCGGCTTCATCGCCGGCCTCGTGGTCGCCATCGCCCTGGTCATGCAATACATGGCCTCCGGCTTCGCCTGGACCGAGGCGCGGCAGCGGGTGGACTACCACGCGCTGATCGCCGCCGGGGTGCTGATCGCCGGCGCCGCCGGCGTCGGCGCCTGGTTCACCGGCACCGCCTTCCTCACCTCCGACTTCGGCTATGTCACCCTGCCCCCGCTCGCCCCGTTCGAGCTGGCGACGGCGATGATCTTCGACGCCGGGGTCTTCCTCACCGTGCTGGGGGCCGTGATGCTGGCCCTGGCCTCGATCTCGCGCATCGCCCTGCGCGCCGGAGAAAAAGTGAACACCGCCCCCTATGACACAGACCTGCCGGACGGGGAGGTGCGCTGATGGAGTTTCTCGTCGCCAGTGCGGTCGGCGTGCTGACCGGAGCCGGGATCTACCTGATCCTCCGCCTGCGCACCTTCCCGGTGATCCTCGGGCTGGCGCTGCTGTCCTATGCGGTGAACGTCTTCATCTTCGCCAGCGGCCGCATCGCCATCGGCCTGCCGCCGGTGCTGTCCTATGACGACCGCGACTACAGCGACCCGCTGACCCAGGCGCTCGTGCTGACCGCCATCGTCATCTCCTTCGGCATGACCGCCGTCATCGTGATGATGGCGCTCGGCTCGTTCCTCGAGACCGGCGACGACGGGATCGACATGACCGACGGGGAGGACCGCCGGTGAACCACTGGATCATCGCCCCCGTCATCCTGCCCGCGCTGCTGGCCCCGCTCATCGTGCTGGGCATGCGCAACGACCTGGTGCTGCAGCGGGTCTTCGGCCTCGCCGGCACGCTCGCGCTGCTGCTGATCTCGGGCGGGCTGCTCTATACCGCTTCGGTCAACCCGCCCGAGGTCTATTTCCTCGGCAACTGGCCGGCGCCCTTCGGCATCGTGCTGGTGCTGGACCGGCTGGCCGCCATCATGCTGACGCTGACCGCCTTCCTGGCCCTCATGGTGCAGCTCTACGCCATCGGCACCGGCTGGGACGGGCGCGGCAAGCATTTCCACGCCCTGTTCCAGTTCCAGCTGATGGGCCTCTGCGGCGCCTTCCTGACCGGCGACGCCTTCAACCTCTTCGTCTTCTTCGAGGTGCTGCTGATCGCCAGCTACGGGCTGATGATCCACGGCGGCGGCCGCGACCGGCTGCGCGCCGGGGTGCAATATGTCGCCTACAACCTGCTCGGCTCGACGCTGTTCCTCTTCGGGCTGGCGACGCTCTATTCCGTCACCGGCACGCTGAACATGGCCGATCTCGCCGTGAAGGTCGCGTCCCTGCCCGAGGGCGACGCCGCGCTGATCCGCGTCGCCGGGGTGCTGCTGCTTCTGGTCTTCGCCATCAAGGGCGCGCTGGTGCCGCTGCATTTCTGGCTGCCCGCCACCTATGCCAACGCCCCGGGCCCGGTCGCCGCCCTCTTCGCGGTGATGACCAAGGTCGGCGCCTATGCCACGCTCCGGCTCTACAGCCTGGTCTTCCCGCCCGACACCCCCGCCACCGGCGCGCTGTTCGGCGACCTGCTGCTGCCCGCCGCGCTGGTGACGCTGGCCGTCGGCGCGCTCGGCGTGCTGGGCGCGGTCACCCTGCCGCGGCTGGTGGCCTTCGCCGCCATCGCCTCGATGGGGACGCTGTTCATCGCGCTCTCCGGCTTCACCGCAGAAAGCACCGCGGCGACGCTCTACTACCTGATCCACTCCACCCTCGCGACCGGGGCGCTGTTCCTGATCGCCGATCTGGTGCAGGCCCGCCGCGGCGACTCCTCGCTGCGCCATGCCTGCCCGCCGATCGCGCAACAGGGGCTGATCGCGGCGCTGTTCTTCGCCACGGCCATCGCGCTGGCAGGGATGCCGCCGCTCTCGGGCTTCCTCGGCAAGCTCCTGATCCTCGACGCCACGCGCGACAACCTGACGACGGTCTGGCCGACGATCCTCGTCACCTCGCTGGTCATCATCATCGGCTTCTCCCGCGCCGGCAGCCAGCTGTTCTGGAAATCCCACGCCAGCCCGGCCGACCCCGCGCCGCGCGCCGCCGAACCGCTGGCCTTCACCGCCGTCTTCGCGCTTCTGGCGGCGCTGGTGGCGCTGACCCTTCTCGCAGGCCCGGTCACCGCCTATCTTCAGGCCACCGCGGCCGAGCTGATGGACGGGGCCGCCTATGTCGCCGCCAACCGCCTGCCGGAGCTGCCGTGATGCGCCGCCTCTACCCGCACCCCTATCTCAGCCTGACGCTCTTCGCCGTCTGGCTCCTGCTGGTCAACGGCTACGCGCTCGGCAGCCTGGTCTTCGCCGCCATCCTCGCGACGATCATCCCGCTGCTGACCTCGGCCTACTGGCCGAACCGGATGGAGGTGCGCAACCTGCCCGCCATCATCGGCTACATCCTGCTGGTGATCTGGGACATCATCGTCGCCAATGTGGTGGTGGCGAAGATCGTGCTGTTCAAGCCGAACAGCCAGCTGCAGCCGGCCTGGGTCACCATCCCGATCGACCTGCGCTCGCCCGAGGCGATCACCCTGCTCGCCGGCACCATCACCCTGACCCCGGGCACCGTCACCTCCGACATCTCGGCCTGCGGCCGCTCGCTGCTGGTGCATTGCCTGCACGCGCCCGATCCCGACGCGGTGCGCGACGAGATCAAGACCCGCTACGAGGCCCGCCTGAAGAGGATCTTCCGATGATCGAACTCGCGCTGACCTTCGCCTTCTCCTGCTTCGGGCTGGCGCTGCTGTTCAACCTCTGGCGCATCGTCAGCGCCCCCGGCGTGCCCGACCGGGTGCTGGCGCTCGACACCATGGTCATCAACATGATCGCACTTCTGGTGCTCTACGGCATCCGCCAGGGCACCGGCGTCAACTTCGAGGCGGCGCTGCTCTTCGCCATGACCGGCTTTGTTTCCACCGTCGCCTACTGCAAGTTCATGCTGCGCGGCTATATCATCGAATGAGGCAGCCATGACCCTCGTCACCGAGATCCTGATCTCCGTCCTTCTGGTCGTCGCCGGCATCTTCGGCATCGTCGGCAGCTTCGGCCTGCTGAAGCTGCCCGACCCGATGACCCGGCTGCACGCGCCGACCAAGGCCACCACCATCGGCATCGGCGGCGTGCTGATCGCCTCGATGCTGTATTTCGGCCTCGTCGCCGACAGCTTCTCCTGGCACGAGATCCTGATCTCGCTGTTCCTGTTCCTGACCGCGCCGATCACCGCGAATTTCATCGCCAAGGCGCATCTGCACCGTGAGGTGCCGGTGTCGGAACTCCCGCCGACCGGCACCGACCGGGCCTGGGCCACCTACGATCACGACATCGCCGAAACGGCGCCCAACCGGAACCTCTGAGCCGCCTGGCGGGCTCAGGCCCGCCCGGCGGTGGCCGACAGCGTCAGCGGGTCGATGCCCATGTGGCGCAGCACCCGGGTCCACTTGCCACTGTCATCGGTGGAAAACACCAGATCCTCCGGCGCGTCCGAGGTCAGCCAGTCGTTGCGCGATACCTCCGCCTCCAGCTGCCCCGGCCCCCAGCCGGAATAGCCCAGCGCCAGCAGCGCCGACGACGGCCCCTCGCCCTGCGCCAGCGCCTCGAGGATATCGACCGTCGCGGTCATGCCGAACTTGCCGGACACCTGCATCGTCGCGCCCGAGGTCACGTAATCGGGGCTGTGCAGCACGAAGCCGCGCCCCCGCTCCACCGGCCCGCCCATATGCACGCGGATGTCGCGGCCCTTCTCGCCGCGCGAGATGCCGAGCTGGTCCAGCATCGCGGAAAAACTCAACGCGGGTGAGGGCCTGTTAACGACGAGCCCCATCGCCCCTTCGGGCGAATGGGCGCAGACCAAGACGAGCGAGCGCTCGAATCGCGGGTCGCCCATGTTGGGCATGGCAATGAGAAGCGAGCCGGCAAGATCCATGAGGCATCCCCTTTCCCCATTTATGTAGCCAGCCTCCCGCCCCGCTCAAGAGGCCACCGGACCACAGGCGGATCACCTCGGCGTTCTGTCGCCGGAATGTGACTTTCCATCGGGGCCGCACCGCTTATTGTGCCCGGATGATGCAACGCCTCGCCTCCTCCCTGCTGGTCGCCCTCTCGCTGGCCCTGCCGATCCCTGCCGCGGCCACGACGCAGGACGAGATCCTGCGCGCCGCGGTGCTGCCCGGCTGGCGCAGCGACAGCGGCACCCATATCGCGGCGCTGCGCCTGACGCTGGCCCCTGGCTGGAAGACCTACTGGCGCAGCCCGGGCGACGCCGGCATCCCGCCGCTGTTCGACTGGGCCGGGTCGGAAAACGTGCGCTCGGTGCGCTTCCACTGGCCGCGGCCGCATGTCTTCGACCTGAACGGCATGCAGAGCATCGGCTACAAGGGCGAGCTGGTGCTGCCGCTGGAGGTGACGGCCATCGACGCCTCGCAGCCGATCCGGCTGCGCGCCAATGTCGAGCTGGGCGTCTGCCGCGACATCTGCATCCCCGCCGCCCTGACCCTCGACGCGGCGCTACCGCTGCAGGGCGCCGCCGATGCGGTGATCGACGCCGCCCTGCGCCAGCGACCGCAGACCGGGCGCGAGGCCGGGATGGCGGGCATCGCCTGCCAGATCGAACCGATCGCAGACGGGCTGCGCCTGACCACCGCCATCGACATGCCGGCGCTCGGTCAGCACGAGGTGGTGGTGCTGGAGCCCGGCCAGGGTTCGGTCTGGGCCTCGGACTCGGTCAGCGCCCGGCAGGGCAACCGGCTGACCGCCACGACCGAGCTGGTCGCCGCCAGCGGCCAACCCTTCGCGCTGGACCGCTCCAAGCTGACGGTGACGGTGCTGGGGCCGGATCGCGCGGTGGAGATCAGGGGCTGCCCGGCGCCCTGACGGCAGGGGTTAAGAAACCCCTAACGTCGCCGAGGAAATACGGTGAAATCAGTGCCTTGCGGCGATTTTCACGCGTGAAAACCCGTCACTTCCGCCGCAGATGCTCGTCCAGCCTTGGCATGATCTCGACGAAGTTGCAGGGCCGGTGCCGGTAATCCAGCTGCCAGACCAGAATCTCGTCCCAGGCATCCCGGCAGGCCCCCGGACTGCCCGGCAGGGCGAACAGATAGGTCCCCATCGCCACCCCGCCCGTCGCCCGGCTCTGCACCGCCGAGGTGCCGATCTTCTGCATCGAGACCATGGTGAAGACCGTGCCGAAGGCCTCGATCTCCTTCTCATAGACATCCCGATGCGCCTCCACGGTCACATCCCGCCCGGTCAGCCCGGTGCCCCCGGTCGACAGGATCACATCCACCCCCGGATCGGCGCACCACGCCCGCAGTTTCGCGGCAATCTCGGCCCGATCATCCTGCACGATCTCCCGCGCCGCCAGCAGGTGCCCCGCCCCGGTCAGCCGCTCCACCAGCGTGTCGCCCGACCGGTCCTCCGCCAGCGTCCGCGTATCCGAAACGGTCAGCACCGCGATCCTGACCGGCACGAACTCCTTGGTCTCGTCGATCTTCCCCATCCCTCACCCCCTCTGCATCAGCGCCAGCCGCGCCGCCAGCCCGACGAAGATCGCCGCCGAGGCCCGCCCCAGCCAGCGCCCGAACTCCGGCGAGCCGACCAGCCGCCGCCCGATCCCGCCGGCGAATACCCCCACCAGCCCGTTCACCACCAGCCCGCCGACCGACAGGATCAGCCCGAAGACGAGGAACTGCGGCAGCACCGGACGGGCCGGGTCGACGAACTGCGGCACGAAGGCCAGCACGAAGAGGATCACCTTCGGATTGGTCAGGTTCACCACCAGCCCCTCGCGGAACGCCCGCGCCGGTCTCACCTCGGGCAACTCCACCCCCGGCCCCGCCCGCAGCGTCGCCCAGGCCAGCCACAGAAGATACCCCACCCCGACCCAGCGGATCGCCTCGAACAGCCAAGGCGCCGCCGCCACCGCCGCGCCGAGCCCCAGCCCCGCCAGCGTGACATGGACCATCCCGCCCGCCGCGATCCCGGCATCCGCGGCCAGCGCCGCGCGCGGCCCGGCCTTCAGCCCCTGCCCGAGGCAGAACATCATGTCCGCCCCCGGCGTCAGGTTCAGCGCCAGCGCCGCGGGCACGAAGGCCAGCAGAACCACCGGATCGACGATCACGTGAGCCGCGCCTTCAGCGACAGGAGGTCGGCCCAGGCGTCGCGCTTGTTCTCGGGGTTGCGCAGCAGGTAGGCCGGGTGGCACATCGGCAGCACCGGCCGCCCCCAGGCCTCGCCCCAGCGCCCGCGCATCCTCGTGATGCCGCCGCGCCCCAGCACCGCCTGCGCCGCGGCATTGCCCATCACCACCAGCACCTCCGGGTCCACCAGCGCCACATGCCGCTCGAGGAAGGGCCGCATCATGCCGATCTCCTCCGGCAGGGGGTCGCGGTTCTGCGGCGGGCGCCAGGGCATGACATTGGTGATATAGACCGCCTGCGCCGGGTCCGGGCTTTCGCGTCCCAGACCGATCGCCGCCAGCATCCGGTCGAGAAGCTGCCCCGCGCGGCCGACGAAGGGCCGCCCCTCGGTATCCTCGTCCCGCCCCGGCGCCTCGCCGATGACCATGACCCGCGCCGCCGGATGGCCGTCGGAAAACACCGTATTCCGCGCCCCCCGCTTCAACTCGCAATGCTCGTAGGCCGTCATCGCCGCCCGCAGCGCCTCGAGATCCTCCGCCGCGTCGGCCAGCGCCCGCGCCTCCGCGACCGGGTCGGGCGCCGCCATCGGCAGCACCTCTGCCGTCACCCGCGCCGCGGGGGCCGCCGGCGCCCGCACCGGCTCGGCCAGGTCGTAGCGGTTCAGCGGCGCGTCGAGCAGCGCCTCGGTCACGCCGAGATCGACCTGCCACAGCAGCATCGCCGCTGCCGTGTCGTGATCCAGCCTGTCGATATCGAGCCTGTCCATCGGTCCCCGCAGGCGCCCGAGTCGGCGCAGCCCGACCCTAAGGCTCCCCCGCAGGGCGGGCAACCGCCTTGCCCCGCGCGGCGGCGCTTCCTATAAGCCTCCCGAGCCTCGACGGAGATGCCCATGACCTTCCGCGCCCGCCACCTACTCGGCATCGAGCATCTGGCCCCCGACGAGATAAGACGCGTTCTCGACCTCGCCGACAGCTATGTCGACGTGAACCGCCGCACGATGAAACAGTCGGATGCGCTGGCGGGGATGACGCAGATCAACATGTTCTTCGAAGCCTCCACCCGCACCCAGGCCAGTTTCGAACTGGCGGGCAAGCGGCTCGGGGCCGATGTGATGAACATGTCGGTGGCCCAGTCCTCGGTGAAGAAGGGCGAGACCCTGATCGACACCGCGATGACGCTGAACGCGATGCAGCCCGACCTCCTCGTGGTGCGGCACCCCTCCTCGGGCGCGGTCAACCTTCTGGCCGAGAAGGTGAACTGCGCCGTGCTGAACGCGGGCGACGGGCGGCACGAGCATCCGACGCAGGCGCTTCTCGATGCGCTGACCATCCGCCGCGCCAAGGGCCGCATCCAGCGGCTGACAGTGGCGATCTGCGGCGATATCGCCCATTCCCGCGTCGCCCGCTCCAACCTCATCCTGCTCGGCAAGATGGAGAACCGCGTGCGGCTGATCGGCCCGCCGACGCTGATGCCGACCGGCGTCGCCGACTTCGGCTGCGAGGTCTACGACGACATGCGCGAGGGACTGGAAGGAGCCGATGTGGTGATGATGCTGCGGCTCCAGAAAGAACGGATGGACGGCGCCTTCATCCCCTCCGAACGCGAATACTACCACCGCTACGGGCTCGACGCGGAGAAGCTGGCCTATGCCAAGCCCGACGCCATCGTGATGCACCCCGGCCCGATGAACCGCGGGGTCGAGATCGACGGGACGCTGGCCGACGACATCAACCGCTCGGTCATCCAGGAACAGGTGGAGATGGGCGTCGCCGTCCGCATGGCCTGCATGGACCTTCTGGCGCGGAACCTGCGCGCCGAACGCGGCCGGGCGGCGGTGGGAGTGATGGCATGACCCTCTACCTGCAGAACGCCCGCATCATCGACCCCGAGGCGGGGACCGAGACCGTCGGCAACGTCATCCTCGACGGCGGGGTGATCGCGGCCATCGGGCAGGCCTCGGCGCCCGCCGGTGCCGAGGTGATCGACTGCGACGGCAAATGCCTCGCCCCCGGCATCGTCGATATCGGCGTGAAGGTCTGCGAGCCGGGCGAGCGCCACAAGGAGTCGTTCCGCTCCGCCGGTCTTGCCGCGGCGGCGGGCGGCGTCACCACCATGGTCACGCGGCCCGACACCACGCCCGCCATCGACACGCCCGAACTGCTGGAATTCGTCACCCGCCGCGCCGCCGAGGTCTCGCCGGTCCGCATCCGCCACATGGCCGCCCTTACGAAGGGCCGCGAGGGGCGCGAGATGGTCGAGGTGGGCTTCATGCTCGACGCGGGCGCGGTGGCCTTCACCGATTGCGACAATGTCGTGACCTCCACCAAGGTCGCCTCGCGCTGCTTCACCTATGCCCGCAGCCTCGGCGCGCTGGTGATCGGCCATCCGCAGGACCCCGGGCTTTCGGCGGGGGCGGCCGTCACCAACGGCAAGTTCGCCTCGCTGCGCGGCCTGCCCGGCGTGCATCCCATGGCCGAGCGCATGGGCTTCGACCGCGACATGGCGCTCGTCGAGATGACCGGCGTGCGCTACCACGCCGACCAGATCACCTCGGCCCGCACCCTGCCCGCGCTGGAGCAGGCCAAGCGCAACGGGCTCGACGTCACGGCGGGGGTCAGCATCCACCACCTGACGCTGAACGAGCTGGACGTGGGCGACTACCGCACCTTCTTCAAGGTGACGCCGCCGCTGCGCTCCGAGGATGACCGGCTGGCGATGGTCGAGGCGGTGGCTTCGGGGCTGATCGACATCATCAGCTCGATGCACACGCCGCAGGACGAAGAAAGCAAGCGCCTGCCCTTCGAGGAGGCGGCCAGCGGCGCCGTGGCGCTGGAGACCTTCCTGCCGGCGGCGATGCGGCTCTATCACGCCGGGGCGATGGACCTGCCGACGCTGTTCCGCGCCATGTCGCTGAACCCGGCGAAGCGGCTCGGCCTGCCGCAGGGCCGCATGGCCGAGGGCGCGCCCGCCGATCTGGTGCTCTTCGACCCCGACGCGCCCTTCCTGCTCGACCGGTTCACGCTGCGGTCAAAATCGAAGAATACACCTTTCGACGGGCAGCGGATGGAGGGCCGGGTTCTGGCCACCTTCGTCGGCGGCCAGCAGGTTTTCAGGGCGGGAGAGTAACGATGCCGGTGATCGAAAGCGGCGCGCTGGCGCTGATCCTCGTGGCCGCGCTGAGCTATCTGCTCGGCTCGATCCCCTTCGGCATCGTCATCACCCGCGCGCTGGGTCTGGGCGACCTGCGCAGCATCGGCTCGGGTAACATCGGCGCGACCAACGTGCTGCGCACCGGCAACAAGGGCGCGGCGGCGGCGACGCTGATCCTCGACGCGGCCAAGGGCGGCATCGCCGTCCTGATCGCGCGCTACACGGTGGGCGAGGATGCGGCGCAGCTGGCGGCGCTGACCTCGTTCCTCGGGCATCTGTTCCCGGTCTGGCTGGGGTTCAAGGGCGGCAAGGGGGTGGCGACCTTCCTCGGCACGCTGCTGGCGCTCGCCTGGCCGGTGGGGCTCGCCTGCTGCGCCACCTGGGCGCTGACGGCGGCGGTGGGGCGAATCTCCTCGCTGGCGGCGCTGGTGGCGGCGGCCTCGTCGCTCGTCTGGATGCCGCTGTTCGGGGCGGGGCAGATGCTCGCCTTGGCGGCAGTTCTTTCGATTCTGATCTTTATCCGTCACAAATCCAACATCCTGCGGTTGAAAAACGGGACGGAACCGCGGATCGGAAAAAAATCATAATGAGAATGATCTGACCGATTGACCTAGGGCTCAGTCTGCTCCCATTGTCCGCCCGGGGACTATAGGGATATTGGTCATGGACTTGCTGACAGCCGTCGGGCGTTGCCTGCTACGGTCTTTCCGCATATGCGGCCGCGCCAGACGCGCGGAACTCTGGTGGTTCGTGCTTTTTGCAGCGCTGGCGCTGCTTCTGGCGCATCTTATCGAAACGGCTATGACTGCCGAGCCCTTGCTCGGGCCGCCCGGCCTGCTCAGCCTGCTGCTCGGCGCGGCTCTGCTGCCCGCCACGATCAGCGCGGCGATCCGCAGGCTGCACGATCTCGGCAAGGACGGCCGCTGGTTGTGGATCGCGGTCGTGCCGGTGCTGGGCTGGGTGCTGCTGCTCTGGTGGTTCACCACCGAGAGCGAGCCGCGCCGCAACCGCTACGGGCCCGACCCGCTCGACCCCGAGGAGCCGCCGCAGCGGCTGACCCGGTGAGCCGGACCCGACTTTCAAGGTAGCCAGATAGCCAGCCAGTCGCCCGCGTGGCGCGCCAGCAAATCTTCCGCCAGCACCCGACACAAGGCCGCGTTCGCGGCGATCCGAGTCAGAGCGCCTGCTTCTCCAGCGCCTCGGCCATGCGCTTGGTGTTCTCGTAGATGCCGATCTGCAGGAAGACCGCGCCGCCGAAGACCACGGTGGCGATGAACCCGCTGGTCAGGATGACGAGCGCCGAGAGCCCCGGGAAGGGGCCGCGCGCATCGTTCAGCGCGACCAGCGCGCCGGCCACGGTGTCGATCATCATCAGGAAGACGATCAGCATCACGAGGCTGCTCAGGGAAGAAATCAGGAAATCACGCAACTTGCTACTCCACAGTGAGGGAGCGCCAGCTTGGCAGGAAATCGGGCCGCGCCTCCGCGACCCGATGTCACAAGCTCAGTAGCTCATCTCACCATAGATCCGGGTCAGATCGCCCTGCCACTCGCCCGCGTAGCGCGCCAGCAGATCGTCGGCCAGCACCCGGCCGGAGGCCGCACTTTCTGCCAGCACGTCAAGGAAACCTTCCTCACCGTGACCGCGCGCCTTGAGCCCGGCCTGCGCGATGGCCACCACCTCGCGCGCGAGGTCCAGCATCTTCACGCCGCCCGCCTCGGCCTGCAGCCCGTCGACCGAGGCCGCGACGCGCAGCGCCTCGCGGGTTTCAGCCGTCCAGCCCTTCGCCAGATCCCAAGCCGCGTCCAGCGCCGGCTGATCGTACATCAGCCCGACCCAGAGCGCCGGCAGCGCGTTCAGCCGGTCCTTCGGCCCGGCGTCGGCGCCGCGCATCTCGATGTATTTCTTCACCCGCGCCTCGGGGAAGACCGTGGTCATGTGGTCGGCCCAGTCCGACAGCGTCGGCCTCTCGCCCGGCAGCGCCGGCAGCTCGCCCTTGAGGAAGTCGCGGAACGACTGCCCCAGCGCGTCGATGTAATGGCCGTCGCGGTAGACGAAATACATCGGCACATCGAGAACCCAGTCGACATAGCGCTGGAAGCCCATGCCCTCCTCGAAGGCGAAGGGCAGCATCCCGGTGCGCGAGGCGTCCAGATCGCGCCAGATCCGCGAGCGCCAGGACTTGTGACCGTTCGGCTTGCCCTCGAAAAAGGGCGAGGAGGCCAGAAGCGCCGTCGCCACCGGCTGCAGCGCCAGCGCCACGCGCAGCTTCTGCACCATGTCGGCTTCCGACGCATAGTCGAGGTTCACCTGCACGGTGCAGGTGCGATACATCATCTGCGTGCCATGCGTGCCGACGCGGCCCATGTAGTCGGTCATCAGCCGGTAGCGGCCCTTCGGCATCACCGGCATCTGGTCATGGGTCCAGATCGGCGCGGCGCCGACGCCCATGAAGCGCGCGCCGATCCGCCCGGCGACATCGGCCACCTCGCGCAGATGGGTGTCGAGCTCCGCCGCCGTGTCGTGGATGGTCTCGACGGCGGCGCCCGACAGCTCGAACTGCCCGCCCGGCTCCAGCGAGACATTGGCCCCGTCGCGGGTCAGGCCGATGATCTTTCCCTGCTCCTCGACCGGGGTCCAGCCGTAGCCGTCGCGCAGGCCCTCCAGCATGGCGCGGATGCTGCAGGCGCCCTCGTAGGGCAGCGGCAGCAGGTCGGCGGTGTAACCGAACTTCTCGTGCTCGGTGCCGATGCGCCAATCGGCCTTCGGCTTGGCGCCGGAGGCCATGTATTCGGCGAGTTGATCCGGGGATTCGATCGGGCCGCCGCCTGACTGAGGAATGGACATGAGCGCTCCGGCCTGACTTTCGATTTACGGAGGACAGACCTGTCGCTTCGGCGGGCTCAAGTCAAGACCGCCCGCAGCGGCCGCCGCCAGATCACCGGGCCGATCTGGCCGGTCTCAGACGAAAGGCTGAGACCGCGCGCCGCGCTGGCGCCCTTTGGCAGGGCCAGCGCCGCCACCAGCGCCTGGGTGTCCATACCCGGCAGCGCGCCGAAGGCGTCGAACAGCCGCTCGGCCCCCTGCGCCGCCACCGGGATCAGCAGGAGCTGGCCGTCGGACTGCTTCAGCCGCCACATCCGCTGGCCGTGCAGCGTCAGCAGCCGCAGCTCCTGCAACTCCTCCAGCGCGACATAGCCGCCGAGGGTCGGGCCCATGTAGCCGACCTGGCCCTCGTCGACCTCGACGACGCCCGGCGCCTGCACCTCCTGCGCGAATTGCATCCGCCGCCAGGCCATGACGGCCCAGACGGCGCAGAGCCCGATCACCAGCACGCCCAGCGGGATCAGGAACCAGCCACCCAGCCGGATCAGCCAGAGCCCGGCCAGCGCCGCTGCCCCCGCCGCGATGACCTCGCGCCAGCGGTGCAGCGCCGCCTTCGCCTCGGGGCGCAGGAGGCTCATGCGATGACCTCGGGCGCGGCGAATTCCACCACGCCCATGGTGCCGCCGGGCTGGAAGCCGATGGCGCGATAGGCGCGGGCCGCCGCGGCATTGGCGGCGAACAGCACCCCCCGCTTCACCCCGCGCGCCCGCACCTCGGCCAGATGCAGCGCCACCGCGCGCCGCGCCAGCCCCTGCCCGCGCGTGCCGGGCGGGGTGTAAACGCCGCCGACCTGCACCACCTCGGGCAGGATGGCGTTGAAGCCGGTCATCGCCACCGGCGCGCCTTGCCGCAGCAGCATGCGGTGCGACGATCGGGCGATGTAGCGCGCCAGATCCTCGCCCGCGCGCACCATCGCCTCCTCGGGCGGCATGCCGAAGATTTCGCCCAGATAGCCGGTGCGCCAGACCAGCGCCGTCTGCCGCCAGCTCTCGTCCAGCGGGACCAGCGTGAAGCCCTCGGCCTCCGGCAGAACGAGCTCCGCCAGATCCAGCGTAAAGCCCGGCTCCTCGCCGATATGCCGCGGCTCGGGCAGGCCCAAGGCCTCGCGCAGCCGTAGCGCCTGACCGTCGGGGCCGACCAGCGAGGCGACGCGCCGCCCGGCCAGCAGCCCGCGCACCCCGGTCCAGTCGAAGCCGGGGGCCTGCGGCAGCAGGATGTCATTGGCCGTCAGCATCAGCGCGCCGCAGACGGCGCCCTCCCGCTCGCGCAGCCAGACCGACAGCCGCGCGCCTATGCCCTCCGCCGCCAGCTGGGTCAGCGGAAACATCGACCCCGCCTCGTGCCGGGTCAGGAAATCCACCAGCGCCGTCTCGTCCCCGGTCTCGGCCGGGCGCAGGGTCACACCCAGTCTCCCAGCACCGACTGCCACAGCGTCAGCGCGGCGACCGCCGCCGTATCCGCCCGCAGGATGCGCGGGCCAAGCGAGACCGGCACCACCTGTTCCATCCGCCGGAGTCGCGCCTGTTCGGCCTCGGCAAAGCCGCCCTCCGGCCCGATCAGCACCGCCCAAGGCCCCGGCGAGGGCGACTTCGGCGCTTCCTCGAAGCCGCGCGGCTCGGTCTCGCCCGCGCCCGCCAGCAGCCCCGCCCGCGCCCCCAGCATGTTCTCGTCGCACCACATGATCCGCCGCTCGGCCGGCCAGTCGGCCAGAAGCCGGTCCAGCGCCACCAGGTCGCAGACCTCGGGCACGAAGGTGCCGCCGCATTGCTCGGCCGCCTCGACGGCATGGGCCTGCAGCCGGTCCTGCCGGATGCGTTCGGAATTGGTGAAACGGGTCTGCACCGGCAGGATGCGTCGCACCCCCATCTCGGCCGCCTTCTCGACGATGAAATCGGTGCGCGCCTTCTTAATCGGCGCGAACATCAGCCAGAGATCGGGCGGCACCCGCAAGGGCGCGGTCTGCTCGGCGCAGACCAGAAGACCGCCGCGCTTGCCCGCCTCGGCCACCTCGGCGCGCCATTCGCCGTCGCGCCCGTTGAACACAAGAACGCCAGCCCCCTTGCCAAGCCGCATGACTCCGAACAGGTAATGGGCCTGTTCCTGCGTCAGCGGAACGGGTTGCCCCGCGCCGAGGGGCTGCTCTAGAAACAATCTGATCTTTGCATCCGCCATGAGGGGCAACTTATGCACCAGCCGCCGCAAACGCCAGAGGCTGCCCTGCCGCCGCATGCGACAGGAACCGTCTCCGACGCGCCGCCCGGCAACTGGGTCGACACGCTTGCCCCCGCCGCGACGCGCCCCTTCCTGCGCCTGTCGCGCGCCGACCGCCCGATCGGCACCTGGCTCCTGCTGCTGCCTTGCTTCTGGGGCGTGGCGCTGGCCGCCAATGCCGACCCGGCGGGCTTCCGGCCCTTGGATCTCTGGATCGTGCTCGGCTGCGCCATCGGCGCCTTCCTGATGCGCGGCGCGGGCTGCACCTGGAACGACATCACCGACCGCGAGTTCGACGCCGCCGTCGCCCGCACCCGCTCGCGCCCGATCCCCTCGGGGCAGGTCACGGCGAAACAGGCCGCGGTCTGGATGGTGGTGCAGGCGCTGATCGCGGCGCTGATCCTGTTCAGCTTCAACGCCCTAGCCATCGGCCTCGGGATCGCCTCGCTGGCCCTGGTCTGCCTCTACCCCTTCGCCAAGCGCTTCACCTGGTGGCCGCAGGTCTTCCTCGGCCTCGCCTTCAACTGGGGCGCGCTCTTGGCCTGGGCCGCGCATGCCGGCAGCCTCGGCTGGGCCCCAGTCTGGCTCTATGCGGCGGGCATCACCTGGACGCTGTTCTACGACACGATCTATGCCCATCAGGACAAGGACGACGACGCGCTGATCGGGGTGAAATCCACCGCGCGGCTGTTCGGCAGCAACACCCGGCCCTGGCTGCGCGGCTTCCTCGCCGCCACCGTGCTGCTGATGACGCTCGCCGTGGTGCTGGCCCTGCCTGCCGACGCGCCGCTGGTGCAGCTGCTGCTGGCGCTGGCGGGGGTCTGGGGCATCGGCTGGCACATGGCCTGGCAGCTGGCCCGGCTCGATACCGAAGACCCGGCACGCTGCCTGCAGCTGTTCCGCAGCAACCGCGACGCCGGGCTGATCCCTGCGCTGTTTCTTGCCGTTGCCGCCCTGGTCTGATTGCCCCAGGGGCCCCGAACCCCTAAGCACGGACCAAGCCTGTCAATGAAAGCCGTTTCTGCCATGCGTCTTCCCCGCCTCGCCGTTGTCCCCGTCGTCTTCATCGGCGCCGGCCTGATCTCGGTTCTGGGCGCCGGCTGGGCGGCGACGGTGATCGAGAAGCGCAGCAGCGCCATCGTGCATTCCGGCCTGCTGACCGCCGGGCTGACCTTCGCCAAGGTCGAGGCCGACGGGCTGCAGGTCTGGCTCACCGGCACCGCCCCGAACGAGGCCGCCCGCTTCCGCGCGGTGAATGTCACCGGCAGCCTCGTCGATTCGGCCCGGATCCGCGACGCGCTGGAGGTCACCCCTGTGCGGGCCATCGAGGCGCCGCGCTTCTCGGTCGAGATGCTGCGCAACGATGACGGGATTTCGCTGATCGGCCTGCTGCCGCAGCGCCGCGACGACGAGGAGGAGCTGGCCGAGGCCGCCGCCGGGCTCGGGCGCGGGCTGAACGTCGCCGACATGCTGGAGACCGCCGATTTCCCCGCCCCCGAAGGCTGGGACGCCGCGCTGGACTTCGGTCTCGCCGCGCTGAAGATCCTGCCGCGCTCCAAGATCTCGGTCTCGGCCGAAAGGGTGGCGATCACAGCGATCTCGGACAGCGAGGCGGAGAAGCAGAAGCTGGAGGGCCAGCTGAAGCGGCTGGCGCCGCAGGGGTTGCAGGTGAACATGAACATCTCGGCGCCGCGCCCGGTGCTGACCCCCTTCACCCTGCGCTTCGTCATCGACGAGGACGGCCCGCGCTTCGACGCCTGTTCGGCCGACACCACCCGCGCCCGCGACCGGATCATCGCCGCCGGCCGCGCGGCCGGCGCTTCGGGCGAGGATGTCACCTGCACCGTCGGGCTCGGAGTGCCCTCGCCCCGCTGGGCCGAGGCGACCGAGGCGGCGATCAAGGGGCTGGCAGAGCTGAAGGCCGGCTCGGTCACCTTCTCCGACGCCGACATCACCCTGCTCGGCTCGCCCGAGACGCCGCAGGCCGATTTCGACCGGGTGGTGGGCGAGCTGGAGGCGGCGCTGCCCAAGGTCTTCTCGCTTTCGGCCACGCTGCCGCCGAAACCCAGCGCCACGCCGCAGGGCCCGGCCGAGTTCACCGCCTCGCTCTCGAGCCAGGGCCAGGTGCAGCTGCGCGGCCGGCTGACCGACGAGATGCTGCGCGCCGCGGTCGACAGCTTTGCCCGCGCCCAGTTCGGCGCGTCCAAGGTCTATACCGCCACGCGGCTCGACCCGGAACTGCCGGACGGCTGGCCGAAGCGGGTGCTTGCCGGGCTCGAATCGCTGGCGCAGCTGAACTCCGGCGCGCTGACCGTGCGGGCCGACACGGTGGAGGTGACGGGCGTCACCGGCTCGCGCCAGGCCAGCGGAAGGATCTCGCAGGTGCTGGCCGACAAGCTGGGCCAGGGCCAGACCTACAAGGTCTCGGTGCGCTATGACGAGAAGCTCGACCCGACCGCCGCCCTGCCCACACCGCAGGAATGCGCCGCCCGGATCAACGCGGTGGTGGCCAAGCAGAAGATCATCTTCACCCCCGGCTCCGCCGAGATCGACGCCTCGGTGCGCGGCACGCTGGATGCGCTGGCCGAGGTGTTCCGCGAATGCCCCGACCTGAAGATGGAGATCGCCGGCCACACCGACAGCCAGGGCAGCGAGGGCGGCAACCAGGCGCTGAGCCAGGCCCGGGCCGAGGCGGTGGTGCTGGCGCTGCAGGGCCGCCGGGTGAAGATCGGCGGGCTGACCGCGGTCGGCTATGGCGAGGCCAATCCGATCGCCGACAACGGCAGCGAGGAGGGCCGCGAGGCCAACCGCCGCATCGACTTCGTGCTGAAGGACCTGCCCCCGGCCGAACCGGCGCCGGTGACGACTCCGGGTCAGGCGATGGCCGAGGCGGAGGCGGCGGCTTCGGCTTCGGCGGAAACCGCGAGCGGTGAGGCTGCGGCGGAAACGGTGGCCGACGAGGCCGCGGCCTCCGGGGGTGAGGCCGGGACGGCAGAGGCCACCGACGAAGGATCCGGAGACGGGGCTGGCGAAGAGGAGGCTGCCGAAGTTGGGTCCGCCGCGGAGGATGGCCCTTCCGTCGCGCCGACAGAAATGACACTCCGTCCCAAGCGCCGCCCGGACGCGGGCTGAGACCAGAGAGCGACGAACGCCATGAACCGCGAAGAATTCATCATCACCACGGCGATCATCCTGTTTGTCGCCTTCGGCCTCGGCTGGTTCGCCTGCTGGCTGGTCCACCGCTTCACCCGCATTGCCGGCGGCGAGATGGGCGAGGTCGACCGGCTGGCGCAATCGCTGCACGAGGCCGAGGAGGCCCGCGACCAGGCGGTGATCTACCTCGAGCAGCGCGAGGGCGAGCTGGCAACCCAGATCGCCCAGACCGAGGCCGAGCTGCGCGCCGCCATGGAAGGCCTGCGCGACGCCCGCCACGAGGCGGAGGAGATGCGCGCCTATATCGAGCGGATGCACTCGACCGGCTGAGGCGCGAAATTTCTGCGAAATTTCGGCGGGGGCTGTCTGCCCCCGCACCCCCGAGGATATTTTCGGACAGAAAATGGGGGGCTTGGAGTCTGCGATCGGTGAGGGGGTGACAGTCGCCTCGCGGTCAGGGTCCGAGCAGGGCGGTGGTGAGGGGAGAGTCGGGCTCCTCGAGTTCGTCGATCACGTCGAAATGGTGTCGGCCGGGGGCGACCTGCCAGGGGCAGTCCCACTCTTCCGACAGGAGCCGGGCCTGCCAGAGGAAGGCGGGGCGCTCCTGCTGGCCGACGTGGACCGTCACGGCGCAGCCGGGGCGGCGCGGCAGCAGGGCCGGGCTTTCCGCCTCGGCCTCGGCAGCGTCGAGCCGCAGCGTGTCGTTCATCGCGGTGAGGCGCAGCGGGCGCAGGTCGGCCAGCGGCGAGATCGGGACCACGTGGCGGAGCCGGGCGGCGAGTTCCGCCGGCAGCGGCGCCTCGGCGCAGGCGAGCCGCGCCGCGAGATGGCCGCCCGCCGAATGGCCGGTGACCGCGATGGGCCCCTCGACCAGCGCCGCGGCCGCGGCCAGGGCGCGGTCGGCTTCGGCAGTCATCTCGGCGATCCGGGCCTCGGGGGCCAGGGTGTAGGACGGCAGCGCCACGGCCCAGCCGCGCGCCAGCGGCCCTGCGGCGAGATGCGACCAGAGGCTGCGGTCGCCCGCCATCCAGTAGCCGCCGTGAAAGAACAGCGCGAGGCCCTGCGGCCTGCCCTCCGGCAGGAACAGGTCGAAGCGCTGTCGGGCGCCGGGGCCATAGGCCAGATCCAGCCGGGCGCGGGAGCCGAGATTTGCGCGGAAAGCCGCCGCCCTCGCCTCCCAGCGCGGGAAATAGGCCTCCGCCCCGGGGATGAATTCGCCGTTCGCATAGGCCCGGTCCATCACGACCCGCTGATTTTCCTCGCTTGAACTGGACATCCGCCCCCCCGCCATGCTTTCCATGGTGATCAGATGGCACGGCGACCCCGCCGGTGCAAACCGAACCCCGAACCCGCACGAGGTCCAAATGCTCGATTCCGTCACCGATCTGCGTTCCCTGCTGAAGGATCCGTCGCTGCTCGAAACCCGCGCCTATGTCGCCGGCGAGTGGATTGCCGCCGATAACGGCAGCACCTTCGAGGTGCGAAACCCCGCCCGGGGCGACGTGATCTGCACCGTTCCCGATCTGGGCCGGGCCGAGACCGCGCGCGCCATCGCCGCCGCCGAGGTGGCGATGAAGGACTGGTCGGTGCGCACTGCCAAGGAGCGCGCCAACATCCTGCGCGCCTGGTTCAACCTGATGATGGCCAATCAGGAGGATCTGGCCGCCATCCTCACCGCCGAGATGGGCAAGCCGCTGGCCGAGGCCAAGGGCGAGATCGCCTATGGCGCCTCCTTCATCGAATGGTTCGCCGAAGAGGCCAAGCGCATCTATGGCGAGACGATCCCGGGCCACATGCCCGACAAGCGCATCACCGTGCTGAAGCAGCCGATCGGCGTCGTCGGCTCGATCACGCCCTGGAACTTCCCCAACGCGATGATCACCCGCAAATGCGGCCCGGCGCTGGCGGCAGGCTGCGGCTTCGTCGCCCGGCCCGCGGCGGAAACCCCGCTCTCGGCGCTGGCGATGGCGGTGCTGGCCGAGCGCGCGGGCCTGCCCAAGGGCATCTTCTCGGTGGTGACCTCGATGAAATCCTCCGACATCGGCAAGGAATTCTGCGAGAACCCGACCGTGCGCAAGTTGACCTTCACCGGCTCGACCGAGGTGGGGCGCATCCTGCTGCGCCAGGCCGCCGATCAGGTGATGAAATGCTCGATGGAGCTGGGCGGCAATGCGCCCTTCATCGTCTTCGACGACGCCGATCTCGATGCCGCCGTCGCCGGGGCCATGGCCTCGAAGTTCCGCAACAACGGCCAGACCTGCGTCTGCGCCAACCGGATCTACGTGCAGGCCGGCGTCTATGACGCCTTCGCCGAAAAGCTGGGCGCCGCGGTGGCCAAGCTGAAGGTCGGCGACGGGCTGACCCAGGGCACCGACACCGGGCCGCTGATCACCGAGAAGGCCGTGGCCAAGGTCGAGGATCACATCGCCGACGTGCTGGCCAAGGGTGGCCATGTGGTGACCGGCGGCAAGCGCCACAGCCTCGGCGGCTCGTTCTTCGAGCCCACCATCGTCACCGGCGTCACGCAGGACATGAAGGTTTCCACCGAGGAGACCTTCGGCCCGCTCGCTCCGCTGTTCAAGTTCGACACCGAGGAAGAGGCGATCGGCTATGCCAATGACACGATCTTCGGTCTGGCGAGCTATTTCTACGCCCGCGACATCGGCCGCATCACCCGGGTGCAGGAGCAGCTGGAATACGGCATCGTCGGCGTGAACACCGGCATCATCTCGACCGAGGTCGCGCCTTTCGGCGGGGTGAAGCAGTCGGGCCTCGGCCGCGAAGGCTCGCATCACGGGATCGAGGATTATCTCGAGCTGAAATACATCTGCCTGTCGATCTGACCGGGCAGGGTTTCAGTGAGGGGGCGGCGGCGCAGGCTGCCGCCCTTTTGCATGTGCGGCGGAGCTGCAACGGAAGAGGGCGCGCCCTGCGGCGCGCCCCCTGTCGGATATCGTGAAGCGATCAGGCCTCGACCGGCGTCTGCACCGCGTCGATGGCCTTGGGCGCGGGCGAACCCGAGGCAATCTCGATCCGGCGCGGCTTCAGCGCTTCGGGCGTCTCGCGCACGAGGTCGATGTGCAGCATGCCATGCTCATGCGAGGCCCCCGTCACGCGGACGTGGTCGGCCAGGGCGAAGCGGCGCTCGAAGGCGCGGGTGGCGATGCCGCGATGCAGGTAGGTGCGGTCGGATTCGTCGGCGGTCTTGCGGGCGCCGACATGCAGCGCGCCGTCCTTCACCTCGACGGCAAGCTCGTCGGGGGTGAAGCCCGCCACCGCGATCGAGATGCGATAGGCATTCTCGGCGGTCTTCTCGATGTTGTAGGGCGGGTAGGTCGGCTGGGCGACGTCAGTGGTCAGCGCGCGATCTATCAGGTCGGCGATCCGGTCGAAGCCGACGGTGGCGCGGTAAAGCGGTGCGAAGTCATAGCTGCGCATGGTCATCCTCCAAGAAGCGATGCTGGTCTGCCCGCCCTCATCGGGCCGGACATTCTGGCTGCCGGACCCATCATGGCATCCGGTCCGGAAGATTTGGGAAGCCGCTTCCGGCCTGTCAAGACCCGCTCAGGGCGTCCCGGGCCGGATGAATTTCGCCCCGCCGCCGGTCCCGCCCGACAGGATCCGCACCGTCGGCACGGCGTGGCGCGCGGGCTCGGCGGCCTCCAGCTCGGCCAGCACCTCGGCCAGGGGTTCCTGCAGCGCCGTACCCAGCGCCACCTTGCGACCCTCGACATCGGCCTTCGCCGAGACGACCGAGACCACCTGCGCCACCCCGCCCTGCATCGAGAAGATCGGCGCGCCGCTGGAGCCGAAATCGACGTTGCAGGACAGCACCAGCACCGCGGGCTGCCGGCCCAGCACATGGCAGACCTCCTGCAGCGCGGGAACCTCGGAGCGGTCCTGCGCATAGGAGACAACGCCGACCTCGTCGCCGGTCTCGGGCCGCAGGCCGGTGGCGAAGGGCAGGATCGAGGGCTGACGGATCGGCTGGTCCAGCTCCAGCACGGCGATGTCGAACTCCACCCGCTCGATCTGCTCCAGCCCGCCGAAGCTGTATTGCGGATGCGGCACGGCGCGGCGCACCTGGCGATAGGCCTCGGCCCGGCCGTTGCGCCAGCCGGCGAGGAACTGGATCTGGGAGGGCTCGATGCGCAGGCCGCTGTCCTTGTCGTAAAGACAATGCGCCGCGGTCAGCACCCGCTGCGGCCCGATCAGCGTGCCGGTGCAGAAGCCCTTGCGGCCCAGGAGGATCTTGCCCACCGCGTTCCAGCCGCGGCTGTCGTCGCTAGTCTGCAGGCTGCGCAGCGGGCTCTCGTCGGCCGTCGCGGCGGCGGCCAGCAGCAGCGACAGCAGGACGGCGGGGATCAGGCGCATGCGGTCTCCGTAGGTGTCGCGCGGAGCAGTGGCGGTCAGGCCCCGTCGTTGCCCACATCCAGCCGGTGCGGCTTCGGCCCGCCCGTCGCCCAGTCCAGAAGCTCCACCGTATGCACGACCGGCACGCCGGTGCCAGAGCCGATCTGCATGATGCAGCCGATATTTCCTGCCGAGATGACATCGGGCCGCTTCGCCTCCAGCGTCTCGACCTTGCGCTGCTTCAGCTCGCCCGAGATCTCGGGGTGCAACAGGTTGTAGGTCCCCGCCGAGCCGCAGCAGAGATGCGGGTCAGCCGGCTCCACCACGGTGAAGCCCGCGCGTTTCAGCAGATCCTTCGGCGTGGTGCGGATCTTCTGGCCATGCTGCAGCGAGCAGGCCGAATGGTAGGCGACGCGGATGCCCTTCTGCGCGCCCTCCGGCAGGTCGAGCCGCTCCAAGAGTTCGGTCACATCGAGCGCCATGGCCGAGACCTCGGCAGCCTCTGCCGCCAGCGGATCGTTGCGGAAGATATGGCCGTAATCCTTCACCGTGGTGCCGCAGCCGCTGGTGTTGATGACGATGGCGTCGAGCCCGCCCGCCCGCTTCTCGGCGATCCAGCCGCGGATGTTGCGCGCGGCGAGCCCGTGGCTCTGCTCGGCCCGGCCCATGTGATGCGTCAGCGCCCCGCAGCAGCCCATGTCCTCCGGGATCACCACCTCGCAGCCGAAGCGCCGGAGCAGCCGGATCGTCGCATCGTTGATGTCGGTATCCAGCGCCCGCTGCGCGCAGCCGGTCAGCAGCGCCACCCGCAGCTTCTTCTTCCCCGTCGCGGCAAACACCTGCGGCGCGTCGTTCGGGCTCGGCTTCGGGATGTGGTGCGGCGCCAGCTGCAGCATCGCCTTCAGCCGCGCGTCGGGCATCAGCCGGGCGAAGGGCCGCCCGAGCTGCGCCGCCTTCAGCGCCCAGCGGAAGCGGCTGGGATAGGGCAGAAGCTGGGCAATGACCCAGCGCAGCACCCGCTCCGGCAAGGGGCGCTTGTAGGTCTTCTCGATATGGTCGCGGGCATGGTCGAGCAGATGCGCGTAATGCACGCCCGAGGGGCAGGTGGTCATGCAGGCGAGGCAGCCGAGACAGCGGTCGATGTGCTTGACCGTCTTGGCATCGGCGGGCCGCCCGGCCTCCAGCATGTCCTTGATCAGGTAGATCCGCCCGCGCGGACTGTCGAGCTCGTCGCCCAGAACCTGATAGGTCGGGCAGGTCGCCGTGCAGAAGCCGCAATGCACGCAGGCGCGCAGGATCTCGTTCGACCGGGCGATGCCCGGGTCCTGCAGCTGTTCGGGGGTGAAGGTGGTCTGCATCGCGGCCTCGCCGTTCAGGCCATCAGGCCGGGATTGAGAATGCCGCGCGGGTCGAACTTCGCCCGAAGCCCGGCGGAAAGCGCAGCCAGCGGGGCGGGCTGCGGCTGGAAGGTCGGAAGGCGGCGGCGCGTCTCGGCGCTGGCGCGGACCAGCGTTGCATGGCCCTTCAGCCCGGGCAGCCGGGCGCGCAGGTCGGCCCCCTCCTCCACCAGCGCCCAGATCAGCCCGCCGCCCCAGTCGAGCAGCACCTCCGCCGCCATCAGCGCCACCAGCCCCGGCGCATCCGAGGGCTTCACCGACAGCCGCCAGACATCGCCCGCCCTGCCGTGGAACGGCTTCACGTCGCGGATCGCCGCCCAGGGCGAGGCGACAGGCGCCACCGCGCCGAAGGGCGCGAGCAGCGCCGCCAGCCTCTCGGCGCGATAGTCCACCGAGGCCGAGAAGCCCTCGAGCCGGAGATAGGTGCCGCGCCCCGGCCAATGCGCCGCGCCGGTCACGTCGAAGGGCGAGCCGAGGGCCGCCGCCATCGCCTCCACCGCGCGACTGTGCGACAGGCCCTCCAGCGCCAGCGTCGCCTCGGCCTCGGGCACCGGCAGAAGCTTGAAAGCCACCTCGCTCAGCACCCCCAGCGTGCCGTGGCTGCCGGCCATCAGCTTGACCAGATCATAGCCGGTGACGTTCTTCATCACCCGCCCGCCGTTCTTCACCACAACCCCCTCGCCGGTGACGAAGCGCATCCCGATCAGGCTGTCGCGGCAGGCCCCGGCCTGCACCCGGCGCGGGCCCGAGGCATTGGCCGCCACCACCCCGCCCAGCGTCGAGCGCCCCTCGCGGCCCAGCAGCCCGCGCATGTCCGGAACCTCGAAGGGCAACGCTGCCCCTGCCCCGCGATGGTGGTCTCGACAAGGCTAAGCGAGGTCCCCGCCCCGGCGACCAACGTCAACGCGCCCGGCTCATAAAGCGAGATGCCCGCCAAGGCGGAGGTATCGAGGATCTCGCCCCCGCCCCGCCCGACCC
>NZ_PZKG01000040.1 GCF_003034985.1 Cereibacter changlensis JA139
TTTGTGCAACAGAGCCTCTCTCATCCACAAAACCCTTGCTTCGCTTGCTGCTGAAGCGTTTCGGGTATTAGACTGGGCTTATCCGAAACACGCGCTGCCTCTACGGCGCACTGCTCAATAGGAAGCCGATGCTGGCATTATCAAGCACCGCGGCATGAGCGTGGCCGCGTTGTTCAGGGTTAGTCGGCCCTTGGCCTCGACCTTCACCTGCTCGCCGTCGCGCTCGAACGGCCAGTGCTGCAGCGCTCCGCTCGGTAGGCGGATCACGTAAAACATCGGCTCTGGTTTGAGCTGGACACAGCCGAGAGTCAGGGCAGGCGCCTTCGACATATCCAGCGTCCATCGGCGTGTAGGCGCTCCAGCAGGAAGCACCGCGTCGAAGGCTTCCTGGGTCTCCGGCCAAGGGATTGGCAGCCTTTCCAATCCACCTCACCTCAGGCTATCGTATGGTCCGAGCAGCGCTTCTAGCGCCGGACATTACCCTCTGCCCAAGCGTCTCGATGGTGTCGTCGCGGAGCTTTGGAATGATCCGGTAACCCGCGTTCACGAAGCAGAAGAGCGCGAAGGCCAGAAGTCCGGCCGCCAGCGCCGAGACGAGCCACGTCCCGAACATCTGCTCTCTAAGCCAATCGAAGGCTGCGCCGAGACCGCCAGCCTCATCGGGATTTGAGCGCCACGCCGCCAGAATGAAGAGAAAGCCGATCACGGCAATGACCACACCTTGCGCGACAACACCCGCGGTCAGCACCGGCTGCAGGCGGAGTGTGGCGCTGGTTGCCTTCAGTTCCTGCATGTACTTGCGTGTCAGGCCCTTGTGGATGTAGTAGCCACCCGCCCCGATCTGGACGGCCCCTACCAGTCCGACAAGAATGCGCCCGAAAGGCATGGACATTAGCCACTCTGTCCCTTTGGCAATCGACGAACCCTCTTCGTTGCCGGATCCAATAAGGACGATTATCGCAGCAAATGCCAACCCGACATGTATCACGGCAGTGACGATCTGACCTGCTCGGGCAACCATGCCTTTTCCGTCTGATCCGTAGTCTTCGAGATCCCACACGGCCGCGACGCCCCGCCAGACCGCATAAGAAAGCAGGCCCAAGGCGATCAGCAAAAGAAGGGCGACTCCCCACGGCTCTGTCTCTATGGCTTCGAGCGCAGCTGTTGTGCCCTCGGGAGTGCCGCCACTCCAGATGGCGAATGAAGCCAATATTGCTATCACGACGTAGATCAAGCCGCGGCCAACAAACCCGGCGCGCATCACCGGGTCGGCCCAATTGAGATCTTGCTCTGTCATCGGCGGTCCCGGTCATTCTGCTGTGGGTTTCGGAAATGGACGCAAGCACGGGGTGCCGGACAGCTCAGGCGAAGATTAGAATACGCCAAGCAGCCAAAGGATGATGATCAGAACGCCAGGCACTCCGAGAAACCAAAGAAGGATAGGCATGGGTTGTCCCTTTTCATTTTCCGAAGCGACCACATCTTCGGTCTGTCAAATTGAGGCTCTCCAAGCCGGTCGAAAGCTATGAAGCACATCTTGCGGACGGACCTTTTGTTAAGAGCGCGCCTGCCTTAGCGGCATCAGTCTTCACGCTCAGCGTGGAAAGAGTCCTTCGCCATCCGATAGCTGAGCAACGCGGGCTTGCACCGGTGGTTCCCCCCCGGTCGTTGTCCTTGCAGAGATGATTTCGTGAGCAGCGCAGTGCTGGGTACCCTGCGGATGCTTTGCCCGCCTGCTGTAGGGCCGCGACGGGCGGGCGCAGGATTGGGTTTGCCTGTCGCGGTGTGGCGACAACTCCTGCTGTCGCACATCGCTCTCAGGTTGCCGTTCACCGCCTGTGGAACATCCGCGGCTGGCGGCGGTGAGCAAGACGCTCCGCAGCACCCCGCGGATCGCAGAAGGCTTAAGGAAACAAGGCTATATCATGCAATTCGGATTGCCATAATCATGTGGGGGGCGAACTCGGATCGCCCCCTCGCCACCATCGGTTTCCAAGAAACTCAGGGACAATCAGCGAACCGCCTGCGGTCCTTCATGGCAGTCCTCCTCCCCTGTGGCATGCGCCCCGGGGCAGGCGGGTCACTGGCCATCGCCCCGCGCCGCCGCCTCGAGCGCCGCCACGTCCAGCCTGACCATCCGGATCATCGCCTCCATCACACGCCTCGCCTTCGCCGGGTCCGGATCCGCCAGAAGCCGGGGCAGGAGGCGCGGGGTGACCTGCCAGTGCAGCCCGAACCGGTCCCGGATCCAGCCGCACTGGATCGGCGCGCCACCCTCCGACAGCGCGTCCCAGTAGCGGTCGACCTCGGCCTGATCCTCGCAGTCGATGGAGAGCGAGACCGCGTCGGTGAAGGGGTGCCCCGGCCCGCCGTTCATGGCGATGAACGACCGGCCGCCGAGGGTGAAGGCGACCGTGATCACGCCACCGGTGGCGCCGCCGGGATAGTCGAGCGGGCTCGGGGTCCGCTCGATGATCCTGCTGTCCGGGAACAGGCCGGTGTAGAATTCGGCGGCCTCCTCGGCCTGGCCGTCGAACCAGAGGAAGGTGCTGATCTTGTCCATCACGCGCCACCGCCCCGGCGCTTGCCGGTGAGCATCAGCTTGGCGCCCTGCGGATCGTCGATCTGGATCAGCCAGTCGCCCTGGTCGCCGGGCAGTTCCACCGGGCCATGCCGGAGCCTGCCGCCGCCCGCCTCGACCGCCGCCTTGGCGCGGTCGATGTCGGGCACGGTGAAGGCGAAGTTCCAGAACGCCGCGGCTCCGGGCTCGGGGTTGGTCATCATCGCGCCGATCGTCTCGCCGCCGTGGCCGATGAAGCTGTATTCCCCCAGCGCGCCCATCGGCATCGCGCCGGCCTTGGTCCAGCCGAACAGCTTGCCGTAGAAGTCGCGCGCCGCCTGCTGATCCGAGGTCACCAGCTCGTTCCAGCTGCAATGCCCGGCCTTCGGCGGCGCGAAGGCGGTGCTTTCGGCGTCGCTGTCGCCGCGCATCAGGTAGAAGGTCGCGCCCTGCGGGTCGGCGACGAAGGCGAAGCGCCCCACGCCGGGGATGTCCTGCGGCCCCTTGTGGAGGCTGCCGCCCAGTTCCGTCACCCGGGTGGCCATTGCATCCACATCGGCCACCCCGAAATAGACGGCCCACGTCGGGGGTATTCCGGGCATCGGCATCACCCCGCCCACGCCCTCGCCATCCGCGGCGGTGAACACGCGGTAGTCATGCTCCAGCCCTTCGGGCGGGGCGCCGAAGTTCCACCCCAGCACCGGGGCATAGAAGGCCTGCGCCGCATCGGGCGCTTCTGTCATCAACTCGTACCAGATCGGGCTTCCGTCGCGGTTGGTCATTGGTCGCCTCCCGTCCGACCCATCTGGAAGATCGGGGAGAAGCCGCCGAAGATCATCCGCGCCATGTCGAAGGGCACGTCCGCGGGCGGCGTCATCTTGTCGTCCGCCAGCATCCGCGTCTCGGCCGCGTCGGCGGTGGCGCGGTCGGGCCAGACGATCCAGGAGAAGACGACGGTCTCACCCTCCTTCGCCTGCACCGCACGGCGGAAATCGGTCTGCTTGCCGTCGCGCACATCCTCGCCCCAGGCCTCCATGATCTCGAGGGCGCCGTAGTCGCGGAACATCGTCGCCGCCTCCTCGGCCATCGCCCGGTAATCCTCTTTCCGGTCGGACGGGACCGGGATCACGAAACCGCTGACATAGGTCATGGGTAGTCTCCCTGTTGTGAAGAGTGTCATCGCGTCGGTCGTCCAGGCGGCGCCCGTCGTGAGGGGGCCCGGAGCAGGTTCGGCTGCGGCGCGCCATGCCGCGGCGCGCCGATCGGTTCGCGTCGCAGGCGCGCCGCCTGCGCAGGCCGTCGAAGCAGTCGGAGTCGGCGCTTCGGCCAAGATGACCCTCCGATTCCCTTGACAGTTACGTTGGTATCAACGTAAAAACGCCTGTGTCAACGGATTCCCCCTCCCAGGCAACTTTCGGCATGACCTTGCTGGTGCGGGACAGCTGCCTGTGCCTGCACACGCAGCGCGCCGCCCGCGCCATGGCCCGGCGCTTCGACGAGGCGCTGCGCCCGGTCGCGCTGAAAAGCGGCCAGTTCTCGCTGCTGATCTCGCTGAACCGGCCCGAGCCGCCGGCCATCGGCTCTGTCGCGCGGCTTCTGGCGATGGACCGCACCACGCTGACCGCCAATCTCAAGCCGCTGGAGCGTCGCGGCCTGCTGACCGTCACCCCCCACTCCGGCGACCGGCGCTCCCGCCGCCTGACGCTGACCGCCGAGGGGCTCGCGCTGCTGGAGCAGGCGATCCCGATCTGGATCGCGACCCATGCGGAGATCGAGCGGGGCATGGCCGGCGATGCCGACGCCCTACGCGCGCAGCTGAACGCGATTGCGGCGGGCAGGTAGGGGGCGATGCGTCTTTGGAGCTTTCCGCTCTCCTGCGAGCGCAGAGATCCTGCGCGGCTTCTGCCGCAGTGATGCCGCCAACCGCCGGATCGCCTCCGTCTTCCTGATCAACGCGGCCGGTGCTGGATCTCTCGTTGCTGTTGCATCCCGCCACTGTCGCTGCTCTGGTCATGGCCACCGCCCTCCGGGCCATTGGCAAGCAGTGGTGTCGTCGCGCTGGCGGCAGTCTCGCCTGAAGCGCCTTCCAGGAGACCCGATCATGCAGCCGATCGAAACCGAACGCCTCCGTCTCAGGAACTTCCGCGAGGGCGACGCCGAAGCCCTCTTCGCCTATCTGCAGTCGCCCGTGGCCAGCTGTTTCCTGTCGCTGACCCTGGCGGACATGGAGGCGGCCCGGGCCGAGGCGGCGCAGCGCAGCCGGGACGATGCGCAGATCGCCGTCTGCCTGAAAGAGACCGATCAGCTGATCGGCGATCTCTTCGCGCATCGCGAGGAAGAGGATACGGTCTCGGTCGGCTGGAACTTCAATCCGGCGTTCACGGGGCAGGGCTATGCGCTGGAGGCGGCGCGGGCGCTCTTCGCGCATCTGTTCGAGGACGCCGGAGTGCGCCGGCTCTATGCCTATGTCGAGGATCACAACCTGCCGTCGCAACGGCTTTGCGAACGGCTCGGCATGCGGCGGGAGGGGCTGTTTCTCGAATACATCTCGTTCAAGACGGATTCCTCGGGGGAGCCGATCTACGAGAACACCCTGCAGTACGCCATCCTGCGGCGGGAATGGGACAGCCGCCGCCCCAGCTGACCCGCCGCGATCCGCTCGGGAGGGAAACATGCACCGCGCCTGGACCCGCGGCTGCGGCTTGGGGCGGCGCTGCTCGCCTACCGCGACCGGCTTCCGACGGTGGATGTCCTGCAGGGTCGCCTGCCCATTGCGGACCTTGGCTCGGACCCACGCGGGGCTTATTCTGGGCAGAAAGCGCGGGGAGATCGACATGGCTGTGCCTGCCTCCAAAGCCGACCTTCTGGCCGCGATCTCGACGACATTCGGCAAGCTGATGTTCGACCTCGCCCGCGTTCCGCAGGAGCTTGCGCGCGACCCATCGCTGGAGGGACATGTTTCGGGGACCGTCATGAGTCCGGCGGATCTGGTGGCCTATCTGCTGGGCTGGAACGAACTCGTTCTGAAATGGCTGGAGCGGGACGACCGCGGCGAGCCAGTGGATTTTCCCGAAACCGGGTTCCAATGGAACCAGCTCGGCGCGCTGGCCCAGAAGTTCTACGCCGATCATCGATCGCTCGATTGGCCGGAGCTGCTTGCCCGGCTGTCGGCCACAAATGCCCAACTGGCCTCGACGGTTTCATCGAGGCCGGATGATGAGCTCTATGGCCGACCATGGTACGGAAAATGGACCAAGGGCCGGATGATCCAGTTCAACACCTCATCGCCCTATGCGAATGCGCGGGGGCGCATCCGGCGCTGGCTCAAGGAGCAGCGCTGAAGCACGGCCGTCGTCCGCAATGACGGTCATCGCTCGGCGTGGACTGCTGCGGAAGCGGCATCGGGGGGGGGCGCAGAGGGCGGTCGGACTGCGCCTGGTCACCCCTGCCCGCAACTCCGTCCGGTTCTTCCCTGCGCTGTCAAATGCCGCCAGCGGGGCGCCGAATGGCAGTCGGGCGCCGCGGTCATGGCCCTGCCTGGCACACCCGCCCGCTCGGCGCAGTCACAGAACCCGCCGCAGGGAGGTCTCGATCTCGCCGCCGCACCAGGCAGCGCCGAACCGGTCACGGCTGGCCTGCGCCTGCGCCGCAAGCGAGGGCAGTGCGCGGAACCTGTCGGTCAGCGTCGCGATGCCCGGGGCTTCGGCCTCCAGCAGCGGGCGCAGGCTCGGGAGCCGGTCGGTCATCACGCCCCAGAGCGTGGCGGTGACGATCTGCCCGAGGCCTTGCTCCTCCGGAGGAAGCCAGCCGCGGGCGTGGGACGCCTCCCAGATGCGCATCCACCGGCGGAGGCGGGGCTGGTAGTCCGCCCAGGAGGCCGCGGTCCACATCGACTTGCCGCCATCCAGCGTCATCTCGTCGAGGACGTCGTTGGCATCGTTCACCAGCTTCAGGACAAGCGCATCGCGGTGCGGCTCGCCCGGCATCAGCCCGAAACGCTGGCCCAGCCAGAAGCAGATCGCGGGCATCTCGGCCACCGCCTCGCCCGAGGCGTTGTGGACCAGCATCGGCGGCGCCATGTGCGGGACGGGCTGCGCCTCGGGATCGGTCTGCATCATCGCGCTGATCGCGTCGCTGTCCGGCTCATCGACCGTGGCGCTCTGATGGGCGAGGATGGCCCGGATGAACTCGCCGCGGAACGGGACCGGCCAGTAGTAGAGCGTGTACTCCGCCATGTCCTACCGCGCCTCCCGCCGGTGAGGGGAGGCGGCCGGGACTTCCGTCCTCGGCTGGATGATGGCTGTTCGTCCCATGGGGATGTGGAAGATCCCGCTTGGTCCTGCCGACCCTGTCCTGTCGCCGGACGCGACGGGAAGGTCTGCTTCGATGATGGTGATCAGGTCACCGACAACCATCGTCTTGGTCAGGCCTTGCTTTGGCCCATAGCGCCCGCATCCCGTCGGAACAGGCGCGTCATGATACCCGCTGACGAGGTCCGCTGCAGGCACGTCGCGGCGATGATCCGGGAGGCGTCGGTAGGGTTCATTCGGAAATGTATGAGTCCGGACGTTCATCCTGCTGCTCCTGTGCTTGAGGGGACCCCCGCTTCATGGGACCCCGAAGACAACAGAGAACATCCGGAGCGGTTTCACCGCCGGGCCCGGGTAAGCACGGATCCGCGCAGGCCTCCCACATCGCGCAGCCGGTTGCGCGGAGGAAACGGCAAGGGCTGAGCCACCCGGCAGTCCTGTCTCCGCAGGAGCAACCACATGCAGCTGTCGCACGGGGCGGCGCGTCAGGGCCTCGCCCCGTGCGACAGCTGCGCCGCCTTCTCCCGCACCAGGGCGAGGAAGGCCGCGAACCCTGCCGAGGGGTTGCGCCGGCCGGGATAATAGAGGCTGAACCCCGGGCGGGGCGGCGTCCAGTCTTCCAGCAGCCGGATCAGCCGGCCGGCGGCGATGTCCTCGGCGACGCTCTGCTCGATGAAGAAGCCGATGCCGGCGCCGTCCAGCACCGCGGCGCGGGCGATGGCCGCCTCGTCGAGGGTCAGTCGGCCCCTGGCCTCGATCTGCACCTGCTCGCCGTCGCGCTCGAAGGGCCAGCGCAGCAGCGCGCCGTTCGGCAGGCGCACCCGGATGCAATCCCCCGGCGGAAGGTCAATTGGGGTCAGCGGCGTCGGATGCGCGGCCAGCCAGGCCGGGGCGGCGACGACGGCATGGCGCTGCGGCTTGCCCAGCGGCAGCGCGATCATGTCGCGCGGCACCAGATCGGCCGGGCGGATGCCGAGGTCGAAGCCCTCGGCCACGATGTCGACCAGCCGCCCTTCCGTCACCAGATCGACCTGCATCTCGGGGTAGCGGCGCAGGAACTCCAGCATCACCGGCGCGATCTCGCGCCCGGCCTGGACCGAGGCGTTGATGCGCAACAGGCCGGAGGGCGTCTCGCGCTGCGACCGCGCGCCTTCCATCGCGCCGCGGATCTCGGCCAGCGCCGGGGCGATCCGGGCGACGAAATCGCGGCCGGCGTCGCTGAGCGAGACGCTGCGGGTGGTCCGGTTGAATAGCCGCACGCCGAGCCCCGCCTCCAGCCGGCCAATGGCATGGGACAGTGCGGTGGTCGACATGCCAAGCTCCAGCGCCGCCGCGCGGAAGGAGCCGCGGCGCGCGATCGCCAGAACGGCCTCCAGCCCCTTCAACCCGGCATCCCGCATTGTCCTGATCCTGTCATCGAGTGATGCCGAATTATCCCGATTATCGGGGCGGCAGTCGAGGCCTATGTTCCGGTCAGCAAATGAAGGAACAGCGCCATGCACCTCCCCGATCCGATCCGCACCTATTTTACCGCCCGCGCCCCGCAGGACGGCGAGGCCTTCGCCGCCGCCTTCGCTGCGGATGCCATTGTCCATGACGAGGCGCGCAAGCACCACGGCCCCGAGGAGATCCGGGCCTGGTGGTTGGCGGCCAAGGCGAAGTACCGCCACAGGGCCGAGCCGCTGGAACTGGCCGAGTCCGACGGCAAGACCGTGGTCCGCGCCCGGGTCAGCGGCGATTTCCCCGGCAGCCCCGCCGTCCTGACCTTCCGCTTCGGGCTCGAAGGCGACCGGATCACCGATCTGGAGATCGGCTGATGCCCGGGTTCCTGACGCTGGAAGGCAAGCGCGCCCTGATCACCGGCGGCACGCAGGGCGCAGGCGCGGCCACGCTGGCCCTGTTCCGCGACCTCGGCGCCGAGGTGCTGACCACCGCGCGTTCTCGCCCCGCCGACATGGCCGAGGCGATGTTCGTCGCCGCCGACCTGACGACCCTTCAGGGCTGCGAGACGGTGGCTGAGGCGGTGCGCGAAAGGCTCGGCGGTGTGGACATCATCGTGCACATGCTGGGCGGCTCCGCTGCGCCGGGCGGCGGTTTCGCGGCCCTGGGCGAGGCGGAATGGCAGGCGGAGCTGAACCTCAACCTGCTGCCCGCGGTGCGGCTGGACCGCGCGCTGCTGCCGGGGATGGTCGAGCAGGGATCGGGAGTGGTGATCCATGTCACCTCGATCCAGCGCCTGCTGCCGCTACCCGAGGCGACCACCGGCTATGCCGCGGCCAAGGCGGCGCTGTCGGTCTACAGCAAGAGCCTGTCGAAGGAGGTCTCGCCGAAGGGGGTGCGGGTGCTGCGCGTGGCCCCGGGCTGGATCGAGACCGAAGCCTCGGTTCGGCTGGCCGAACGGCTGGCGCAGGAGGCGGGAACGGATCTGGAAGGCGGCAAGCGGCTGATCATGGAAAGCCTCGGCGGCATCCCCATCGGCCGGCCGACGAAGCCTGCCGAGATCGCCAATCTGATCGCCTTCCTCGCCTCGGACCGGGCGGCGACGATCACCGGGACGGAATACGTGATCGACGGCGGGACCGTGCCGACGGCGTGAGCGGCGCGGGCGCGGCAGGCGCGCGTGCCCGGGGAGGATCGGTCTCCCGACCTTGCCGCTTCCCTGCTTTGGGTCCTGCTTGCTGCCGAGCATTGCAGGGGCGGCGCCATGGGCCTTGCCTGTCGCATTGCAGCAACGGCTCTTTCCTCAGGCACCGTCCCGAAGCTGTCGTCCTTGGCCAGCAGCGGATCTGCGGCCGGGGACGGAATTGAAGAAGCCATGAAGCGCCGGCACATCCCGCACTACCTTGGAAAACAAGGGTATATCACGCGATCCGGATCGCCATGATCCTGTGGGAATGACAGTCCGGCAAGCCCCTGCGCCCCTTTTCCTCCCCATGCTTCCCGGCGCCTCGCTCGATCCGCCTGTTGCGCGCCTCCTGAATGGCTTTGCGCGGTTCATGGTGTCGCGATTATACTGGGCATGTGAACGCGAGGGGCCGGGTGGGGCCGTCCTTGCGGGTGTTTCGAAGACTTCATCATGACGCGACGGGACACAGACATGGCCGACAATGTGCAGGGGAATGGTCAGGAGCCGCCGCCCGGAGAGTTTGATCGCCTGACCCCGGACGTGCGCGCGCTTATGGTGGCGGCCAAGGCCAAGACCCGGACCGACAGGTCCGAGCGGCGGGCCGCGGCGCGGGCGCGGGCCGAGGCGGCGCGGCTGAGGAAGAACGACAGCCAGAAGGGGCGCGACCGGGCCACCCTCGCGGCGCTGGTCATCCTGATCGTCGCGCTCTGGGTCGTTGCGGCGCTGGTCGTGCGCTGGGGCATGCCGATCTGACCCGCAACGACCTTCGCCGGGGGTGCGCTGCTCCGATCACATAATGTGCCGCTCTGCTGCTGCGTCATCCCGCCGCAGGGGCGTCGTCTTTGCCCCGCCGGGACTGGAAAACAACGCCGAGAATCCCCGCACCGCAGCCTCAGGAAGACCAGACTGCGTTCGCCTTTGGCGCGAACATCGGCTGGGCTTAGCAATTTATTAGGGAGCGCCCGCCTAAGAGTCGGTTCAGGCTGCAGGGAGGCGCGAGCGTGGCGATACAGTTTCCGGACAGCTGGCTGGATGCGGAAGAGGCCGATTGGCCCGAATTCTCGGCGGCGCGCTACGGCGCCGCGATGTCGGAAATCTCGCGGGCGGTGCGCGCCTATCTGGCGACGGAGCATGACCGGGCCATCGTCGCGCATACCCCCGAGGAGATGCTGACCGCGCTGGGAAGGGTCGCCCGGGCCGGGTCGCCCGAAGCGGTGCTGCGCGATTATGTCGGGCTGCATCTGGCGACGGCCCCGCGCCTCACCGCGCGCGGCTATGTCGGCCGGCAGTTCTCCTCGGTGCTGCCCGCCGCCGCCGCGCTCGACGCGCTGACGGCGATGGCGCCGCAGCCCGCTTCCTTCTTCGAGGTCGGCCCGCTGCCCAACGCCGCCGACAAGCTGATCCAGCGCGAGTTCCAGGCGCTGCTCGGCTGGCCGGAGGAGGCGGGGCGGATGATCACCACCACCGGCGGCTCGCTGGCCAACCTCACTGCGCTGCTTGCGGCGCGCAACACGCGGGTCGGCGGCAGCTGGAAGGCCGGTTTGGCCGCCTCCGGCCGTCGCTCCGCCGTGGCGCTTGGAGCCGACGCGCATTACTCGCTCGACCGCGCCATCGGCGTCTTGGGGCTGGGCACCGACCAGATCGTCCGGCTGCCGCTCGACGCGCGGCGCCGCATCTGCCCCGAGGGCGCGCGCCGGGCGCTGGACCGGGCGCGGGCCGAAGGGCTGGAGGTGTTCTGCCTCGTGGCCAGCGCCGGCTCCACCTCGACCGGGGCCATCGACCCGCTCGCCGATCTGGCCCAGCTCTGCGCCGAGCGCGGCATCTGGTGCCATGTCGATGGCGCCCATGCCGGGGCCTTCCTCGTCTCCGACCGGCTGCGCCCGCGGCTGGCGGGGATCGAGCGGGTCGATTCCTTCTGTATCGACGCCCACAAGACCCTGTTCGTCCCGGCAAGCTGCACGCTGCTGTTCTACCGCGACCGGCAGGCGGCAGGGGCGGCCTTCGCGCAGAAGGCGGCCTATGTCTTCTCCGACCCGGGCGGCGAGATCGACGTCTTCGAGAGCGGCGGCGTCAATTTCGAATGCACCAAGCGGCCGGCCATCCTCAATCTCTGGCTGGCCTGGGCGATGTACGGCCGCGGCCTGTTCGAACGCAAGCTGGACCATCTGGTGCAGATGACGGTCCTGGCCGCCGCGATGCTGCGCAGCCAGCCGGATTTCACCGTCCACAACGACCCTGACGCCAATATCCTCTGCTTCTCGCATTGCCCGCCGGGCCTGCCGCAAGCTGGCCGCGGCGCCTTCCAGACGGAACTCCACGCCGCCCTGCTGCGCGACGGGCGGTTCTTCCTGTCGAAGACCGTTCTCGACGGCGAGCCGGTGCTGCGCCTCGTCGTGATGAACCACGCCCTCACCCGCGCGGACCTCGCGGCGCTGATCGACGGGATCCGCCGCATCGCCGCCCAGCAGATCTCGCCCCCGCCCCTGTCGCTCGCCATCTGATCGGACAGAACATGCATGACCATTTCGCCGAACCCGTCCCGCAGATACCCGCCACGGTCGAGGCTGTCGCGGGCCTGCCCTCCTTCCTCTCCGACCTGCAGCGGATCGAGGCGGCCGCCGGCTGCCGCTTCGAAACCCTGCCGGCCCCGGAGCAGGAGCGCGTCGTGCTGCGACGCCTCGCCCAGCTGGTGGCGATCTGCCGGCTGAACCCGCTCTGGCGCGAGAGGATCGACGCGGCGCTGCCTTCGGGCCAAGTGGCGACGCGGCAGGATTTCGAGCGTATCCCCCTGACCGACAAGGAGAGCTTCCGCCAGATGTTCACCGGCTACCGGGCCGGGATGGTCGTCCCGATCTCGGCCTGCGGCTTCCAGATCGTGGCCAGCGGCGGCACTTCCTCGGGCCTGCCGTCGGAGACCGTCTATCCGCTGGACGAGCTGCAGGAGACCTACCGCTGGGCCGGCGGCTTCATCGGCCGGCACATCACCGACCGGCTGCTGCCCGGCGAGGGCGCGAAATGGTTCGCCACCACGCTGGCCGACTACCAGATGTGGAGCAGCGGCTGCATGGTGGGCGGGGTGCTGCAGGCGGTGCCGGGGATCAACTACATCGGCGCCGGGCCGATGAACCGCGACGTTTTCCAACACATGATGTCCTATCCGGGGCCGAAGGGGCTGATGGGCATCACCGCCAGCATCGCGCTGCTGCCCGGCTTCGCCGAGGGCCTGTCGGCCGAGGCGCGGGCAAGCCTGCACATCGCCATGTTCGGCAGCGGCGCGCTGTCGCCGAAGGTGCGGTCCGACCTGCGCGCCGCCTATCCCAATGTGAAGATCCTGTCCTATTTCGCCGCCACCCAGGCCGAGACCATCGGCCTGCAGCTCGATCCCGACAGCGAGGCGCTGACCGCCATTCCCGGCCTGCATCTGGTCGAGGTGGTCGACGCCGAGGGCCGCGCGGTCGGTGTCGGCGAGGAGGGCGAGCTGGTGGTGACGCGGCTCTTCGGCAATGCGGCGCCCTGCCTGCGCTACCAGATCGGTGACCGCGTCCGCCGGCTGGAGGATCGGGCCGACGGCGGGCTGAACGCGCTGCGCTTCGCTTATGTCGGGCGCAGCGGCGACTTCATGCATATCGGCGACACGCAATATTCCGCCCCGCGCGCCCGCGCCGCGCTGATCGACGAGTTCCGCAGCCGCCAGCTGCCCGATCTCGACGCGCTGGCCATCGAGTTCCAGTTCCAGATCGACCGTTCGACCCGCAGCCTCACCGTGGTGCTGGCCTGCGACCAGCCCGAGGCGCAGAGCGCGGCGCTGGCGGCGGCGCTGGGCGCGGCGGGGTCGCAGCCGGTGATCATGGCGGCGCTGGTGCGCTCGCTATCGCTCTTCAACAGCCTCGAGGCCAACGAGGCCGCCCTGGCGCGCAGCGGTTACCGCTTCGGCATGCGGCTGGTCGGCCCGCGCGCGCCCGAGTTGCACCGCACCCCGGTCGGCAAGGCGCCGCTGCTGGTCGATCGCTTGTGACATGCCCATAGGAAGGAGACAGGCATGACCCCCGTCAACATACAGGTCTTCGTCGACGTGATCGCGCTTCTGTCCGGCGCCTCGCCGGCGCAGGCGGTGCATCTGTTCGACGACAGCAGCGCCGGCAGCGAGGCACTCGGCACCACCGGACTGGTCTCCTCGGTGCTGCCGGGCCAGCTGGTGCGCTGGACGGTCACCCCGCTCGACGTCCAGACCCAGGTCTGGATCCGCGGTATCGCCTTCGGCGCAGCGCCGCCCGATGCGCCGCCGTCCGCCGCCGACGACCCTCCGGTCTGGAGCCGGCGCTTCGAGGGATATGTCCCGGCCGACATCTTTCCCGGCGCGCCGCATCCCTACCGGCTCGACCTCTGCTTCGGCGCGGCCAACGGCCCGATCGTCGCGGTGGAGGGGCCGGCGCTGCGCCTCGTTCCGCCCTGCGCCGATATGGTGGCGGGCGACGGTGCTTCCCGACTTCTCTGAAGGAGACTGACGTGCAGAATTCGATCGTCCTACTCGTCGATGTCGAGGCGGCGCTGGCCGACTCGGACCTCGCGGACAATGTCTATCTGGTCGACAACACCCGCGCCCTGGGCTCGCGGGACGAGGGCCGGGCGACCATGGTGTCCTGCGTTGCCGGGGTGCACAATCCGGATGGCTCGCCCGCGGCCGAGGCGGTGCTGAACTGGATCGCCTATGGCATCTCGGCGCTGCCGCCGACGCTGCCGCGCAGTTTCAACCTGCGCAGCCATCATGTCGCGCATGACCATGCGCTGCTGGAAAAGCTCGCGGCCACCACCCATCCCCGCGACGTGGCGGCGCTGCTGGCGGCGCATCACGAAGAGCATGGCGCCTTCGGTGCGCAGCGTTCCGCCATGCCCTATCTGCCGGTCGATCCGCGCTCCGCCACCGGCGAATTCGTCTCGCCCGATGCGGTGGACTATGCCGCGCATCTGAACCCCGAGATCGTCGCCATCCGCGGCGAGGCGGTGGAGAAGGGGGTGATCTTCCCGGCGCTCTACGGCTCGCCCGATTTCTACACCGAGGGCTGGTACTGGAGCGCCTCGGTCGACACCAACAAGGTCGGGCTGCACGATTACATCCTCGACCTGCGGCTGCTGCGGCCAACCCGCTCCGGCGGTGCGGTGACCTGGGCCCCGGAGATCCATCCGTTCAAGGTGCAGATCGAGGTCTCGGCCAGCACGATGGTGAACGGCTTCACCGGTGGCCCGCTGCCCGGCGTGCTGCCATTGGCTCCGCCTTTGCCCGCCGCGGAAGGAGCGCTGTGATGTCTCAGGTCACGATCAAGCTGATGGTCGATGTGGTCGGCGCGCTGGAAAGCGGCAGCCTCAGCGGCAACCTCTTCGCCTTCGACACCCACCGCCGGCTCGGCTCGCAGGGGATCGGCACCGACGCGCTGCACACCGCGGTGGCGCGCGGCACGCGGATCATGTGGGTGATCGCGCCGCTGGAATGCGAGGCCTTTGTCTCGCTGGAGGATATCGTCATCGACCGCGCGGTCTGCGAGCCGGAGCTCAACAGCTATCCCGGCAGTTCGGTGACCTACTGGATCGGGACGGTGAAGAAGGCGGCGCCGCTGACCAGCTACGATCTGGTGTTCAGCCTCGGTTCGCATGGCCGGAGCATGGTGCATCCGGCCAGGCTGGCCCTGATCTCCCTCGGCAAGACCAGCGAGAAAGGCGACGCGCAATGACCCTCCGCCCGGATGACACGATCAACAACCCCTTTCCCGGCCAGCTCGCCTCGACCCAGCTGAACATCGTGACGCTGGTCGATGTGGCCGGGACGCTGGCCGCCGGCGCCCTCGACGGCCATGCCTGGATGATGGACAACAGTCCCGACAGCCGCGGCAAGGCCAGCGCCGGGCTGGAGACGGCCTGCCGCGCCGGGCAGGTCCTGAACTGGCTGATCTATTGCGCCGACACGACCCGGCGACCGGACGGCCGCTGGCCGCCCTTCGCCCGGATCGTGAACATCGTCTTCCTGTCCGAGGATCGAAGCTCGGTCTTCGGCGTCAAGATTTGCGCCGACCTGAAGATCTATGGCGGGCCGGACGCGATCCGCCATCCCTACACACCCTCCTACCAGTATTGGGCCGGGGCGGTGATGCCCAATCTCGCCCCCGGTCTCTATCCCTACCGGCTGGTGCTGGAGCTCGAGACCGGCATTCCGGGCGAGACGCGGCATCACGCGCTGGACGGCCCGGCGCTGCGGGTGCTGGTTTCTACCTACGGCGCCGCCTGATGCTGGGGCGGCGGATGATCTCCTGGACGAGGAGCGGCCATTTCCAGCTCTGGATGGGATTGTCCGTCGCGCTCTGTGGCCTGTTCGAGGTGGTGGAGGTGATCGAGAACCACATCCGGCTGGCCGCGGTCGGCGCTCCGCATGGCGTGGTGCTGCTGGGGGCGCTGCATGCGATGAAGGGGCTTGGCGATGTGTTTGAGGGGGTGAAGCGGTCGCATGAAGGCCGCTCCGCTGAGCCGATGGCCGCCGAAGCCGATGTCGGCGGCCGGTTTCCCGGAGGCTGACGGCGTGGGAACCGGCCCGGGGCGCCGACGCTTTCGGGAGGGGGCTGTCGAAGCATCGGCGGCCGGATCTCGAGGGGATGGCGATGACGGCAGAGGACATCCAGCGGCGGAGCGATCTCGGTTGCGACATCATGCTGGAGGGGATGGCGGCGATCCGCAACATCTCTGGCGCGCTGCGGGCCTGGGATCTGAAGGAGGACGCCCAGCGGCTGAAGGCGATCAACAGCATCGCCGAAGCGCTCTACACCTTCGACATCCGCAGCGAGGTGGCGATGGGCGTGACCCGAGACACCTTGCGGCGGCTCTGCGCCGAGATGCCGGAACTCGCGGGCATGTGTCCGGTGGCGGCAGCTTGGGCCGACGGAAGTGGGCAGGTCGACTGACCACCGGAGCAGTCGGCAAAGGCAGGGCGCTGTCGGTCGCGAGGCCGGCACAATAGTGACGGCGACTCGCGTTGGCCTCCCGATGCAACCAGCCTGATGGAAAGACGGGTGCCTTTCGAGCCAAGTTGGCTCGTAGGGGGACAGCCGCCCAGCCCATCGGATGGACTGGTTTGGCCGAGAGCAGGGATGAACCGGCCCGTCTGGACGGACCAGGCTGACCGCAAGGATGCGCCGGCCCGTTGGGCCGGCGCTGGGGGCGTCACATCGCCGGGAAGATGGTGATATCGCGGATGTCGCCGTCCGCACCCTCGATGCTGCCGGCCTCCGTCGCGGCGCCGGATTCCAGGTCGACGCTGTAGAGCGTGGCGCCGTTCACCAGCCAAGCGGTGTTGGTCAGGTCTGCCGTGCTCTGGATGTCGAAGGCATAGCCGGCGGCGGGGTCGACGATGCCGAGCTTGCCGATGGCGGCGAGGGCGCCCTCGTTCGGGGCTGTCTGGCGGATCAGCGCGACGATGGTTGCGTCGATGTCATACATCGCCGTCGCCTCCGGCTTGCCGTAGCTGTTGGTATAGGCCGCCGCGACGATGGCCGGGGCCTCGCCGGCATGCATGTCGGCGGCGTCATAGGCCAGGCTGCCGTCCACCGTCACTTCGCCGGTGTCGACGTTCACCCTGTGGTTGGTGGTGCCGGTCATGAAGCGCAGCCGGTCGGCCATCGGGTTGAAGTCGACCACCACCGGCGCGTCGCCGATGGTCAGCGGCGTGTTCATCTTCGACAGTTCGGTCGCGGCCCCGGTCGCGGTGTCGATGGTGACCACGGTGCTGTCGGGGGTGACGCCGATCAGGGTGTTGTTCGACGGGCGCAGGTCGATGCCGACGAGGCTGTCGACGCCGGTGACCTCCATGCTGCCCGACACGGTGCGCGTTTCGGTGTCGAACATCACGAGGGTCTTGTCGCCGACCAGCCCGACGGCGGGGGCGGCGAAGACGGCGGGGGCGGCGAGCAGGAGGGCGGCGGTCGACATCAGGCTGAGGGTCTTCATGGAAAATCCTTTCGGTTGCTGTCACTTCGGGGCAGCCTTTCTGCCCGTCATGACCTGAAGACACGGCGGGACGGCCACTGGATGCAGGGCATGCGGGTTTTTTCTGCATCCGCCGGGCGGGCTCCGGTGTCTTCGGGGAAAGAGGGAGGAAGCCTATGCAGAACCAAGCTGGACCGACGGCGGCATTGCATGCGATGCAAAGGCCGAAGCTTCGGGAGCAGGGAATGACGGTGCAGTACATCCGGCCGACGGATCAGGGCGATCTGATCTCCGCGCTTGGCGCCTGTGCGGCGGGGCAGGCGGAGGGCATCGACACGATCCTGCGGCTGGAGGGCGGGCGGCTGTTCGGCGTGGCGCGGCGGATGCTGGGCCGCGGCGACTTGGCCGAGGAGGCGGTGCAGGACGCCATGGTGCAGATCTGGCGCAAGGCGGGGCAGTTCCGGGCTGAGGACGGGTCGGCGCGCGGCTGGATCTATGCCGTGCTGCGCAACCGCTGCCTGAACATCCTGCGCGACGGGCGGCGGCTGACGACGCTGGCGCCGGAGGATCTGGTCGCGCTGCAGGAGGCGCGGCAGGAGGCGGTGCCGCAGGAGGGCTGGGAGCTTCTGCCCGGGTCGGGCCGGTTGCGCGACTGCCTGGCGCAGCTCGATGGCGAGGCGCGGCACGCGATCCTCTTGGCCCATGTCGGCGGCTTCAGCCATGGCGAGATCGCCGGCCGGCAGCAGGTGCCGCTGGGCACGGCGAAATCCTGGATCCGGCGCGGGCTGGCCTCGCTGAGGGAGTGTCTGTCATGAGCCTCGACCCGCGAGAGATGGCCGACGATTACGTTCTGGGGCTGATGGAGCCGCTGGAGGCGGCCGGCTTCGAGGCGCGGATGGAGCGCGAGCCGGCGCTGGCCCGCGCAGTCGCGCAGGCGCGCGACCGGCTGCTGCCGCTGGACCTCTCCGCCCCCGAGGCCGCGCTGCCGCCCGGTTTCGCCGAGCGGGTGCGCGCGGCGATCGCCGCCGAGCCGCCTGCGCCGACCGCTGCCAACCTGCCCGGACTGCCGGCGCGGCGCTGGGCGCCGGCGCTCGCCGCCTGCGCCGGGCTGCTGGCCGGCCTCGTGCTGGGCTGGCAGCGGCCCGAGCCGGAGCCGCTGGTGATCGCCGTTCTGCTCGACGACCAGGGCGTGCCGCAGGCGATGGTGGAGGATTACGGCGACGACACCGCGCAGGTGCGTTTCCTCGCCGATGTCGCCGTGCCGCCGGACCGGACGATGCAGGTCTGGACGCTGCCCTCGGCCGAAATGGGGCCGGTCTCGCTCGGCATCCTCACCGAGGCGGCGGCGACCCGGCTGGAAGGACCGCCACTGCCGCGCCCCGCCGGGCGGCAGCTCTACGAGATCACGCTGGAACCGCTCGGCGGTTCGCCCACCGGGCGGCCGACCGGACCGATTCTCGGCAAGGGCCTCGCTGCGCTGCAGGACGGGTGAGCGGCGCCTCCGCGGAGGGAAATCGGTGCGGAAAGTCGGACCGTCGGGCCCCGCTTCGGTACGTCGTCACGGGTCATTGCCCTCAAGTCAGGCAGCGGCCGGAAAATCTTCGGCGGCGGGGGCCGGAACCCGCTCGACGCTATGGCGCAGGACGCGGCTGGCGGATAGGGCTTGGCCCAACGCACACAGGTGAATGACCAATTGATGCTGCACCCTGACACCCTCCGCGGATTCGATCCGCAAAGCGACTTCCAGGACCTGATCCGGCAGTCCGAAGACCTGTTCGCCGTCTTCGATTCCGAGGACCGGTTGCGCGTCGCCAACCCCGCCTTCTGCGCGGCCTATCATTGCGATCCCGCCGAACAACCGTCGTGGCGGCAGATCATGCAGGAAAACCACGCCGAGCGGCGCGGCGCGGTGATCGGCACGGCGGATATCGAGGCCTGGCTGACCAGCGCGGCGGCGCATCGCGGGACCTCCGCCTACCGCGCCTTCGAGCTGGCGCTGCATGGCGGGCGCTGGCTTTGGGCGACCGAGACCGTCGCGCCGGATGGCAGCATGTTGTTCTACGCCACCGACGTGACCTCGCTGCGCTCGGAAAGCCGGGCGCTGCGCAAGGAGCGGGATGCGGCGCAGCGCGCCTCCTGGACCGATCCGCTGACCGGGGTGCCGAACCGCCGCTATGTGACGGAACGGCTGGAGGAGTTTCTCGAGCAGCAGCGGGACGAGCCGGAGTTCGGCGACCACGCGCTGGCGGTGCTGGACCTCGACCATTTCAAGCAGGTGAACGATGTCCACGGCCATGGCGTGGGCGACGCGGTGCTGGTCTCCTTCTGCCGCACCGTGGTGAACAGCGTACGGACCGTCGACCTCTTTGGCCGGTTCGGCGGCGAGGAGTTCCTGCTCTTCATGCCGAACTGCCGGATCGAGGTGGCGCGGCAGCGGCTGGAGGGGCTCCAGGACGAGATCGCCCGGTCGGCGAACAACGTCGATCACCCCTCGGTCGCCTATACCTTTTCCGCCGGCGTGGTGGCGCTGCGCCCCGACCGGGACATCCACCACAGCATCCGCCGGGCGGACAAGCTGCTCTACCGCGCCAAGGAGGACGGCCGCGCCTGCGTGCGCGGCTGAGGCGGGCTGCACGGCCTGGCGTCCTCCGCACGCGACTGCGAACTTGTGTGCCTTTTCAGCGGCCCACTGGCCGCGAGAGCCTGCGGCGCAGGTAAGGACCGATGTCGCTCCAGCGGAAGCCGATCCTGGCTCGTGACCGCCCTCTCGGCGAGGCCTTTGGCCTTGCCCCGATCCGCGACACCTGCGCCGGATCGCCGCCCTGTGCGGCAAGCTTGGGGGAGACCAGCCAGGCGCCCATCTCGTAAAGGTTCACCGGCCAGTCGGCGACGTAGCTGACCGGTGTCGTCGCCTCCAGCAAGGTCATGGCGGCGCTGCGCGATACCGAGTAGCTGGAGGTGAAGGTCGCGCGCTGGGCGGCGCGGTGAAGGGTCCACCGGCCAAGGGCCTTGCGCTGCCACGGCAGGGCGCGGCCATAGTTGTAGTCCATCAACATCATCGTCCCGGTTCGCTGCAAGCCGCTGCGGATGAACTCCACGAAGTCCGGGTTGATGATTGCATCATCTTCCAGAATCACGGCGCCGGCCAGATTCTCATCCAGGATCAGGCTGTAGATCGCCCTGTGCGACAGGGCGCAAGCGAACTCGGCATCGGTCATCCGGCGGCGCAGCCGCTTTTGGGCAGCCTCCCTGTCGATGAGCGGGTCGTACGCCGCAGGCAGCCCTCGCCTGCCATCAACGCCGTAGAAAATCCGGAACGGGAGTCCTGCCTGCATCAGAGCATCGGTGAGAGCTTGTCGCCGGCCCTCGTCGCCTTCGAGCGACAAGATGATGATCGGCCAGTCTGGTGAAATCATGTGCGGGGCTCCCTGGATCGCGCCGCGCACACCAGATCAATCTTGCGGCGAAGGCAAGCAGGTTTCCCCGGGAAAGCCGCCGCCTCAGAACCACTGCCCCGGCTCCATCAGCCCTAGGTCCATCAGCTGCTGCGAGCTCCAGCGGAACGCGACCGAGTTGCGCCAGCGGAAACTGCGGATGTCGAAGGTCGAGCCGGGATTGCTCTTCAGCGCCTTGGCGGTGCGGAATGAGCAGATCGCTGTGGTGATGTTGTGGTGCCAAGGGCAGGCGTAGGTGTTGTATTCCTCGTCGGTGAAGGTGAAGTCGGGGCGGAGCTGCAGCCCCTCCTTGGCGCGGAACAGGGCGATGCGGTCGATCTTGCGGCGCAGCGGAGGGACATGCTCCTCGAAGCGCCAGCGCAGCCCGCCAAAGAAGTCGAGCTGCCGCTCCTTCTGGCGACCGGGATTGACAGGGTCGTCGCGTCCCAGCGCGTAATAGCCGGAGCGGTCGAGCATCGCCTGCTCCAGCGAGACCGCATTAGGATGAAGGTCCAGGTCGACGGCGTAGAGGTCGATCACATAGGACAGCACCGCGTCGCGCCGTTCCTCGGTGTGGAAGGCGATCAACTCGCGGATGTTGCGGGTCTCGCAGAACGGGTGGAACAGGTATTCCGCGTTGTAGCAGTAGTGGAACCAGATCCCCGGCGCGGCGGCGGCCAGCCGGTTCACCGCGATCATCATCGCGTTCTCGGCATGGACGTCGAAACTCACGCGATGCACCAGCGCCTCGGTCGCCGGGTCGAGCCGGATCGCCTCGGGGGCGAGCAGCAGCACCGGGCGGAAGCCGGCCTTCAGCGCGTGGCGCAGGGTGCTGTCGACCTCCACCGGATCCTCGGCCATCACCACGGCGACCGGGCCCTTGGCCAGCGCCGCCGGGCCGCCCAGCAGGAACTCGGTCAGACTGCCGTAGCGCATCACCCCACCCCCCGTCCGACCCCTGACCTAACCCTTGCCGCGAAGCTCCCCGAAGCGCCGCGCCATTGCAAGCGGAGCCCGCCCCGGTTGCTCTTTGTCGCAGGTTTCCTGTATGACCTCGGCTTCAGCACACGGGAATGCGCGGAATGTCGGAAGCCAAGAAGCTGTTCATCAAGACCTATGGCTGCCAGATGAACGTCTATGACAGCGAGCGCATGGCCGAGGCGATGGGCGCGCAGGGCTATGTGACCACCGAGAACGCCGAAGAGGCCGACATGGTGCTGTTGAACACCTGCCACATCCGCGAGAAGGCGGCGGAGAAGGTCTATTCCGACCTGGGGCGGCTGCGCCCGCTGAAGCAGGCGAAGCCCGGGATGAAGATCGGCGTGGCGGGCTGCGTCGCGCAGGCCGAGGGCGCCGAGATCCTGCGGCGGATGCCGCTGGTCGATCTGGTCGTCGGCCCGCAGAGCTATCACCGCCTGCCCGAGATGCTGACCCGCACCGGCAATGGCGCGCAGGTGATCGACACCGATTTCCCCGCCGAGGACAAGTTCGACCATCTGCCCGAGCGCAAGGCGCTGCGCGGTCCGTCGGCCTTCCTGACGGTGCAGGAGGGCTGCGACAAGTTCTGCGCCTTCTGCGTGGTGCCCTATACCCGCGGCGCGGAGGTCTCGCGCCCGGCCCAGCGGCTGCTGTCGGAGGCGCGGGCGCTGGTCGAGAAGGGGGTGCGCGACATCACCCTGCTCGGGCAGAACGTGAACGCCTATCACGGCGACGGCTGGGGGCTGGCGCGGCTGATCCGCGAACTGGCGCGGATCGAGGGGCTGCAGCGCATCCGCTACATGACCTCGCATCCGAACGACATGGAGGACGATCTGGTTGCCGCCCATGGCGACGAGCCCAAGCTGATGCCCTATCTGCATCTGCCGGTGCAGTCGGGCTCGGACCGCATCCTGAAGGCGATGAACCGCAAGCATACCGCCGAGCAGTACCTGCGGCTGATCGAGCGCATCCGCGCGGCGCGGCCCGATATCCTGCTGACCTCGGATTTCATCGTCGGTTTCCCTGGCGAGACCGATGCCGATTTCGAGGCGACCATGAGCCTCGTGCGCGCAGTGGGCTATGGCGCGGCCTACACCTTCAAGTATTCGGCCCGTCCGGGCACTCCCGCCGCCGAGAAGCCGGAACTGCCGGCCGAGGTCGCCGACGCAAGGCTGCAGGCGTTGCAGGCGCTGATCACCCGCCAGCAGCGCGCCGCGCAGGAGGCGATGGTGGGGCGCGAGGTCGGCGTGCTCTACGACAAGCCGGGGCGGCTGCCGGGGCAGATGGTGGGCAAGTCCGACCACCTGCATGCGGTGCATGTCACCGACCCCGAGGGGCAGGTGGGCCAGCTGGTGCGGGTGCGCATCACCGCGAGCAGCACCAATTCGCTGGCGGCGGAGCTGGCGCGGGCCTGACCGGACGGGCGGCGGAAACCGCCGCTTGGCGCCTCGGGTCGCCGGAAACGTCGCTGTCCTGTTACAAGCAGTAGCGCAAAAATGGGCAGGAGACGCATTTTCTTGAGGGTCGTCTCAGGAAAAGCCGATTGCGACTTGCCAGACTCCCCTTTCGACCCCACTCTTTATGAAGTGCAACCGCCAGAATAAGGAGATGTCCTTGGGCATCAGCGCGCTGACCCCCCCGACCCGTTCGGAAGATGTGGTAGAGACACTTCTGGAATTTCCCGACAACCGCCTGCTCATCGGCCTCTGCGGTGAATTCGACCGCAATCTGGCGCAGATCGAACACCAGATGGGCGTGCATATCCTGCGGCGGGGCAACCGGCTGGCGGTGATCGGCGAGAAGAACGCGCGGGAACAGGCGGCGGCGGTGCTTCGCGGGCTCTACGCCCGGCTGGAATCCGGCCGCGCCGTGGTGGCGGGCGACATCGACGGCGCGATCCGCATGGGCAAGCCGATGACCGACCTGATCCGCGACCCGGGCGAGCAGATCGAGCTCTTCACCCCCGGCAAATACGAGATCCGCACCCGCAAGAAGCCGGTCGAGCCGCGCACCGAGGCGCAGAAGGCCTATGTGGCCAACCTCTTCGACAACGAGCTCGGCTTCGGCATCGGCCCGGCGGGCACCGGCAAGACCTATCTTGCGGTGGCGGTGGGCGTGACCATGCTGATCGGCGGCGTGGTGGACAAGATCATCCTCAGCCGTCCGGCGGTTGAGGCGGGCGAGAGGCTCGGTTTCCTGCCAGGCGACATGAAGGAGAAGATCGACCCCTACATGCAGCCGCTCTACGACGCGCTGAACGATTTCCTGCCGCAGAAGCAGCTCGCCAAGCTGATGGAGGAGAAGCGGATCGAGATCGCTCCCCTGGCCTTCATGCGCGGGCGCACGCTGAGCAACGCCTTCGTGGTGCTGGACGAGGCGCAGAACGCCACGACCATGCAGATGAAGATGTTCCTCACCCGTCTGGGCGAGGGCAGCCGCATGGTCATCACCGGCGACCGCACCCAGATCGACCTGCCGCGCGGCACCGCCTCGGGGTTGCAGGACGCCGAGCGCATCCTGAACGGGGTGCGGGGCGTGACCTTCAACTACTTCACCTCGAAGGACGTGGTGCGGCACCCGCTTGTCGCCCGCATCATCGAGGCGTATGAGGCCGACGATGGAGCCTCTGGTTGACACAGTCATAGAAGACCCGCGCTGGGAGGGCATCGACCTTCCGGCGCTGGCCTCGCGCGCGGCAGGGGCGACCCTTGCCGCGCTTTCGCTCGAGCCCGAGGGCTTCGGCATCGTGCTGATGGGCTGCGACGACGCCCGCATCGCCGAGCTGAACGGTGCCTTCCGGCAGAAGGGCCAGCCGACCAACGTGCTGTCCTTCCCCGCGGAGGACCGCGCTCCGGAAGAACCGGGGCTGGCGCCGGAGCTGCCCGAACCGGGCGATCCCGACGACCCCGAGGAACTTGGCGACATCGCCATCGCCTGGGAGACCTGCGCGCGGGAAGCCGCCGAGCAGGAAAAAGCGATGCAGGACCATGTGACACACCTGATCGTTCATGGCATTCTGCATCTGTTGGGCTATGACCACATCGAGGACGCGGATGCCGAATTGATGGAGGCCATCGAGACGCGCGTACTTGCAACTCTCGGCATCGCCGACCCATATTGAACGACCCGCGCCGATCCTGGCGTTTCACTTCTTGGAAAAGGACCGATGGGCAGTAGCAACGACGGGTCTCTCGCAGCGCAGGGCGCGCAGAGATCGAGTGACGACGACCACCCCCCAGAGCCTGGGCAACGCGGCATCATCGGCCGCATCCTCAGCGCGTTCAGCCCGAACGAGCCCGCGAATGACGCCGGCTCGTCGCAATCGACGGCGCTGACGCTGGCTCACAGCCTCACCCTTCCCGGCATCGCCAACCTGCGCCGCCTGCGCGTCGACGATGTGGCGATTCCCAAGGTCGAGGTGATCGCCGTGCCGCTGGACATCGGCAAGGACGAGCTGGTCGAGGTGTTCCGCGAACATGGCTTCTCCCGCATGCCGGTCTACAAGGGCACGCTGGACCACCCGCAGGGGCTGGTGCTGCTGAAGGACCTGGCGCTGCAGCACGGGTTCAACGGCTCCAGCGGCCGGTTCAGCCTGCGCAAGCTGCTGCGCCCCGTGCTCTATGCCCCGCCCTCGATGCCGATCGGCGTGCTTCTGCAGAAGATGCAGCGCGAGCGGGTGCATATGGCGCTGGTGATCGACGAATACGGCGGCGTGGACGGGCTGGTGACCATCGAGGACCTGATCGAGACCGTGATCGGCGAGATCGAGGACGAGCATGACGAGGCCGAGGGTGCGCTCTGGGTCCAGGAGAAGCCGGGGGTCTACATCGTCCAGTCCCGCGCCCCGCTGGAGGAGTTCGAAGCCGAGATCGGCCTCAGGCTGCGCCGCGACGAGGAGGACGAGGAGATCGACACGCTGGGCGGTCTGGTCTTCCTGCGCACGGGCCGGGTGCCGGTGCGCGGCGAGATCGTGCCGCACGAGAGCGGGGCCGAGTTCGAGGTGATCGACGCCGATCCGCGCCGCATCAAGCGGCTGCGGGTGCGGATGCCGGGGGTGGTGCAGGCCCAGACCCCGGTGGCGCTGATCGAGAAGGCCACCGAAGGCGCGTGACCGCCGGGGGGAGCCGCCCTCGGGGCCATCGAGGCCCCTCGGGCGGCGCTGCCGCGGAGGGACTTCAACTGGGCGTGTCCCTTGGCTGGGGCAAGGCGAAACAGTCACGGCGTTGGCCGGCAGCCTGATGCGGGCTGCCGGTCAACACATCGCCCGTGGCGGAACAGCGCGCAAATAATGACGCCGAACGCCGTGCCGGCGGAAGTCCGGGCGGCGGCCGGCAGCTTTCACCTCAGGAATGGTTGTCCGGCGTCGCCCCAGTCGCGGCAGGGGCGCGCTGCCGCCCCGCCGGATCACGCGGCCCTGATCGGCGGGCTCTTGACGACCCCGCGCCGGCGGGGCACCCAGCGGCTGACGCAGCCGCAGGACAGACCCATGACCGCCAAAGCCGAACAGTGGAGCCTGCGCGCGCGGCTGGGCGCGGCCTTCGGGCTGGGGGCGGTGATGGCCTCGGGTCAGGCCCCGCTCGGCTTCTGGGGGCTGACCCTGATCGGCCTGGCGGCGTTGACGCTGCTGGTGGCGCGCGAGCCGGGCCGCAAGACGGCGGCGCTGACCGGCTGGTTCGGCGGGGCCGGCTATTTCGCCCTGTCGCTGAGCTGGATCTTCGAGCCTTTCCTGATCGACGCCGCCCGCGACGGCTGGATGGCCCCCTTCGCCGTTGTGCTGATCTCCTTCGGGCTGGCGCTGTTCTGGGCGCTGGCGGGCTTCCTTTCGGCCCTGCCGACCCATCCGGCGCGGCGGGCGCTTGCCTTCGCCACGGCGCTGGCGGCGGTGGAGCTGGCGCGGGGCTACGTGCTGACCGGCTTTCCCTGGGCGCTGGTCGGCCATGTCTGGATCGGGACCTGGCCGGCGCAGGCAGCGAGCCTGATCGGCCCCTCCGGCCTGACGCTGATGACCACGCTCGCCGCGGCGCTGCCGGTCGCCTTCCGCTGGAAGGGCGCGCTGGCGGGCGGGCTGATCCTCGCCGCCGCCGCGGGCTTCGGCTGGCAGCGGCTGCAGCAGCCGGAGCCGGAGGCGCCGGGGATCACCCTGCGGCTGGTGCAGCCGAACGCCGATCAGGCGACGAAATGGCAGCCGGGCATGGCGCGGATGCTGTTCGACCGCCAGCTGACCTTCACCGCCGCCGAGCCGCGGCCGGACGCGGTGATCTGGCCCGAGACCGCGGTGCCCTATCTGCTGGAAGAGTCGGAGGGCGCACTGATCGAGATGGCCGAGGCGGCGCAGGGTGCGCCGGTGCTGGCCGGCATCCAGCGCGGCGAGGGCTGGCGGTTCTGGAACTCGCTGGTGGTGGTGGCCGCCGACGCCGGGGTGCAGGCGGTCTATGACAAGCACCATTTGGTGCCCTTCGGCGAATACATCCCCTTCGGCGACACGATGGACCGGCTGTTCGGCATCCGGGCCTTTGCGGCGCAGCAAGGCAACGGCTATTCCGAGGGGGCCGGCGCTTCGGTGCTGGATCTGGGCGCCTTGGGCAAGGTGCTGCCGCTGATCTGCTACGAGGCGGTGTTCCCGCAGGACCTGCGCGCCGCGCCGGAACGCGCCGACTGGATCCTGCAGGTAACCAACGACGCCTGGTTCGGCACGCTGACCGGCCCCTATCAGCATCTGGCCCAGGCGCGGCTGCGCGCCATCGAGCAGGGGCTGCCGCTGGTCCGGGTGGCCAATACCGGGGTTTCGGCGCTGATCGACGCGAAGGGGCGGATCCTGGACGAACTGCCGCTTGGCGCGGCAGGTTACAAAGATGTCGCACTGCCGGGGTCTTTACCCGCTACCCCCTTCGCAACATTGGGAGAATTCCCGGTCCTGCTGATGTTCGCGGCCCTTGCGGCGGGCTTGCTCCTGCGCCGCAGGCCGCGGCAGGCTTGACCCTTCGGGGGGGCGGGTGTAGCCGCGACTTATCGAACCGTCACAACGGCTTCCTGGCGTGGCGGGGGTAACCCAACGGAGCACTTCCCAATGTCACGCAACAACTACGTCTTCACTTCCGAGTCCGTCTCGGAGGGCCATCCCGACAAGCTTTGCGACCGGGTATCCGACGCCATCCTCGACGCCTTCCTGACCGAAGAACCCAACGCCCGGGTCGCCTGCGAAACCTTCGCCACGACCAACCGCGTTGTCGTCGGCGGCGAGGTGGGGCTCTCCGATCCCGACAAGCTGAACGAGTTCATGGGCCGAGTCGACGGTATCGTGCGCGACTGCGTGAAGGACATCGGCTACGAGCAGGAACACTTCCACTGGCAGGGCATCGAGGTGCAGAACTACCTGCACAAGCAGTCCGCCCATATCGCCCAGGGCGTCGACCGTGACGGCGCCGGCGACCAGGGCATCATGTTCGGCTATGCCTGCCGCGAGACCGCCGAGCTGATGCCGGCCCCGATCCTCTACTCCCATGCCATCCTGCGCCGCTTGGCCGAGGTGCGCAAATCCGGCCAGGAGCCGACGCTGCGGCCCGACGCCAAGTCGCAGCTCTCGCTGCGCTACGTGAACGGCAAGCCGGTCGAGGTGACCTCGATCGTGCTCTCGACCCAGCACTCCGACGCCGGGCAGACCAGCGCCGACATCCGCGCCATCGTCGAGCCCTATATCCGTGAAGTGCTGCCCGAGGGCTGGCTGACCGAGGCGACCGAGTGGTGGGTGAACCCGACCGGCACCTTCGTGATCGGCGGGCCGGACGGCGACGCGGGGCTGACCGGCCGCAAGATCATCGTCGACACCTATGGCGGCGCCGCGCCGCATGGCGGCGGGGCCTTCTCGGGCAAGGATCCGACCAAGGTGGACCGTTCGGCGGCCTATGCCGCGCGCTACCTCGCCAAGAACGTGGTGGCGGCGGGTCTGGCCGACCGCTGCACGCTGCAGGTCTCCTACGCCATCGGCGTGGCCAAGCCGCTGTCGATCTATGTCGACACGCATGGCACCGGCGAGGTCGACGCCTCGGCGATCGAGAAGGCCGTGGCCGAATGCATGGATCTGACGCCGCGCGGCATCCGCGAGCATCTGAACCTGAACCGTCCGATCTACGCCCGGACCTCGGCCTATGGCCATTTCGGTCGCGCGCCGGAGGCCGACGGCGGCTTCTCCTGGGAGCGGACCGACCTGATCGAGCAGCTGAAGAAGGCCGTCTGAGCCTTCCCACCGCTGGAAAGAATGAAGCCCCGGAGCAAACTCCGGGGCTTTGCTGTAGAATGATCTGCCTCAAAAATATCTGCTTGAAATGGGGGAGGCCTCAGCCGACGAGGGCGTCGTAGAGGCCGTAGGCGCCGCGGACAGAGTTCAGCGAGCTCGTGTTGCCGCTGTCGCGGGCATAGGCCTGCACGGCGCGGTAGGTGTTCGGACCCCAGGCGCCGTCGATCGAGCCCGAGTAGTAGCCGTAGCGCGCCAGCTCCAGCTGGATCTCACGGCGCATCTGCGGGCTGTATTCGTTGAAGGTGGTCGCGGCGGGGACCGAATAGATGCTCGGCGCGCGGTACCGCGGCTCGTAGGCCACGGGGGCCGTGCGGGCATAGGTCGGCGTCGGTTGCTGCACGTAGTATTGCGGCTGCGGCGCGTAATACTGCGGCTGCTGCTGCACGACGCGACGCGGATGCTGGTTCTGCTGGTTGCGCTGCTGGTTGATCAGCGCGCCCACCGCGACGGTGGCGGCGACGCCGGTCAGGAAGCCCTTCTCGCGCTTGCCCAAGGCATGGGCCGGGGCGACGGCGCCGGCCATCATGGCGAAGGAGACGAGGGCAGCGACTCCGGTTTTCTTCAGGTTGGCTTGCATGGATCTGATCCTCCAGGTGTTGATGCCGCCAACATGGGTCGGGGGAGCAGGCTAAGCAAAAACGGCAGGATGTTATCGCATAACAGGAAGGATGATATGGGATACTCGTCCATCAAGCCATTGATTGTACGAGATATTGTTTTGGTTCCCTCCGGGCCCCCGAAAGGAAGAAGATTTCTGGCGGCAGAAGTTTTTCCGCCGCGCCAAGTCAAGGCGCCACCCGGGCCCAGCCGAAGCGCTCGCGGGGGGGCTTTGGCTTGACGCATTGCGGCGCTTTGGCTAGGCCCCGAGGCTGCATCAGCGAAAGCCTGTCATGACCGACGATCCCGACCTGCCGCCCGCCGCCCCGGAATGGCGCAACTTCTACGGCCGCCGCTTCGGCAAGACGCTGCGGCCGAGCCAAAAGGGTTATCTGAACGAGGACCTCGAGGCGCTGCGCCCGCGCGGCATCACCCGCGAGGAGAACCCCGAGCGGCAGCCGCTCGACCTTCCGGCGCTGTTCGGCGACGACCGCCAGGTCTGGCTGGAGATCGGCTTCGGCGGCGGCGAGCATATGGTGCATATGGCGGCGACCAACCCGGGCATCGGGTTGATCGGCTGCGAGCCCTATATCAACGGTGTGGCGATGCTTCTGGGCAAGATCCGCGCGGCGGGGGTGGGGAACCTCGCGGTGCATCCGGGCGATGTGCGCGACCTCTTCGACGTGCTGCCCGCGGCGAGCCTGAGCCGCGCCTTCCTCAACTACCCCGATCCCTGGCCCAAGACGCGCCACCACCGCCGCCGCTTCGTGACGCAGGAGCATCTGGTGCCCCTGGCCCGGGCGATGAAACCGGGGGCCGAATTCCGCGTGGCGAGCGACATTCCCGACTACATCCGCCAGACGCTGGAGGAGGTGCCGCAGGCAGGCTTCACGCTGGTCTCGGAGGGCTCCGAGGCCTGGCCCGACTGGTATTCCACCCGCTACGAGCAGAAGGCGCTGCGCGAGGGGCGGGCGCCGCATTATGTGACCTTCACCCGCGCCGGCTGATCGCGCTGGACCGGAGCGGGCGGTTTCGCTAAGCCAGCCGCGACGGAATTGCGAGGAATGACCCATGTCCGGCCACGGCCAAGCCCAACCGATGACTTCCCGGCGCAACGGCCCGCTGACGGGCCGCGCCGAAGTGCCCGGCGACAAGTCGATCAGCCACCGCGCGCTGATCCTCGGCGCGCTGGCGGTAGGTGAGACGAAGATCACCGGGCTCTTGGAAGGGCAGGACGTGCTCGACACCGCCAAGGCGATGCGCGCCTTCGGGGCCGAGGTGATCCACCACGGGCCGGGCAGCTGGTCGGTGCATGGCGTGGGCGTCGGTGGCTTTGCCGAACCGGCGGAGGTGATCGACTGCGGCAACTCCGGCACCGGCGTGCGGTTGATCATGGGCTGCATGGCGACCTCGCCGATCACCGCGACCTTCACCGGCGACGCCAGCCTGCGCAAGCGCCCGATGGGCCGCGTCACCGACCCGCTGGCGCTGTTCGGCGCCAAGGCCTACGGGCGCAAGGGCGGCCGGCTGCCGATGACGGTGGTCGGCGCGGCCAGTCCGGTGCCGGTGCGCTATGCGACGCCCGTCGCCTCGGCGCAGGTCAAATCGGCGGTGCTGCTGGCCGGGCTGAACGCGCCCGGACAGACCGTGGTGATCGAGCGCGAGGCGACGCGGGACCATTCCGAGCGGATGCTGGTGGGTTTCGGCGCCGAGCTGACGGTCGAGGACGGCGCGGAGGGCCGGGTCATCACCCTGACCGGCCAGCCGGAGCTGAAGGCCCAGACCGTGGCCGTGCCGCGCGACCCCTCCTCGGCGGCCTTCCCGGTCTGCGCCGCGCTGGTGGTCGAGGGCTCGGAGATCTTCGTGCCGGGGGTCAGCCAGAACCTGACCCGCAACGGGCTCTACCTCACGCTGGTCGAGATGGGCGCCGACATCGCCTTCGAGAACCCGCGCGAGGAGGGTGGCGAGCCGGTGGCCGACCTGCGCGTGCGCTTCGGGCCGCTGAAGGGCATCGAGGTGCCGCCCGAGCGTGCGCCGTCGATGATCGACGAATACCCGATCCTCTCGGTCGTCGCCGCCTGCGCCGAGGGCCGCACGGTGATGCGCGGGGTGAAGGAACTCCGGGTGAAGGAAAGCGACCGGATCGACGCGATGGCGCGCGGGCTCGAGGCCTGCGGCGTCCAAGTCGAGGAGGACGAGGACACGCTGATCGTCTATGGTATGGGTGCTGGCGGCGTGCCGGGCGGGGCGACCTGCAAGACCCATATCGACCACCGCATCGCCATGAGCTTTCTGGTGCTGGGGATGGCGGCGCAGAAGCCGGTGTCGGTCGACGACGGCTCGCCCATCGCCACTTCCTTCCCGGCCTTCCTGCCCCTGATGGCGCGGCTCGGGGCGGATGTGTCGGATCTCTAGGCCCGGGCAGGGCAGGGGGGCTGTCTGCCCCCCACGCCGGCTGCGCCGGCTCCCCCCGAGAGTATTTTTGCAAAGAAGAAACAGGATG
>NZ_PZKG01000041.1 GCF_003034985.1 Cereibacter changlensis JA139
GTTCCTGCGGCTCTACATCGGCGCGCGCCGTCGCCGCCCCGCCGACGATCTGCTGACCCATCTGATCCAGGCCGAGGCCGAGGGCGAGCGGCTCTCGACCGACGAGGTGATCGCCACCTGCATCCTGATCCTGAACGCGGGCCACGAGGCGGCCGTGCATGCGATCGGCAATGCGGTGAAGACGCTGCTGGAAACCGAAACCCCGCCCGAGGCGCTGTCGCCGCCGCAGATCGGCGCGACCGTGGAGGAGCTGCTGCGCTACGACCCGCCGCTGCATCTCTTCAAGCGCTACGTCTATGCCGATGCCGAGATCATGGGCCAGAGCTTCCGCGCCGGCAGCGAGGTGGCGCTGCTCCTGGCCGCTGCCAACCGTGACCCGGGGGCCTGGCACCAGCCGCAGCGCTTCCTGCCCGCGCGCCCCGAGAAGGCGCATCTGAGCTTCAGCGCTGGTCTGCACTTCTGCCTCGGCGCCCCCCTCGCCCGGCTGGAGATGGCTGCCGCCCTCCCCGTCCTCTTCGCCCGCCGCCCCGGGCTGCGCCTCATAGGCAAGCCCCGTTACGCCAACACCTACCACTTCCGCGGTCTGGAACGCCTGATGGTCACCTGATTCATCCTGGCCCAAGTATCCCGGGGGTGACGAGCCCCGGAAACCCTGTTGGTAGCAGGGTTTCAGCGAGGAACGTGCGGCCCGTGGCCGCGCCGGGGGCAGAGCCCCGGGCGTCTCACAAGGGCAATACCGTCGTGGCCTTGATCTCCTCCATCGAGAGCAGCGCCGTCACATTGTAGATACGCACCTCGCTTATCAGGGCCTGGTAAAACGTGTCATAGGCCCGCGCGTTGGCGACGCGCACCTTGAGGATGTAGTCGATGTCCCCCGCCAGCCGATGCGCCTCCAGCACCTCGGGGCGTTCCCGCAGCGCCTTGAGAAACTTGCGCTGCCAGTCGGCCTCATGCTCGCTGGTGCGGATCAGCACGAAGAAGCAGGCCTCCAGCCCCAGCGCCTCGGCGTCGAGCAGCGCGGTCTGGCGCAGGATCACCCCGGCCTCCTTCATCCGGCGGATGCGATTCCAGACCGGGGTCTTCGACGAGCCCACCTTGCGGGCGATCTCGTCGAGCGACTGCGCCGCGTCCTCCTGCAATTCGCCGAGGATTTTCCTGTCCATCTCGTCCAGCCGGACTGCCATTCCGCGAAACTCCCCTGATCCGGAACCCCTGTTCCAAGCGGCGGCTAATATGGAACAATCATCCTTATCTGCAAGGGCGGATGGCCCTGGCGCAGGAAAATCTCCTATATTCAGGGCAACCAACCCCAGCAGCGGACCCGCCCCGATGACCCAAGCCCAGACCCTCAGCGCCGGCACCGTGACCTTCGTCGGCGCGGGCCCCGGTGCGGCAGACCATCTGACGCTTGGCGCCTTCCGCGCGCTGCAGACCGCCGATGTGGTGATCCACGACCGCCTCGTCGGGCCCGAGATCCTCGCGCTGATCCCGGTGCAGGCGATGCGCGTCGATGTCGGCAAGGAGGGTTTCGGCCCCTCGACTCCACAATCGGCGATCCATGCGCTGATCACCGGTCATGCCCAGACGGGCGCGCGGGTGGTGCGGTTGAAATCGGGCGACTCGGGTATCTTCGGCCGGCTTGACGAGGAGATCGACGCGCTGGACGAGGCCGGGATCGAGTGGTCGATCCTGCCGGGCCTCACCTCCGCCGCCGCCGCTGCCGCCTCCATCGGCCAGTCGCTGACCAAGCGCGGCCGCAACGCCGCGCTGCGCATCCTCACCGGGCATGACATGGCCGGCTTTGCCGAACAGGATTGGGCGGGGCTTGCCCGCAAGGGCGAGGTCGCCGCGATCTACATGGGCAAGAAATCCTCCCGCTTCATCCAGGGCCGGCTGATGATGCACGGGGCCGGGGCCGACACCCCGGTGACACTGGTCGAGAACGCCAGCCGCGCCGACGAGCGCATCGTCGCCGCCACGCTGCAGACCCTGCCCGAAGCCGCCGCCGCCCTGTCTGGCCCCGCCATCCTGCTTTACGGCCTCGCGCCCCGCCGCGCCGCGCTCGCCCTGCCTCAGTTGAAGGAAGCCCTCGCATGAGCCGCCCCTATATCCCCAAGGTCGTCACCGCCAATGCCCTGCTCGAGGGCGACGTGGTCTATCTCACCGCCGATGACCGCTGGAGCCGCCAGCATCACGAGGCCGAGCTGATCGAGGACGAGGCCCATGCCCAGATGCGCCTGCTGCATGCGGCGGCGCAGAAGTCGGTGATCGTCGGCGCCTATCTGGCCGATGCCAAGCGCGGCCCCGACGGCCCCGAGCCGACCCATTTCCGCGAGGAGTTCCGCACCCGCGGTCCCTCCAACTATTTCCACGGCAAGCAGGAAGAAGCCGCGCAGTAAACGCGCCCCTTCCCTCCGACGAAAGGCAGCCAGATGTACAGCTACACCGATTTCGACGAGGCCTTCGTCCGCTCCCGCGTGGCGCAGTTCAGCCAGCAGGTCGAGCGGCGGATCGACGGGTCCCTGACCGAGGACGAATTCAAGCCGCTCCGCCTGATGAACGGCCTCTATCTGCAGCTGCATGCCTACATGCTGCGCGTGGCCATTCCCTATGGCACGATCAACCCGCATCAGATGCGCCAGCTGGCGATGATCGCCGAGACCTGGGATCGTGGCTACGGCCATTTCACCACCCGGCAGAACATCCAGTTCAACTGGCCGAAGCTGCCCGACGTGCCCGCCATCCTCTCGGCGCTGGCCGATGTCGAGATGCATGCCATCCAGACTTCGGGCAACTGCGTGCGCAACGTGACCGCCGATCATTTCGCCGGAGCTGCCGCCGACGAGATCGAAGACCCGCGCCCGATTGCCGAGCTGCTGCGCCAATGGTCCACCGACCATCCGGAGTTCCAGTTCCTGCCGCGGAAGTTCAAGATCGCCGTCACCGGCTCGCCCAACGACCGCGCCGTGACCAAGGCGCATGACATCGGCCTGCGCATGGTGCGCAATGGCGCAGGCGAGCCCGGCTTCGAGGTGATCGTCGGCGGCGGTCTGGGCCGGACCCCGATGATCGGCCGCGTGGTGCGGGAGTTCCTGCCCAAGGCGGAGCTGCTGCCTTACGTCGAGGCGATCCTCAGCGTCTACAACCAGCTTGGCCGGCGCGACAACAAGTACAAGGCACGGATCAAGATCCTCGTGCACGAGACAGGTCTGGACGAGATCACCGCGCTGATCGAACAGCGTTTCGCCGAGATCCTGCCGGTCTGGGGCGGCCAGAACGACGCGCTTCTGGCCCAGATCGAGGCCGCCTTCGCCCCGCCCGCCTTCCGCGAGGCGGCGACCGATGGCTATGACGCCTTCTACAACGCCGACCCGGTGTTCCGCTCCTGGGCCGACACCAACCTCGCCGCCCATCGCCATCCCGACTACGCCATCGTCACCATCAGCCTCAAGGCGCATGGCGCGACGCCGGGCGACGCCACGGCGGACCAGATGCGCACCATGGCCGATCTGGCCGAACGCTACGGCCATTCCGAGCTGCGCATCAGCCACGAGCAGAACGTGATCCTGCCGCATGTCCACAAGTCGGACCTGCCCGCCGTTCACGCGACCCTCGCGCAGGCCGGCCTCGCCACGGCCAATGTCGGGCTGATCTCCGACATCATCGCCTGCCCCGGGATGGATTACTGCGCGCTGGCGACGGCCCGCTCGATCCCGGTGGCGCAGCAGATCGCCACCCGTTTCGACGAGCTGAAGCTGGAGCACGAGATCGGCCCCCTGAAGATCAAGATCTCGGGCTGCATCAATGCCTGCGGTCACCATCACGTCGGCCACATCGGCATTCTCGGCCTCGACCGCGCCGGGGTGGAGAATTACCAGATCACGCTCGGCGGCGACGGCACCGAAACGGCGGTCGTCGGCGAGAAGACCGGCCCCGGCTTTGCCTATGACGAGATCGTTCCGGCCATCGAACGGCTGATCGGCGCCTATCTCAAGGTGCGGGCCGAGCCGGAGGAGACCTTCCTCGAAACCTACCGCCGCCTTGGGCTCGCTCCGTTCAAGGCCGCGCTCTACGAGGCGGAAGGCCAGCAGGATGCCGCGTGATTTTCCCTCAGGCTCGGTTGCGGATCGCGTTTCCGCACTGAACAGCCGCTACCGGCACCACGGCGCGACCGCGGTGCTGGAACATGCCTTGAAGGATGCGGACCTTGGCCGGGTGGCTCTGGTCTCGTCCTTCGGGGCGGAATCGGTCGTGCTTCTGCACCTCGTCTCGGTCATCGCACCCGAGACGCCTGTGCTGTTCATCGACACCCGCATGCTGTTCCGCGAGACGCTGGACTACCAGCGCCAGCTCGCCGACACGCTGAACCTCTGCGACGTGCGCACCATCCGCGCCACGCAGCCGCGGGTGAATTTCGAGGATCCCGACGGCACGCTGAACCAGTTCAACACCGACGCCTGCTGCGCGGTGCGCAAGGTGGAGCCGCTGGAACGGGCGCTGAAGACCTTCGACGGCTGGATCACCGGGCGCAAGCGCTACCAGGGCAACACCCGCGCCGAGGTGGAATTCTTCGAATCCGAGGAAGACCGCCGCATCAAGGTGAACCCCCTGGCGCATTGGGGCCGCGAGGATCTGGAAGACTATATCGCCAACAACAACCTGCCGCGGCATCCTCTGGTCGCCAAGGGCTACCCGAGCATCGGCTGCGAACCCTGCACCAGCCCGGTCGCGGAAGGTGAAGATCCGCGCGCAGGCCGTTGGCGCGGCAGCCAGAAAACCGAATGCGGCATTCATTTTATCAACGGGAAAGCCGTGCGCGGCCCCGTGACACAGGAGAGCGCCGCATGAGCGTGATCGTGACCGACGCGGGCTTCGCGCCCGAGGATTTCACCGCCCCGATCGTTCCGCTCGACGATCTGGCCAATCACAACGGCGCCGTCGATCTGAGCAACACCGCCGATCCGGCGGCGCTCGGCAACCAGCTCGGCGCGCTGCAGCTGATCCGCATCGCCTTCCCCAGCTTCAGCGACGGGCGCGGCTTCAGCCTTGCGCAACGGCTGCGCCGGATGGGCTACACCGGGCGGCTGCGCGCCCATGGCCCGCTGCTGGCGGACCAATACGCCATGGCCCGCCGCTCGGGTTTCGACGAGGTGGAAATCCCCGAGGATCTCGCCGCCCGTCAGCCGGAAGAGCAATGGCTGTTCCGCGCCGACTGGCAAAAGCATGACTATCAGTCGCACCTTAAGGCCTGAATTCCGGCTTCCCCCGCATCCCGCGACGGCTTACCAAGGGTGCGGATAGACAGGACTGCAAAATGAACCAGCCAGCCACCATCGTGAAGACCCTGCCCGACGCGCAGACCGTGACCTCGGTGCAGCATTGGACGGACCGTCTGTTCTCCTTCCGCGTCACCCGTCCGCAATCGCTGCGCTTCCGCTCGGGCGAGTTCGTCATGATCGGCCTGCAGGACGAGCGCGGCAAGCCCCTGCTGCGCGCCTATTCCATCGCCTCGCCCAACTGGGACGAAGAGCTGGAGTTCTACTCGATCAAGGTGCCGGACGGCCCGCTGACCTCGCGGCTGCAGCACATCCAGCCCGGCGACCAGATCATCCTGCGCCCGAAACCCGTTGGAACGCTGGTGCTCGACGCGCTCCTGCCCGGCAAGCGGCTCTGGTTCCTCGCGACCGGCACGGGCCTCGCCCCCTTCGCCTCGCTGATGCGCGACCCCGAGACCTACGAGCGCTACGATCAGGTCATCATGATGCACACCTGCCGCGAGACGGCGGAGCTGGAATATGGCCGGCAACTGGTCGAGGGTCTGCAGAACGATCCGCTGATCGGCGAGATGGTCGAGGGCAAGCTGTTCTACTACCCGACCACGACGCGCGAGCCCTCCGACCGCATGGGCCGGATCACCGACAACCTGACCTCTGGCAAGGTCTTCGCCGATCTCGGCATCCCGCCGATGAACACGGCGGAGGATCGCGCCATGGTCTGCGGCTCGCTGCAGTTCAACGTCGATGTGAAGGCGGTGCTCGAAGGCTTCGGGCTGCGCGAGGGCGCCAATTCCGAACCGCTGGAATATGTGGTGGAAAAGGCCTTCGTCGGCGACGGCATCTGACGGCAGTCAGCAACGCAAAAGGCCGCGCGGATCGCTCCGCGCGGCCTTCTGCCTTTCGGAGGCTCAGAGACCCAGCGCGGTCCGCACCCGGTCCAGCGCCGGGCCCAGCAGTTCCGGCGTCGAGGCGGCGGCGGCGACCGCCGATTTCAGCGTGCCTTTGACGGCCGGGTTCAAATCGGACTCGTCGATCAGCGTATTCACCCGGTCGATGTCGAAATTCTCGACGGTCAGCAGGTCGGCCGGCAGCAGATTGCCGACCGCTTCCGCAGCGTCGTTGCTGGCGGCGGTCGCTGCGGCAGCGGCCCGGTCGGCGGCGCTGGTGGCGGCGTCGGCGGCATCGGCCGCGGCCTCGCTGCCAGCCTCAGCCGCGTTGTTGACGGCGGCAGCCGCGGCGGCCGCGGCGTCGGAGGCGGCCTCGGTGGCGAAATCGGCAGCGGCGGCGGCATCGGCGGCGGCGCTCGCCGCATCGGCCTCGGTCGCCTCGGCTGCGTCGGCGGCCTCCTCGGCGGCGGCTGCCGCGGCGGCCTCGGCTTCGGTCCTTGCGGCAGCGGCGGCTTCCTCATCGGCCGCGACCTGCGCCGCGGCCTCTTCGGCGGCGCGCTGCTGCGGCAAATAGCCGAACTGATAATAGCCCGCGGCAGCCGCGAGGATCACCACGATCGCGACGATCAGACCCTTGTTCATGGAATAATCTCCTCTTTGCCCTCCCCGCGGGATGGCTTCGTCCCTGCATGGCAGAGATCGGGCCCCGGGAAAAGCCGGGCGCCGGCCTTCCGCATCGTCCTGCGCGGCGCCCGATCCGAGGGCAGGCCCGAATCCGGTTGAATCACGGGGCCGTAGCCTCTATTTTGCAGCACCAGACCCGGAAATGACACAAGGAACGCCACCATAGCCCGCAGACCCCACAACGCCCCGCCGCAACGCGATACGGGCCCCCGTGTGAACGACCGCATCCGCTCGAACGAGATCCGCCTGATCGGCGCGGATGGCGAAAACGTCGGCATCGTGACCCCCGCCCGCGCCATGCAGATGGCCGAGGAGGCCGGGCTCGATCTGGTCGAGATTTCGCCGAATGCGGAACCGCCGGTCTGCAAGATCATGGATTTCGGCAAGTTCAAGTATGAGCAGCAGAAGCGTGAGGCCGAGGCCCGCAAGAAGCAGCACATCATCGAGATCAAGGAAATCAAGTTCCGCCCGGGCACCGACACGCATGACTATGACGTGAAGATGCGCTCGGTGCTGAAGTTCCTCGAAGAGGGCGACAAGGTGAAGGTCACGCTCCGCTTCCGCGGTCGCGAGATGGCGCACCAGGAGCTCGGGCTGGAACTCCTGAACCGCGTCGCCGCCGATGTGGGCGAGGCCGACGCCGGCAAGGTGGAATCCTTCCCGCGGCTCGAGGGCCGTCAGATGGTGATGATGATCGGCCCGAAGTGAGGCCGGCAGGCTCCGGCATAGCCCGGGGCCCGCAGTCCCGGCGCAGTCTTCTGCGAAGACTGCGCCACACGATCTTTCTGCGAAAGATCGGAACCGGCGTTTTCGCAGAAAACGCGTAACACGAATTTTCGCAGAAAATTCAGCCTCTCCGATCGCGAGCTTCGCGCGGCTGTGGTCGCGTCGGGATCTCCTTCAGCAGCCCGCCGACCCCCATTGCCGCGATGTCGTCATCCGTGAGCTCCAGCCCGCAGGCCAGCCGTTCCAGCACCCAATCCGCCCCGTTCAGCGCCGGCGAGCGGGCGCAGCCCGGCAGGCCGATGACCGGGCGCTGACCGATCCGGCCATGGAACAGCAGGTTGCCCGGATCCACCGGCATGCCGAAACGCGCGACGCTCCCCCCTGCCGCGCGCACCGCCTCCGGCCCGGTGTCGAACAGATCCGAGGTGGCCGAACCGGTGAGGATCAGCAACATCTCCCCCGGCAGCGCCGCCAGCGCCGCCGCCATCGCGGCAGCGTCATGCGCAGTGGTCATCACCCCGGCCAGCGTCATCCCCAGCGCCGCGAGCCGCGCCTCCACGGCGCGCCGGCCCTTGGCGGCGAGCTTCGGCTCCTGCCCCGGCGACTCGGTCAACAGCAACCCAGCCGAGCGCCGCACCACCGGCAGCACCCGGATCGCCGCCCGGCCCACCGCCTCGGCCGCGGCCAGCGCCGAGGCCTCGACCCCGTAGCTGATGATCTTCACCGTCCCGACCAGCGTGCCGGCGGCGACCCTTGCATGCGGCGGCAGCGTGGCGAGGGTGATCGCCGGGTCGATCCGGTTCAGCGCATGCACCCGGCCCGCGTCCAGCGCCACGATGCCCGGCCCGACCGCGTGCAGGTTCACCCGGCCGGTGAAGGCGTCGGAGCGGCGCAGATGCGCGGCCTGCGGGTCGGGGGCCAGCGCCGCGGCGAGCCGGGCGGCGGCGGCGTCCTCGGCCACATCGCCGGGGTCGAGCCGGGCGACGGTGACGCTCGCGAAACCCGCGTCGGCGATCCGCGCCAGATCCTCCGCCGTCAACACTAGGCCCTTGCGCAGCCGGCCGCCCTCCAGCGCCAGCGAATGGGCGAGGATCGCGCCCTCCGCCTCGGCCAGCGGCACGGGGCCGAAGCGCATCAGCCCTGCCTCAGCACTTGGGTGATCTGCGCCAGCACCGAGACCGCGATCTCCGCCGGGGTCTTCGCGCCGATGTCGAGCCCGACCGGGGCGTGGATCCGGGCGATGTCCGGCTCCGCCACACCCGCCGCCCGCAGCCGGTCCAGCCGCTTTGCATGGGTGCGGGTCGAGCCGAGGCAGCCGAGGTAGAAGGCCGGTGTTGCGAGGGTCGCGAGGATCGCCGGGTCGTCGAGCTTGGGGTCATGGGTCAGGGTGACGACGGCGGTGCGGCTGTCCGGATCCAGCGCCGCCATCGCCTCGTCCGGCCAGTCCTCGAGGATCCGCTCGCCGGGAAAGCGCGCGGCCGAGCCGAAGGCGGCGCGCGGGTCGATCAGCACCGGGTCGTAGCCGGCCAGCCGCGCCATCTGCACCAGCGGCTGGGCGATATGCACCGCCCCCACCACCACCAGCCGCAGCGGCGGGTTGTGCAGGCCTATGAACCAGCCGTCCTCTTCCATCCCCGAGCGGTCCGAGCGCAGCCGGCTCGCCACCGCCGGCTCCTCCACCCCGGCGAGGCGACGCTCCCAGCGCTCCGGATGCACCATGAGCGCCACCGGGCGGCGCGCGGCGCGGGCCTCGACCAGCCCGGCCAGCAGCGGCTCCGGCAGCGCCGCGCCCACCGGCTCGACCAGCACCCGGATCGTGCCGCCGCAGGCGAGGCCGACGGCAAAGGCCTCGTCATCACTGACGCCGAAGCTCATGAGGCGCGGCCGGCCGTCGGCCAGCGCCTCCAGCGCCTCGGCCACCACCGCGCCCTCGACGCAGCCGCCGGAGACCGAGCCCATGATCTCGGCCTCGCCCGAGACGGCGAGCTGGCTCCCCGCGGCGCGCGGGGCCGAGCCCCAGGTTTCCAGCACCGTGGCCAGCACGGCGCCGCGGCCGTCGCGATGCCAGTCGAGGGCGATTTCGGGGATGCTGTCATGCGGGGCGCGGGTCATCGGCTGTCTCCTCGGCGGCACTATGCGACGGCGCAGGGCGCGGGACCAGTGTGCTTTGGCGCCATGCGAAACGCCGCGGACCAGGGGTCCGCGGCGTCTGCTGTCTTCATCCGCGATCAGCGGTTGGCGGCCTGCTCCAGCAGCGGCGTGATGATCCGGGCAGTGGCGCGCCGGTTCTCGCGCGAGGCCCCTTCGGTGTTCACCACGAGATCGCTCTCGCCATAGCCCTGCACCACGAGGTTCTCCGGCGGCACGTCGAAATACTCGGTCAGGGCGAGCGCCACCGATTCCGCGCGACGGTCGGAGAGCGCCAGGTTCGACGCGGCCGAGCCGACGGCGTCGGTATGGCCCTCGATCAGCACCACCTCGTTCGGACGCTCGGCGATCAGGTCGGCGATGGCGTTGCCGAGCTCCGACAGCTTGCGGGCTTCGGCCTCGCCGATGGCCGCCGAGCCGGTGTTGAAGTTCACGCCTTCGATGTCGATGCTCGGGGCCAGGTCGCGGACCTCGCGATATTCGCGCACCTGACGCAGGCTGAAGCGACGGTCGGTCTCGGCGCTGTCACGACGTTCCAGCCGGTCGAGCGATTCGCGCAGCGAACCGTCGCGGGTCGAGAGCCGCAGCTCGGGACGCGGCTGCGGCAGCTGCGAGACATCCACCCGCTCGTAGGGGGTCATGTCGTTGATCAGATAGACCTCCTGGCCGTCCTGGCCGACCCGGGTGCGGCGCAGCACGCGGCCCGAGGCGTCGCGGATGGTGACGATCCGGCTGCCGTCCTGACGCAGCACCACCGATTCGGTGGAGCCGTCGTTGTAGGTGCGGGTCTGCACCTCGCTGCCCGGGCGGCGGATCAGCGTGTCGTCGTCCTTCAGCACGGTATAGGTGCCGTCGGCCTGCTGCACGACCACGCGGTCGCCGGTGTTCGCCACGACCTCGTCGCCGTTGTTCAGCAGCGCCCCGACCGCGAGACCGCCAAGGGCCAGCAGGCCGAACTTCTGCAGATCGCTCAGCCCGTCGTCATCATCGTCGTCGTTCGAGCTGCGCTCGGTCACCTGATTGCTGAACTCCTCGCTGCTGGAGCGGGCATCGGTCTCGGTGACCAGACGCTCGATCAGCTGGCCGGCGTTCTCGTCGGTCTCGCCTTCGCTGCGGCCGGCTTCGACCGCCGCCGGTTCGGCGTCATCGCCTTCGGTGAGCAGGTTGCCGAGGGTCTCGACGGCCTCCTCGCTGGGCTGGGTGTCCTGCGGCTCGGCCGTGGCCTCGACATTGGCGTCGGCCTCCACATTGGCCTCAGCGTCGGCGGCGGGCTCTTCGGTCGCTGCGTCCTCTGCCTGAGCTTCGTCGGCCACCGCGTCATCGGCGGTCGCGCCTTCCTCGGCAGCGGCGTCGGTGTCCGTGGCCGCATCAGTCTCCGTGGCCGCATCGGCTTCGCTGTCCGTGCCTGCATCGGTCTCCGTGGTAGCGTCAGCTTCGGTGTCCGCAGCCGCATCGGCCTCGCCCTCGGTCTGCAGGCGCTCCTCTAGGGTCTGCGGCGCGTCGGTCGGCTCGGCTTCAGCATCGGCAGCGGCATCCGCGGCGTCAGTCTCGGGAGCGGTCTCCTCGGTCGCGGCGTCGGCAGCCGCGTCTTCCTCTTCCACCTGACGCAGGCGCTCGGCTAGAGCCTCGGGGCTGGTGTCTTCGGCCTCATCGGCAGCGGCGTCCGGGCTCGTCGGTTCAGCCTCGGTCGCTTCCGCGGGAGCAGCTTCTTCGGTGGCCTCGGGCGCAGCCTCTTCCGTCACCTCGGGGGCAGCTTCCTCGGCTTCGAGCTGACGCAGGCTCTCTTCCAGCGCCGCCGGGCTTTCGGCCTCGGCCTCGCCCTGCACTTCGGCATCCACCTCGGCGGCGGGCTCCTCTGCAGCGGGTTCCTCGGCAGGGGCAGCATCGGCAGCCGGCTCCTCGGCAGCAGGTTCTTCGGCCGGAGCAGCCTCTTCTTCCGTGGTCGGAGCCACGGCCGCTTCCGGTGTCACTTCGGCGGGGGCTTCCTCAGGCGCAGCGGCCGGCTCTTCGGCAGCGGGCTCTTCAGCAATCGGCTCTTCCACTACAGGCTCGGCGGCCTCGGCCTCGGGCTGGGCTTCCTCTGCCGGCTCCTCGGCGGGGGCGGCCTCCTCGGCGGCCGGGGCCTCGCTTTCCTGTTCCGCCTGCGGCGCGGCTTCCGGCGGGCAGTCGCCCTCGCCGGGGGTGCAGTTTTCCGGGCTCGGCGTGTCCTGCGCCAGCATCGGCAGCGGCTGCATGGCGGCAAGCGCGACCGACAGGGCGGCGGTGGCGGTCAGAAAGCGATTTTTCATAATGGCGTCCTCTTGTGGCGATACCCGAAATGGCCCGGGCGGAGCGTCGTCACTGCACAAACGCGAGGCGCCGGGGTTCGTTCCCTGAGCAGCAGCAGAAGCTGGTCGGGAAAACGCTCAGCCCTCCCGCATCAGCCGCATCAGCCGCGCCTTCTCGCCGCTGTCCCCGGCGGCGGACAGCGCCTGCCCCAGCGCCTCCAGCGAGGCGATGGAATGGCTGGAGCGGAAGCTGTCGACATGCGGCAGCATGGCGCGGATGCCGCCGGCCTTGGGCGCGAAGCCTTCCCAGCGCAGCAGGGGGTTCAGCCAGATCAGCCGCCGCGCCGAAAGATGCAGCCGCTCCATCTCGGCCGCCAGCAGCCCGCCGTCGTCGCGGTCGAGCCCGTCGGTGATCAACAGCACCACCGCGCCCTGCCCCAGCACCCGGCGCGACCAGTCGCGGTTGAAGCTGCGCAGGCAGGCGCCGATCCGCGTGCCGCCCGACCAGTCCTGCGCCTCGGCCCCGGCCGCCGCCAGCGCCGCATCGACATCGCGCTGTCGCAGGTGCCGGGTGATGTTGGTCAGCCGCGTGCCGAAGGTGAAACCATGCACCCGCGCCCAGCCCTGCCCCTTGCGGTTGGCGACGGCATGGACGAAATGCAGCACCAGCCGCGAATATTGCGACATCGAGCCGGAGATGTCGCAGATCACTACGAGGTTCGGCCAGCGCTGCTTCGGTTCCTTCCGGGCGATGCGGGTGATCTCGCCGCCCTGCCGCAGCGCGAGCTGCAGCGTCCGCCGCCCGTCCGGCTGCCGCCCCGTGGCCGAGGCCTGCGCCCGGCGCGAGCGGATCGGCCGGACCGGCAGCGCCAGCTGCGCCAGCATGCGCTTGGCCTCGGCGATCTCGGCGGTGCTCATCTGCTCGAAGTCGAGCGTCTTCAGCCGCTCCTCGCGCGCCGCCGTCTGCGAGGCGTCGATCTCGACGCGATCCGGCGCCTCGGTCTCGCGATCCTCCTCCTCGCGATGCACGCCGTCGAGCAGCGCCTCGGCAGCGCGCTTCTCGGCCGGGTCGGCGCGGCGGTCCTCCTGCGTGCCGCGGACCTGCGGCATCAGGAGCGACATCATCTGCTCGAGGAATTGCGGATCGCGCCAATAGAGCCGGAACACCTGCGCGAAGACCGCGCGATGCTCGGGGCGGCTGACGAAACAGGCGTGCAGTGTCCAGAAGAAATCCTCGCGCCGGGTGAAGCCCGCCGCCTCCACCGCCCGGATCGCATCGACCACCCGCCCCGGCCCGATCGGCAGCCCCGCCTTGCGTAGGGCCCGGGCGAACCAGAGGATGTTCTGGCCGAGCTTGCCGTCTTCGGGGAGGGCGAGGTCCGGGAACTGCATGCGGCGGCTCTAGCGGAAGCGCCGGGGGGGCTGCTTGGCACCCCGGACACCAACAAGGATATTTAGGCCAAGATGAAGGGAAGGCGGTTCTTCCAAGATCATGCCGTTGCAAGATCGCGGCGGGCCTCGTCGAGCAGGCGCTTGGCCTCGGAGCCCTGCAGCTTCTGGATATCGTCCTGATATTTCAGGATCGCGCCCAGCGTGTCCGAGATCACCTCGGGCGACAGCTGGATCACGTCGAGCGCCAGCAGGCATTTCGCCCAGTCGATGGTCTCGGCCACGCCGGGCTTCTTGAACAGGTCCTCCCGGCGCAGGCGCTGGACGAAGGCGACGATCTCGCGGCTGAGCACCGCCTGCGCCTCGGGTGCGCGGGCGTGCAGGATGTCGAGCTCGCGCTGGAAACTGGGGTAATCCACCCAGTGATAGAGACAGCGGCGCTTCAGCGCGTCATGCACCTCGCGGGTGCGGTTGGAGGTGAGGATGACGATCGGCGGCTCCGGCGCGCGGATCGTCCCGAGTTCCGGGATCGTCACCTGGAAATCCGACAGCGCCTCCAGCAGGAAGGCCTCGAAGGGCTCGTCGGTGCGGTCGAGCTCGTCGATCAGCAGCACCGGCGCGCCACCGGCCTGCGGGCGCATCGCCTGCAGCAGCGGGCGCTCGATCAGGTAGTCCTCGGTGAAGAGTTCCGCTTTCAGCGCATCGCGGTCGGCGCTGCCCGAAGCTTCGGTGGTGCGGATCGCGATCATCTGCGCGGCGAAGTTCCACTCGTAGACCGCCGAGGCCGAATCCAGCCCCTCGTAGCATTGCAGCCGGATCAGCCGCCGTCCGAGCGCGGCGGAGATCGCCTTGGCGATCTCGGTCTTGCCCACCCCCGCCTCGCCCTCGAGGAACAGCGGGCGGCCGAGCTTCAGGGCGAGGAAGACCACCGTCGCCAGCGCCCGGTTGCTGACATAGCCCTCGCTGGCCAGCATCTGTTCCACGGCGTCGATCGAGGGGGGCAAAGCGGTCAAGGCGGCTCCTTTGCGGGCTCCGGCCAAGGTGGCTTCGTCGCGGCGCCGGGTCAAGCGGCGGCTGCCGCCTTGCGACCAAGGTCGCGGGTCCGCCCTGCAAAGACCGCCGCTCAGCCCGGCAGCGCGGTCATCGCCCAGAGGTCGAGCGCGCGGGCCTTGGTCACCCGGGCGCGGCAGCTGTAGATCACCATCGGCTCGGCCGAGCCGCCGTGATAGCTGTAGCCCTCGGCGGCGCAGGTCGCGTCGCGGAAGGTGATCCAGGCGCGCTGCGCGTCGCGCAGCTGGGTCTCGGCCCCCTTCTGCTCGACCGGCAGGGCGGAATCGATCTTGCGCATCGCGTCGCGCGCCGTGCGGAAGGCGACGTTCAGCTCCTCGTCGGCGGCGATCCAGGACTGTTCGGCGCAGAAGGTCATCTCGACCTGATACTTCGGCGACTTGCAGTCGACCTGCTGCGCAAGGGCGGGGCCGGCGAGAAGCGGCAGGCAGAGACAGGCAAGACGTCGCATCGGATCACCATTCACCATTGGGTCGGGCGCAGAGAACACCAATTGCCGCGGATTTGCCAGAGGCGCGCGCGTCGCGGCCCGGACCGCACGAGATCTCTGGAAAATCCCGTCCTGATGCTTTAGGCGCGAGGGCATGACCCAGAGCCTCACGATCCGCCGCCCCGACGACTGGCACCTGCATCTGCGCGATGGCGCGATGCTGCAAGCCGTGCTGCCGGAAACGACGCGGCATTTCGCCCGCGCCATCATCATGCCGAACCTCGTGCCGCCGGTGGTGACCGCGGCGCAGGCCATGGCCTACCGTGAGCGCATCCTCGCGGCCCTGCCCGAGGGTGCCGCTTTCGAGCCGCTGATGACGCTCTATCTCACCGAAACCACCGATCCGGAGGATGTGGCTGAGGCCGCGGCCTCGGGCCTGGTGAAGGCGGTGAAGCTCTATCCCGCCGGGGCCACGACCAATTCGGCCTCCGGGGTGCGCGATTTCGACAAGGTGCGCGGCGTGCTGGAGCGGATGGCCGAGATCGGCCTGCCGCTCTGCCTGCATGGCGAGGTGACCAGCCCCGAGGTCGACATCTTCGACCGCGAGGCGGTGTTCCTCGACACGGTGCTCGACCCGCTGCGCCGCGCCACGCCCGGGCTGCGCGTGGTGCTGGAGCATGTGACCACCTCGCAGGGCGTGGACTATGTGCGCGGCGGCGGACCGGACATCGCCGGCACGATCACCACGCATCATCTGGTGATCAACCGCAACCACATCCTCGCCGGCGGCATACGGCCGCATTACTACTGCCTGCCGGTGGCCAAGCGCGAGACGCACCGGCAGGCGCTGCGCGCCGCCGCGACCTCGGGCGAGGCCTCGTTCTTCCTCGGCACCGATTCCGCCCCGCATGTCGATGCGCTGAAGGAACATGCCTGCGGCTGCGCCGGCTGCTTCACCGCGACGAACACCATGGCGATCCTCGCCCATGTGTTCGAGCAGGAAGCCGCTCTCGACCGGCTCGAGGCCTTCGTCTCGCTGAACGGCCCGGGCTTCTACCGCCTGCCGGTGAACGAGGCGCGGATCACCCTGAGCCGCGGCGCGGTGCAGGCGATGCCGGAAAAGATCCTGACCGGGGCCGGCCCGGTGACGCTGTTCGACCCGGGCTTCCCGCTCCACTGGCGCGTCGAGGCCTGACCGGGGGCGCCGTCCTCGGGGGCATCGAGCCCCCTCGGACGGCCCTGCCGGGGAAGACCCGCAACCGGAGCGCCGGACGCTGCCGTCGGAGCCTCCGGCGGGGATATTTCGACGAAGATGAAGCTGCAAAGGACTGCGCATGATCCCCACCTCCTTCCCGCCCCGCGAAGAGATCGCCCGGCTCACCGCGCGCATGCTGCTGGAGATCAAGGCGGTGCATTTCAACGCCGCCGAGCCCTTCACCCTGGCCTCCCGCCTGCCCTCGCCGACCTATATCGACTGCCGCAAGCTGATCTCCTATCCGCGCATCCGCTCGACGCTGATGGATTTCCTGACGGTGACGGTGATGCGCGATGCGGGCTTCGAGGCTTTCGACAACATCGCCGGCGGCGAGACCGCGGGCATTCCCTTTGCGGCCCTCGTGGCCGAGCGCATGGCGCTGCCGATGGCCTATGTGCGCAAGAAGCCCAAGGGCTATGGCCGCAACGCCCGGATCGAGGGGGCGATGACCGAGGGACAGCGGGTGCTGCTGGTCGAGGACCTGACCACCGACGGCGGCTCGAAGCTGAGCTTCGTCGATGCGATCCGCGAGACCGGGGCGAGCTGCGCCCATACGGCGGTGATCTTCTACTACGGCATCTTCCCCGAGACGGTAGGCAAGCTCGCCGATCACGGGGTGACGCTGCACCACCTCTGCACCTGGTGGGATGTGCTGGCCGAAGCCCGCGCCTCGGGCGCCTTCGACGCGGCGACGCTCGCCGAGGTGGAGAGTTTCCTCTCGGCGCCGCGGGCCTGGCAGGACGCGCGGAAACCGGCCGACCCGGCCCCGAAGGGCTGAGAGGGCCGCGCCGGGCCTGGGGACAAGCCGCCACGGCGCAAAGGGAAGAATCGCGAGGGACGGTGTTTTTCGCCCACGCGTCCCGCCAGATATGGTAGGCTCGGTATCGGGCCGGGCTTTTCCACAGCTTGCCCACAGCCCTAATGCGGGGTTATCCACAAACTCGTCCCCCCTGCCGCTCCGGGCCGGAAGCCTGTATGCAGGGGCCGCGAGATCAGGGCGTCCGTTCAAGCGACGCCGGCAATGAAGAGGATGGCAGGATGAACGAGGTCAGGGCATTGCGCGACACGGCGCCGGAGACGGTTCCCGATACGCTGCCGCACAACATCGAGGCCGAACAGCAGCTCTTGGGCGCGATCCTGACCAACAACGACATCTTCGACCGCATCGCCTCGGTGATCCGGGCCGAGCATTTCTACGATCCGGTGCACAGCCGGATCTTCGAGATCGCCGCGGCGCGGATCCAGAAGAACGCGCTGGCCTCGCCGGTGACGCTGAAGGGCTTCCTCGAGGATGACGCGGGTCTGAAGGAGCTCGGCGGGCCCTCCTATCTGGTGCGTCTGGCCGGGGCCGCGATTTCCTCCTTCGCGGCGCGCGACTATGCGCAGATGATCTACGACCTCGCGGTGCGGCGCGAGCTGATCGCACTCGGGCGCGACATCTCGGCCAAGGCGGCGAAGGTCGATGTCGCCTCGGAGCCGAAGGAGCAGATCGTCGAGGCCGAGCAGCGGCTCTACAAGCTGGGCGAGCAGGGCCATGCCGAGCGCGGCTTCCAGAGCTTCCTCAAGGCGGTGACCGATGCGGTCAACGTGGCCAACGCCGCCTATCAACGGGACGGCGGTCTGGCGGGCATCTCCACCGGCCTCGTGGATCTCGACAAGAAGCTCGGTGGCCTCCACCCGTCCGACCTTCTGATCCTCGCCGGGCGTCCGTCGATGGGCAAGACCTCGCTCGCCACCAACATCGCCTTCAACGTGGCCAAGGCCTACAAGCGCGGCATCACCCACGAGGGGCACGAGGGCGCGGTGGAAGGCGGGGTGGTCGGCTTCTTCAGCCTGGAGATGAGCGCCGAACAGCTGGCGGCGCGGATCCTGTCGGAAGCCTCGGAAGTGCCTTCCGAGCAGATCCGCCGCGGCGACATGACCGAGGCCGAGTTCCGCCGCTTCGTCGAGGCGGCGAAAGCGCTGGAGACCTGCCCGCTCTACATCGACGACACCCCGGCCCTGCCGATCAGCCAGGTCGCGGCGCGGGCCCGGCGGCTGAAGCGCACCCATGGGCTCGACGTGCTGATGGTGGACTATCTGCAGCTGCTGAAGGGCACCGGCAAGGGCGACAACCGGGTGAACGAGGTCTCCGAGATCACCCAGGGCCTGAAGGCCATCGCCAAGGAGCTGAACATCCCGGTCATCGCCCTGTCGCAGCTGAGCCGCGCCGTGGAAAGCCGCGACGACAAGCGGCCGCAGCTGAGCGACCTCCGGGAATCGGGCTCGATCGAGCAGGACGCCGACGTGGTGATGTTCGTGTTCCGCGAGGAATATTACCGCGAGCGCGAGAAACCCGGCGATCACGAGATGGAAAAGATGGCGCAGTGGCAGCAGCTGATGGAGCAGGTCCATGGCAAGGCCGAAGTCGTCATCGGCAAGCAGCGCCACGGGCCGATCGGCTCGGTCGAGCTGAGCTTCGAGGGCCGTTTCACCCGCTTCGGCAATCTGGTGAAACCCTGGCAGCAGGGCGGCGACAGCTACTGACCCGCGGGCCGGGCTCAACCCCGGCCCCTTCCCTCGCCCCGGCTTCTCCTTGCGCAAATACTCCCGCCGGAGGCGTCCGCCGTCCGCCGCAGGCGCCCGGGCCGCCATCCGTCCGCGGCAGCGCCGCGCGCGGGGGCTCGATGCCCCCAAGCGCGGCTCCCACCGGGCGGGCCGGACTCAGCCCCGGCCCCCTTCCCTCGCCCCGGCTTCTCCTTGCGCAAATACTCCCGCCGGAGGCATCCGCCGTCCGCCGCAGGCGCCCGGGTCGCCATCCCTCCGCGGCAGCGCCGCGCGCGGGGGCTCGATGCCCCCAAGCGCGGCTCCCCCCGGCCGGTCCGGGCTCAGCCGCGGGCGCGCTCTTCCACCGCTTCGGCGGTCGCCTCGGCCCGGGCGGCGATCTCGGCCAGGGCCTCCTTCACCGCGGGCGGCACCACAGGCACCTCGATCCGCTCCGGCGGCGGCTTCGGCCGGGTCTCGATCTCGGCCAGCTGCGCCTTCACCTGGCGCAGCTCCTCCTCCAGCGCCGCGGTGCGGTCGGCCAGCATCAGCCCCGACATCAGCAGCAGCCGCGATTCCGTCATCCGGCCCATCTGGGTAACCAGCGGTTGCGCCTCGGCGTCCAGCATGGCGGCGGCGGAGCGCAGGAAGGGCTCCTCGCCCGGTTGGCAGGCCACCTCGAAGGACTTGCCGCCGATGGTAATGCTCAGGTCAGGCATCGGCGCGGGCCTCCTCGATCAGCGGGGTCAGTTCCGAGAGGATCTCGTCCATCTCGGCCATCTCGCTCAGCCGCGTGGCGCGCAACGCCTCCAGCTCGGCCAGCATGGTCTTGTTCACCAGATGCGGCTCGGCGACGTTCTCGCTCTGCGCCGTGCGCAGGCTGCGCAGATGCTCGCGCAGCTGGATCGTGGTCTTGCGCATCCGCTGCAGCTCCAGCCCCTGGGCGTCGAGCTGGCGGGTCATCTTCTCGACCTGCGCCTCGAGCCGGGCGATGGTCGCCGCGTCGCGTTCCTTCACCGCCCGCAGCCGCTCGGTCAGCTGGGCATTGGCCATCTTCTCGTCGTCGAGCTCGGCCTGCAGCGGGTTCTCCGCCGGTTCCGCCAGCGCCGCGACCGAGGTCAGCCCCTCCAGCCCGGCGCCGATCCGTTCCAGGGCCGCAGTGATCCTGCGCTCCAGTTCCGCCATCTCCTGCATGGTCTCGTGCCTTTCCTGTCTTCGCCGGGTCTGTCGCCCCGCCTGATCCGCTTCCTCCTTCCTCCGCCGGATGAAGGAAATAGCGGCTTATTGTCGCGCGAATCGTGTTCGCCCGGCGTTTTGACGATCTTAACCCAAAGCAAAACCCGATTGCGCCCCCCTTTGGCATGAGGATCGTCCCGGCGCGCTTGATCTTGCCGCACGGGCTGTTATGCACCGTTGGCAACGGTGCGCAACCTGTCAAAGCTGCACCTCTGGATAGCAATAGCGGAGAATTGCCTTGGATATAGCCAGCCTGCGCGCCCAGCACCCCGATCACTGGAAGAAGGCCTGCGCCATTCGCACCCTCACGCTCGATGCGGTGGCGGCGGCCAATTCCGGCCATTCCGGCATGCCGATGGGCATGGCCGACGTGGCCACCGTGCTTTACGAAAAGCACCTGAACTTCGACGCCTCGCAGCCCGACTGGCCGAACCGCGACCGGTTCATCCTCTCGGCCGGCCACGGCTCGATGCTGATCTATTCCCTGCTGCACCTGACCGGCGACGCGGAATTCCCGATCGAGCAGCTGAAGAATTTCCGCCAGTGGGGCGGCAAGACCGCGGGCCACCCGGAGAACTTCCTAGCCAAGGCGATCGAGACGACGACCGGCCCGCTCGGCCAGGGCATCGCCATGGCGGTCGGATTCGCCATCGCCGAGGAATCGCTGCGCGCCCGCTGGGGCGCCAAGATCATCGACCACCACACCTATGTCATCGCCGGCGACGGCTGCCTGATGGAGGGCGTCAGCCAGGAGGCCATCGGCCTTGCCGGCCGGCACGAGCTGTCGCGGCTGATCGTGATGTGGGACAACAATGGCATCACCATCGACGGCAAGGTCTCGCTCTCGGACCGCACCGACCAGATCGCGCGTTTCGCCGCCTCGGGCTGGGACACGTTCGAATGCGACGGCCATGATCCGGCCGACATCGACCGCGCTCTGACCGAGGCGAAGGCTTCGGCGAAACCGGCTTTCATCGCCTGCAAGACCCATATCGCGCTCGGCTCCTCGGCGCAGGACACGTCGAAAGGCCATGGCGCGCTGACCGACGCCAAGCTGATCGCCGACACCAAGGCGGCTTACGGCTGGGACTACCCCGCCTTCGAGATCCCGAAGGAGGTGAAATCCGCCTGGGAAGCCATCGGCTCGCGCGGGGCGGAAACCCGCAAGGAATGGGAGGCCCGCTTCGCCGCGCTCTCCGATTCCAAGCAGCAGCTCTTCCAGCGCCAGTTCTCCTGCGAGGCTCCGGCCAAGCTTGCCGCCGTCATCCGCGCGATGAAGAAACAGGCCGTGGAGACCGCGCCCAAGGTCGCCACCCGCCGCGCCTCCGAGATGGTGCTGGAAGTGGTGAACCCGGTGATGACCGAGACGCTGGGCGGCTCGGCCGACCTCACCGGCTCGAACAACACCAAGACCGCCGATCTCGGCGTCTTCGACCCGATCAACCGCAAGGGCCGTTACGTCTATTACGGCATCCGCGAGCATGGCATGGCGGCGGCGATGAACGGCATCGCGCTGCACGGGGGCCTGCGCCCCTATGGCGGCACCTTCATGTGCTTCACCGACTATGCCCGCCCGGCGATGCGGCTCTCGGCGCTGATGCATGCGCCGGTGGTCTATGTGATGACGCATGACTCCATCGGTCTGGGCGAGGATGGCCCGACCCACCAGCCGGTCGAGCATCTGGCGATCAGCCGCGCGACGCCGAACACCATGGTGTTCCGCCCCGCCGATCTGGTGGAGACCGCCGAAGCCTGGGAGATCGCGCTGAGCTCCAAGGCGACGCCTTCGGTGATGGCGCTGTCGCGGCAGAACCTGATGCCGGTGCGCAAGACGCATACCTCGAAGAACCTCACCGCCCAGGGCGCCTATGTGCTCGAGGACGCGACCGCCAAGCGTCAGGTGATCCTGATCGCCACCGGCTCCGAGGTCGAGATCGCGGTGAAGGCGCGCGAGGCGCTCGAGGCCGAGGGCATCGGTTGCCGCGTCGTCTCCATGCCCTGCATGGAGCTCTTCGCGCAGCAGGACGAGGCCTATCGCCGCAAGGTGCTGCCGGCCGGTCCGGTGCGGATCGGCATCGAGGCGGCGGTGCGTCTCGGCGGCTGGGACCGCTGGCTGCTGGGCGAGCGCGGCCGCGAGGGCAAGGAAGCCTTCATCGGCATGACCGGCTTCGGCGCCTCGGCCCCGGCGGAACGGCTCTATGCCGAGTTCGGCATCACCGTCGAAGCGACCGTGGCCAAGGCCAAGGCCCTGCTGGGCTGATCGCTTTTACAGCGACGATTCGGGGCTCCGCGAGAAATTGCGGAGCCTTTTTTCATCGCCCCTCCATCCCCCAGCCGAAGCGCTGCACTTTCCAGCCCGAGGATCGGGCCCTTTGCTGATGCCTCCGCTATCCGGGAGGGGTGGCCGGCCCGCCCGACCCGCGACCATTTGAAACGTCCCTTGGAACCATCACGGCCACGAGGATCGGCCTTTCCCGACCGCCGTGCATCACCGCCGCCCGACCTGCCAAATCCCGAACCCGCGCCGCCGCTCTCGTCCCATCCTTGCCCGACGACCGCTTGCCGAAACACCCGCCCGCCCCCATCTTCGCGCCAGCCCCAGATCGCGAATCCCATGACGCCTGCTCCCGACGCCGACGCCGCCCTGATCGCCGCCGCGCAAGGCTATTTCGCCGCGCGCCGCGCCATGGTGCCCGGCTTCGTCTCCCGCACCTTCGGCCTGCGCGGCACGCTGCGCCTGCACCGCCAGGCGCTCGGCCTCGACATCCTGCGCGCCCCGGTGAACGTGATGCTGGCCCCGGTCCTGATCCTCACCCGGCTCTCCGCCCTCGCCTCCCGCAAGGCGGGCTGGTCCCGGCTCGCCGATTGGCTCGGCCGGCGGCGCATCCTGCTCGCCACCGATGTCGCCCGCGCCACCGAGCGCCGCATCGTCGTCGACCTGCTGCAGCTGCCCTGGGCCGACGCCGCCGGCCGCTCCGAGCGCGACGCGCTGGCCGAGGCGATGCTGGCCGAGCCCGCGCTGCGCGCGCTGATCGCCCGGCGGCTGGAGGCGGGGATCGAGGCGCGGGTGGCCCGTACTTTGGGCGAATACAGCGGCGCCCGGGCGGCGGTCGCCGAGATGACCACCGCCATGGGCACGCTCGGCGCCGGCGCCATCGCCTTCCAGGCGCTGACCCCGGGGATGATCTCGCTCGCCCCGGCGCTGGCGGCCATCCTCGCGCAACAGGCGGCGCTGGCCGCCTTCCCGCTCGGCGGGCTGCTCGGCTCGATGTGGTACGGGCTCTTCCCCGCCGCCGCCTCGCCCTGGCTTTCCGGCGCGGTGATCCTCGGGCTGATGCTCACCGGCGCCCTCGCCGCCGCCTTCGCCGGCATCGTCGCCGACCCGGTGCAGACCGCGCTCGGCATCCACCGCCGCCGCCTGCTCCGGCTGATCGACGCGCTGGAGGACGAATTCACCGGCAGCGGCCGCCGCGCCTTCGCCGCGCGCGAGCACTACTTCGCCCGCCTCCTCGACCTCGCCGACGCCGGCCTCGCCACCCTGCGGATGTTTCGCGGCTGAGCCTGCTTCTCCTTGCTAAAATACTCCCGCCGGAGGCGTCCGACGCCGGCCGGAGGAGCCGCCCTCGGGGGCATCGAGCCCCCTCCTGCGGCGCTGCCGCGGCATCGAGGGCCGCCGCCGCGCCCGTGGCCAGCCAGGATGAGTATTTGGGCCAAGAAGAAACCCCGTTTGGGGTCCTGGCCATGGCAATGCCGTCCGCGGGGCCTCGATGGCCCCGGGGACGGCTCCCCCGGCTCAGCCCAAGGCGGCGCGGGCCGCCGCCAGCGCCGGCTCGAGACCGTCGCCCGCGTCGATGCGAAGCCACTCCTCCGGCTCGGTTCCGTCGCTCAACTGCCCCTCGACCACCGCGGCATCCGCGTCGGAAGCGTCGCCGCGACGCGACGCCACCCGGGCGAGCAGGATCGCGGGCGGGGCCTCGAGCCAGAGGCCGTGGAACGGGACCCTGACCGCTGCCGCCAGCCGCTCTGCCGCCGCACGGTCGGCTTCATCGAGGAAAGTCGCGTCCAGCAGCACCGACTGCCCGGCGCCGAGCAGGCAGGAAGCGCGCTCCAGCATCCGGGCGTAGATCCGGGCGCGGCCTTCGGGGCTGTAGTCCACCGGCTCCGCCCCGGCCTTCCTTTCGGTATCGCTGCGCATATGCACTGCCCCCGGCATCGCCCCGACCCCGGGCGCCAGAAGCCGGGCCAGCGTGGTCTTCCCGCTGCCGGAGCGCCCGCCCATCGCCACCAGCCGCGGCGGGGCCCGACGCAGCGCCGCCAACGCCTCGGCCAGCAGTCGGCGCGCCTCGGGGCCGGCCTCGTCACTGCCCCGGGCGGCGTCGGTCTGCACCAGCACCATCGCCCGGATCGCCGCCCGCACCGCGAGGAACAAGGGCAGCGCCTCAAGCCCCGCGTCCTCCGTCCCGCCGGCCTGCAAGAGCCAGCTCGCCAGCGTGATGTTCGCCGCCTGTCGCAGGTCGCGGTGGCAGAGGTCCATCAGCAGGAAGGCGAGGTCATAGAGCACGTCGCAAGTGCCCAGCACCTCGTCGAATTCCAGCGCGTCGAAGGGTGTGGGCAGCCCGTCGATCAGCACCAGATTGCCGAGATGCAGGTCGCCGTGGCAGCGCCGCACATGGCCCTCCGCGGCGCGGCGGGCGAGCAGCGGCGCGACCCGGTCGAGCGTGGCGCGGGCCTCGGCGTCGAAGCGCGCCGGCGCCTCGGGGCCCAGCACCGCCTCCATCCCGGCGAAGACCCGGGCCAGCTCGTCGAGGATATCGGCGATCAGCTTCGGCCCCTCGGCCGCCCGCAGCGGCGCCGCGCGGTGATAGCGCTGCACCGCCTGCCCCAGGGCCTCGGCCATCCCGTCGCCGATGCCCTGCCGCGCGGCGATCACCGCCAGCTCGTCCTCCGCCGGAAAGCGCGCCATCCGCAGCAGCCATTCCACCGGCGCGCCCTCGCCGCCCAGCCGCAACCCCTCCGGGCCACGGGTCACCGGCACGAGGTCGCGGTAGATCTTCGGCGCCGCCGGGCGGTTCAGCTCCAGCTCGCGGTCGAGCAGCGCCTTGCGCCGCGCCAGGGTGGAGAGATCCATGTAGTCATAGACCACCGCCCGCTTCAGCTTCAGCGCGGTGTCGCCGCAGAGGAAGATCAGCGCGCCATGGGTCTCCACCACCTCGGCCGGCCGCCCGTCGGCGCCGGTCAGGCCGCGCAGGAAGGCCACGGTCTCGCTCTGGTCATCCATCGCCGCTTCCTCCTGCCACGATCCTGTCCCCGGTGTTGATCGGCATCAAGGATCTTTCCCGCCCGCGCTGGCAGACTGCGCGGCACGACGCGCATCATCCCGCGGAGAGGAGCCGACCGATGACCGACGCGAAGCCATTCCCCCCCACCGATCCCCCCGGCCTGTCCAGCGTGGAGGCGCGGCTGCAGGTCAGCGGCAACGCCCTCGTCGATTGCTGCAACGCCTTGGGCAGCGAGGCGCTGTCCTTCCTCGCCGAACGCATCAGGGAGGATTTCGAGACGCAGCAACAGATGCTGCATTGCCGCAGCCTGCCGGAGCTGGCGCAGGTCCGCGCCCGCTTCCTGCAGCGCGCCACCGACCAGTATACCGCCGAGACCGGGCGGATGGCCGATATCTGGGCCCGGGCGCTGGACGGGATGCTGCATCTGAAGCTGGGCTGAGCCGCCGGTTCGGAACCTGCGGGCAGGATGCGGGTTTTGCATTGGCGGAACGGGCTCCTATATCGGAGAGGCCCGCTGTCCCTGCCGATGAAAGTTTTCCATGCCCGACCGCGATATCGCCGTTGCCTCCTACAACATCCACAAGGGGGTCGGCACCGACAGACGCCGCGACCTGATGCGCACCGCCGCCGTGATCGGCGAGCTCGGCGCCGATGTGGTGGCGCTGCAGGAGGCCGACCGCCGCTTCGGCGACCGGGCCGGGCTGCTGGATCTGGCGGCGCTCAAGCGCGACACCGGGCTGGCCCCGGTCGAGATCGAGGGACGCATGGGCCTCGCGCATGGCTGGCATGGCAACCTCCTGCTGCTGCGCGACGCCGAGGTGGAGGAGGTGCGCAAGATCGTGCTGCCGGGATTCGAGCCGCGCGGCGCGCTGATGGCCGACGCGGTGGTGAAGGGCCACCCGATCCGGGTGATCGCGGCGCATCTGGGGCTGCTGCCCGGCTCGCGGGCCTCGCAGACCCGGGCGCTCCTGGACCTGCTCGACACGCTGGACCCGCGGCCGACCCTGCTGATGGGCGACCTGAACGAATGGCGGATGCGCGCCACCTCGCTCACCCATCTGTCACGGCATTTCACCGCCTCGGTCACGGTGCGCAGCTTCCCCTCGCGCTATCCGATGCTGGCGCTCGACCGGATGATGACCTGTTCCCGCGGCCAGCTGGTCGATGTGACGCCGCATGACTCGGCCCTCGCGCGCAAGGCCTCGGACCATCTGCCGATCAAGGCGCGGCTGCGGCTGACGCTGCCGCAGCAGATGACCGGATCATGATCGACAGCGGTCTCGACCTGCTGTTCTGGCTGCTCTGGGGCGTGGCGGCCATCGCCCTGCTCTCGCTGTTCACCTACCGCTCGTGGAAGCGTTTCGCCCGGCAGGCGCGTGGTCCGGTGACGACGGCGCTGCCGCGCTCTGGCGCCGCCACGCCGCTCGACCTGCTGTTCGACCCGCTGGAGGCGGCGCAGCCCAACGTCTCGGCCCTGCGCAATCTCCTGGAGCCGGACGAGGCCTTCGCCGCCCGCGCGCTCTCGGCGGCCTCGGCAGGGCGCAGCCTCGATCTGATGTATTACATCTGGCGCACCGACATCACCGGCTGGCTGCTGCTGGCCGAGCTGCTGGCGGCGGCGGATCGCGGGGTGCGGATCCGGCTGCTGCTCGATGACGTGAACGTGCAGGGCTTCGACCGCGCCTTCCTCGCGCTGAACCAGCACCGCAATGTCGAGGTGCGGCTGTTCAACCCGACCCGCAACCGCGGCCACGCCCTGCGCCGGGTGCTGGAGATGCTGCTGGGCCTGTCGCGCTTCAACCGGCGGATGCACAACAAGGCCTGGATCGTCGACGGTCGGCTTGCGATCCTCGGCGGGCGCAACATCGGCGACACCTATTTCGACGCCTGGGACCGCGGCGAGGCGATGTCGCGCGACGCCGATGTGATGCTGGCCGGGCCGAAGGTGGCCGAGGTCGAGACCCTGTTCGACAGCTACTGGAACCTCGGCCTCGCCCTGCCGATCCTGACGCTCTGGCCCGGGTTCAAGGTGAACATGGGCGCCTTCCACCGCCGGATGGCCCGCCACACCCGCTCGGCCGACGCCCGGCGCTTCCTGATGCGGACGATGGAGGGCCGGCATCTGGCGATGCTGACCGACCGGCTGCGCTTCACCGACCGCATCACCCTCCTGGCCGATCCGCCCGACAAGGCGCTGGGACGGCGCAGCGGCCCCTGGATGTCCGACGCGATCAACGACCTGCTGGAGAACGCCAAAAGCGAGGTCCGCTTCGTCACGCCCTATTTCGTGCCCGGCAACGAGGGCTGCAAGAAGCTGGAGGATCTGGCGCAGCGCGGGGTGCGACTGTCGATCCTGACCAATGCGCTGGCGGTCACCGACATGGTGCTGGTGCATGGCGCCTACCGCCACTACCGCCTGCCGCTCTTGAAGGCCGGGGCCGAGATGCACGAATTCTGCCCGCCGCCGCGCAGGACCGGTCGGCGCGACCTGTTGCACACCAAGGTCTTCCTGATCGACGGGACCAAGGCCGTCGTCGGCTCGCTGAACTTCGACCTGCGCTCGGCCTACATGAACACCGAGCTCGGCGTGCTCTTCGAGGAGCCGCAGCTGGTCGCCGAACTGACCGCCATGTTCGAGCGCCACATCGCCGAGGATCAGGCCCACAGCCTGTCGCTGGAGCGCGGCCGGCTGCGCTGGTCGGTGGAGCGCGGCGGCCGGCCGGCGCAGGCGGCCTTCGAGCCGGATTCGCCCCTGACGCTGCGCGCCGTCTCTTGGATCGTCGGCCACCTGCCGATCCAGAGCTACCTCTGAGCCCGGCGGTGTCGCCCCTCTGCCGGAGCGCCGCATGAGGATCGCCACTTTCAACGTCAACGGCGTCAACGGCCGCCTGCCGGTGCTCCTGCGCTGGCTGGAGGAGACCCGCCCCGACGCGGTCTGCCTGCAGGAACTCAAGGCGCCGGATGCGAAATTCCCGGCGGCGGCGCTGGAGAAGGCCGGCTACGGCGCGGTCTGGCACGGCCAGAGCCGCTGGAACGGCGTCGCCATCCTCGCCCGCGGCGCCGAGCCGGTGGAGACCCGGCGCTGCCTGCCCGGCAAGCCCGACGCGCAGTCGCGCTACATCGAGGCGGCGGTGAACGGGCTCCTCATCGGCTGCCTCTACCTGCCCAACGGCAACCCGGCGCCGGGGCCGAAATACGCCTACAAGCTCGATTGGTTCGCCCAGCTGCAGGCCCATGCGGCGGATCTTCTCGCGCAGAAGCTGCCGGTGGTTCTTGCCGGCGATTTCAACGTGATGCCGACCGATCTTGATGTCTACAAACCCGAGCGCTGGCGCGACGACGCCCTCTTCCGTCCCGAGGTGCGCGAGGCCTATGCCCAGCTTCTGGCGCAGGGTTGGACCGACGCGATCCACAAGCGGCATCCGAAGGAGAGGATCTACACCTTCTGGGATTACCTGCGCGACGCCTGGACCCGCGACGCCGGCCTCCGGCTCGACCACCTGCTGCTCAGCCCGAAGCTCAAGCGGCGCCTGACCGGCGCCGGCGTCGACCGCGAGATCCGCGGCTGGGAGAAGGCCAGCGACCACGCCCCCGCCTGGATCACCCTGAAGGATTGAAGGCTGCGACGGCCTGCCACAGGGCCGGGGCCGACGGAACGGGCGCATATCCGGCGTGTGAGTGATGCCCGCAACGTGGCGGGCCTGTTAGAAGGAAGCTTACCGATGCGCCGACTGTTGCTCTCCACCCTCCTCGTGGCCCTGCCCACCGTCTCCCTCGCCGATCCCGAACAGGTCGCCGAGGCCCGCCGCGGCTATTTCGCGCTGGTCGGGCTGGAGTTCGGCCCGCTGGCCGCCATGGCCAAGGGCGAGCTGCCCTATGACGCCGAGGCCGCAAGCGCCCATGCCGCCGATCTGGTGACGCTGACCCGCTACAACCCCGGCGATCTCCTGGCCCCCGGCACCTCCGCCGCCGAGCTGCCCGGCAAGACCCGCGCCGCGGCGCAGATCTGGCAGGACATGCCCGGCTATCAGGCCAAGGGCGCGGCCTTCCTCGAGGCGGTCGCGGCGCTGAACGAGGCGGCGGGCGCCGGTCAGGCGGCGCTGGCCCCGGCGGTCGGCAAGGTCGGCGGAACCTGCAAGGGCTGCCACGAGGATTACCGGCTGAAGGACTTCTGACCATGACCGGCCCGGACAACAAGGCCGTCGAGCGGATCCGGCTCTGGGATCCGCTGCTGCGGCTGTTCCACTGGACGCTGGCGGCGGTCGTCACGCTGGCCTGGGGTCTGGGCCGGTTCGGCCCCGACCAGATGTCGCTGCATTTCTGGCTCGGCTACGCCGTCATCGCCCTTCTGGCCTTCCGGCTGGTCTGGGGTCTGGTCGGGCCGGCTTCGGCGCGGTTCTCGGGCCTCGTCCACGGCCCGAAGGCGACCCTCGCCTATGCCGCAAGCCTGTTCCGCCGCAAGCCGAGCAACTGGCGCGGCCATAACCCCCTGGGCGGGCTCTACATCCTGGTGCTGCTGACCGTGCTGGCGCTGCAGGTGCTGACGGGCCTCTTCGCCGATCCGGAGGATTACATGAATGTCGGACCGCTGGCGGGCCATGTCTCGATCGAGACGGCGCGCAGCGCGCTCGGCTGGCACGGGATGCTGGGCAACCTGCTCTTGGGGCTGGTGATGCTGCATCTGGCGGCCATCGTCTTCTACCGGCTGTGGAAGCGGGAGGATCTGGTGCGGCCGATGCTGACCGGGATCAAGACGGTCAGGCGCTGAAAGCAGGACGGGGGTGGCTTGCGCCACCCCCATTTCAGATCGTTCGGTTGACCTGAAAGCGAAACGGGGGCGGCTTGCGCCACCCCCGCTCCAAATTCGTTCGGTGTGATCAGATCACGCCAGGGCGAGGTTCATCGCCGACTCACGGCCGTCACGGCCGGATTCGATGTCGAACGTCACGGCTTGACCATCCGGCAGTTCGCGGATGCCGGCACGTTCCAGAGCCGAGGCGTGCACGAACACGTCACGGTTGCCATTCGCCGGAGCGATAAAGCCGAAGCCTTTGGTTGCATTGTACCATTTCACGGTGCCATTGGCCATCGTGAGATCTCCTTCTTGGGTCCACCCGCGGAATGCGGCGGTTTGGCTCAGCCTTGTCACATCGCAACTGGGCCGTTAGGATCAGAAGGGTCGACGGAAACATCTTGCCTGACCAACATGGCCTAGTTGGCGAGTCGTTACAACCCCACGTCGGGATTTAGTTTTTTTTATTCGACATTCCGCCGTCTCAGGCCGTCCCGGTCGCCGCGCGATACTCGATGTCGCGCAACAGGTAGAGCCCGTAAAGCAGGTTCGGCAGCACGAACAGAAGGGGCGCCACCAGCGCCAGGCCACTGGTCTCCGGCGGCGGGGCCGACCCCGCGCCGGCGGCGGCGACCAGAAGGAAGGTGCTGGCGTTCCAGGCGGCATGGAACAGGATCGGCGGCCAGAGCGACCCGGTGCGCAGCCGCATGGCGATGAACAGCACGCCGCTCATCACAGCCGCCACCGATTGCACCAGCGCCTGCGCCATCTCGCCGGTCAGGAACACGTTCAGGCTGTGGATCGCGCCGAACAGCAGCGAGGTCACCCAGATCGCCGGCCAGATCGCGAGACGCGAGCGCAGGCCCTGGAACAGGATGCCGCGGAACATCACCTCTTCGGAAAAGCTCGCCAGAAGGCAGTTCAGCACGATGGAGCCGATCACCATCAGCGGCGGCAGGCCGAGCGCCACGGCGATGGAGAAGAACAGCACCAGATAGACCGAGGGCAGCAAGAGGATGCGCAGCGACCGCCAGGGATGCACGGCGCCAAGGCCGATCCCCTCCCAGCGCAGCACGGCGCAGGCGACCACCAGCAGCAGCACCGCGGCGACGAAGGCCGGCACCGGCCCCTGCGTCACCACGTCGAGCAGCGTGCCCATCTCCTGCGTGCTCCAGGCCCCGACCAGCACCGTCACCAGCGCCCAGAGCAGCAGCACGATCAGCGCCGCGGCGATCCGGTGGGTCTGAAAGGGCATCCGCTGTTCCTTCGGCTGGGTGACCGCGCGAGTCCGTCGGATTCGGCGCGGATTTGCAAGCGCTCTCCGCCGCCCTTCCGCGCACAAATGCGTGCCGCGGGCGCGAGCGGCGGGCTGTCAGTCCGCCAGCCCGTAGCCGGCGAATTTCGCCAGCACCGCCGCGATCTGCGCTTCGCTCAGCAACCGCGGCTCGCCGATCTGGAGGCAGCCGTGATACTGCCGCGCCAGCGCCTCCACCTCCACCGCCAGCCACATGGCGCGCGGCAGGCTGCGCCCGGTGGCGATCAGCCCGTGATGCTCCAGAAGGCAGGCCGAACGGTCCTTCAACGCCGCGAGCGCGTTCCGCGACAGCTCCTCCGATCCATAGATCGCATAGGGCGCGCAGGGGATGGTGGAGCCGCCCGCCGCCGCGACCATGTAATGCACCGGCGGGATCTCGCGGTTCATGATGGCGAGGATGGTGCAATAGGTCGGGTGGGCATGCACCACCGCATTCACCTCGGGCTTGTCGCGCAGGATGTCGCGGTGGAAGCGCCATTCGCTCGACGGCCTGTGCCGTCCCTCCGCCCTGCCGTCCATGTGCAGGAAGACGATGTCCTCGGCCTGCATCCCCTCGTAGGGCAGCGCGGTCGGGGTGATCAGCAGCCCCTCGCCATGGCGCAGCGACAGGTTGCCCGAGGTGCCCTGATTGAGCCCCGAGCGGTTCATCTCCAGGCAATGCGCGATGATCTCCTCGCGCTTCTGCCGTTCC
>NZ_PZKG01000042.1 GCF_003034985.1 Cereibacter changlensis JA139
TGCTGACCTGCGCCCTGTCGGATGCGCTGCTGATCGCGGCGGGGGTGGCGGGCTTCGGGGTTTTGTCCGAACTCGCGCCCTGGCTCGGCCGGGCGATGCTCTGGGGCGGGGCGGCTTTCCTCTTCGTCTATGGCGCGCTGCGCTTCCGGGCGGCTTTGCGTGGCGGCGAGGCGCTGGCGCCGGCGGCGGGCGGCGCGGCGCCGCTGGGCCGGGTGATCGGCGCACTGCTGGTGCTGACCTGGGCCAACCCGCATGTCTATCTCGACACGGTGGTGCTTCTGGGCTCGATCTCGGCGCAATACGACCCGCACCGGCTGGCCTTCGGGATCGGCGCGGTCTGCGCCTCGCTGGCGTTCTTCTCGGCGCTGGGCTTCGGCGCACGGCTGCTGGCCCCGGTCTTTGCCCGCCCGCGGGCCTGGGTGGTGCTGGAGGTGCTGGTCGGCTGCACCATGTGGGCGTTGGCGGCGGGGCTGATCCTCGGCGGCTGAGGCCAGAAGAGGCTTGAACCCGGCGCCGCGATCGGCTTCAGATGCCGGCATGATGCAGACTGCCGCCCCCTCCCGGAGCCGGACGCTGGAGGGCGTGGGCTGGATGCTCGCCTCGGGGCTGAGCTTCGTCGGCGTCACCGGGGTGGTGCGCCATCTCGGCACCGACCTGCCCGCCGCGCAATCGGCCTTCCTGCGCTTCGCCCTCGGGCTGATCTTCGTGCTGCCGGCGCTGCGGTCGCTGCTGCGCGACGGCCTGCCCATGGGGGCGCTGCGGCTCTTCGCCTGGCGCGGGGCCTTCCATACCGTGGCGGTGATCTTCTGGTTCTACGCCATGGCGCGGATCCCGGTCGCCGAGGTGACGGCCATCGGCTATCTGAACCCGGTGCTGGTGACGCTGGGCGCGGCGCTGTTCTTCGGCGAGCGGCTGGCCTGGCGGCGGATGCTGGCCATCGCGGTGGCGCTTATCGGCACGGCGATCGTGCTGCGCCCGGGGCTGCGCGACCTCGGGGCCGGGCATCTGTCGCAGCTGGCGGCGGCGACCTTCTTCGCCGGCAGCTATCTCATGGTGAAGCGGCTGAGCGGCATCGCCGGGGCCGGGACCATCGTGGCGATGATGTCGCTCTGCGTGACGCTGGGGCTTCTGCCCTTCGCGCTCTGGGTCTGGGAGCCGGTGACGCTGGCCCAGATCGGCTGGCTGGCGCTGGTCGCGGCCTGCGCCACCTCGGGGCATTACTGCATGACGCGGGCCTTCCGGGCAGCGCCGCTGGCGGTGACGCAGCCTGTCACCTTCCTGCAACTGATCTGGGCCACGCTGCTGGGCGCGCTGGTCTTCGGCGAGGGGGTGGATGTGTTCGTTCTGCTGGGCGGCGCGGTGATCATCGGGGCGATCAGCTACATCACCTGGCGGGAGTCGCGGCTGAAACCGCAGGTTGTGCCCGCCGCCATAGATTAAACCGCAGGGCTGGTTTGACAGCAAGCCGCAGTGCAGCATAGACAGTCGGAAACACCATGGGGATGGCGACAGCATGAAGATTGCGATGATTGGCACGGGCTATGTCGGCCTTGTGTCGGGCGTGTGTTTCTCCGATTTCGGTCACGAGGTCATCTGCGTCGACAAGGATCCGGCGAAGATCGAGAAGCTGACCAACGGGCAGGTGCCGATCTTCGAGCCGGGGCTGGAAGCGCTGATGGTGAAGAACGTCGCCGCCGGGCGGCTGAGCTTCACGCTGGATCTGGCGGCGGCGGTCGACGGGGCGGATGCGGTGTTCATCGCGGTGGGCACGCCGACGCGGCGCGGCGACGGCCATGCCGACCTGACCTATGTGATGGCGGCGGCGGCGGAGATCGGCCGGGCGCTGACCGGCTATGCCGTGGTGGTTACGAAATCCACCGTGCCGATCGGCACCAACCGCAAGGTGCAGGCCGTGGTGGCCGAGGCCAATCCGGCGGCGGAATTCGACGTGGCCTCCAACCCCGAATTCCTGCGCGAGGGCGCCGCCATCGACGACTTCATGCGGCCCGACCGCGTGGTGGTGGGCGTGGAATCCGAGCGCGCCAAGAAGGTGATGGCCGACATCTACCGCCCGCTGTTCCTGCGCGACTTCCCGGTGGTCTATACCGGGCTCGAGAGCGCCGAGATGATCAAATACGCGGCGAACGCCTTCCTCGCCACCAAGATCACCTTCATCAACGAGATTGCGGCGCTGTCCGAGCGGGTCGGGGCCGACATCAAGGCGGTGTCGAAGGGCATCGGGCTCGACGGGCGGATCGGCAACAAGTTCCTGCATGCCGGGCCGGGCTATGGCGGGTCGTGCTTCCCCAAGGACACCAAGGCGCTGGCCCGGATGGGGCAGGAGCATGCGGTGCCGATGCAGATCACCGAGACCGTCATCAAGGTGAACGACGAGATCAAGCGGCGGATGATCGACAAGATCACCGACCTCTGCGACGGCTCGGTCAATGACAAGACCGTGGCGGTGCTGGGCGTGACCTTCAAGCCGAACACCGACGACATGCGCGACGCACCCTCGCTGACCATCGTGCCGGCGCTGGTCGGCATGGGCGCAAAGGTGCGGGTGGTGGACCCGGAGGGGCTGCGCGAGGGCAAGGCGCTGCTGCCGGGCGTCACCTGGATGGACGATGCCTATGCCGCGACCGAGGGCGCCTCGGTCATGGTGATCCTGACCGAGTGGAACGAGTTCCGCGCGCTGGATCTGGAGCGGATCGCCGGCGGCATGATCTCGCCGAAGATGGCCGACCTGCGCAACATCTACTCGGAAAAAGAGGCGACAGAGGCCGGCTTCGACGGCTATGTCGGCGTCGGGCGCTGAGGCCCTGACGGAACGGGAGCGCTCGATGGCGGATCATGTGCTGGTGACGGGCGGGGCGGGCTATATCGGCTCTCATGCCTGCAAGGTGCTGAAGGCGGCGGGTTTCGTGCCCGTGGCCTTCGACAATCTCTCGACCGGCTGGTCGGAGGCGGTGCGTTACGGCCCGCTGGCGCAGGGCGACCTGATGGATCGCGCCAGCATCGACGCGGCCTTCGCGCAATACAAGCCCGTGGCGGTGATGCATTTCGCGGCGCTGTCGCTGGTCGGCGTGTCGATGAAGGACCCGGGCACCTATTGGCGGGTGAACGTCAACGGGTCGTTGAACCTGATCGAGGCGACGGTGGCGGCGGGTTGCCGCAACTTCGTCTTCTCCTCGACCTGCGCCACCTATGGCGATCAGGACGGCGTGATCCTCGACGAGGACACGCCGCAGCGCCCGATCAATGCCTATGGCGCCTCGAAACGCGCCATCGAGGAAATGCTGGCCAATTTCGGCGCGGCCTATGACCTGAACCACGTGATCTTCCGCTATTTCAACGTGGCGGGCGCCGACCCGGACGGCGAGATCGGCGAGCAGCACGAGCCCGAGACGCATCTCATTCCGCTGATGCTGGAAGCGATCGAGGGCAAGCGCCCGGCGCTGACGGTATTCGGCACCGATTACGACACGCCGGACGGCACCTGCATCCGCGACTATGTGCATGTGATGGATCTGGCCGAGGCGCATGTGCTGGGGCTGAAGCATCTTCTGGCCGGCAAGGGCAACGGGGTCTATTGCCTCGGCACCGGCAAGGGCTTCTCGGTGCGCGAGGTGATCGAGCAGTCGCGCGTCGTCACCAACCGCGAGGTGCCCGTCGTCATGGGCGACCGGCGGGCGGGCGATGCGGTCGCGCTGGTCTCCGGTTCGGCCCGGGCGGTGCGCGAACTGGGATGGCAGCCGACACGCTCGACCCTGCCCACGATGATCACCGACGCCTGGCGCTGGTCGCAGGCGCATCCTTTCAAGGAGTAGACGATGCCCGATGCCATAACCGAGCGGCTTGCGCTGGCCGAAGCCGTGGTCGGCGAGGCCGCGGCGCTGGCGCTCGACTTCTTCCGGAACCGCGACACGCTGGTGATCGAGGACAAGGCAAGCCCGCAGGACATCGTCAGCCGCGCCGACCGGGAGGTCGAGGAGCTGATCCGGGCGCGGATCTCGGCGGTCTATCCCGAAGACGGCTTTCTCGGCGAGGAGGGCGGGACGCAAGGCGGAACCTCGGGCTTCACCTGGGTGATCGACCCGATCGACGGCACGACGCCTTTCCTGAACGGCCTGCCGCATTGGTGCGTGGTGCTGGCGCTGGTCGAGGACGGCGAGACCGTCGCCGGGGTGATCGAGCAGCCGCTGATGCAGGAGCGCTTCACCGCGCGGGCCGGGCAGGGGGCCTTCCTCAACGGGGTGCGGCTGAAGCCGCGGCCCGAGATGGTGGTGGCCAATTCGGTGATCGCCATCGGCGCGAGCCACCGCACCCCGCCCGACCATTGCGCCGCGGTGATCCGCGAGCTGATGACGGCGGGCGGGCTGTTCTACCGCAATGGGTCAGGCGCGATCATGCTGGCCTCGGTCGCGGCGGGGCGGCTCGGCGGCTATTACGAGCCGCATATGAACGCCTGGGACTGTCTGGCGGCGCTGCTGATGATCCGCGAGGCGGGCGGGCGCGTCGCCCCCTTCCCCGGCGACGGATCGGGTGGCATGGTGATCGCCGCGCAGCCTGAGGTCTGGGACGGGTTGCAGGCCGTTCTGGCCGCCGCGGGCTGAGGGGGACGCGATGTCGATGATCTCACGCCGGATGGCGCTGGCCGGGCTGCTGCTGCTGGCGGCCTGCGGCGCCGCCGAAAAGCCGCAGCGCGGTCCGCAGCAGGCCGGCTCGCCCGAGGTGATGCGGCTGATCACGGATTATGCGCGGCATTACCAGATGCCGGAGGAGCTGGTGCACCGCATGGTGCGGCGCGAAAGCGGCTACAACCCCGGCGCGCGCAACGGGCCCTATTACGGGCTGTTGCAGATCCATCCGCAGACGGCGCGGACCATGGGCTTCCGCGGCGAGCCCGCGGAGCTGCTGGATGCCGAGACCAACCTGAAATACGCCGGGAAATACCTGCGCGGCGCCTATCTGGTGGCCCGCGGCGACCATGACCGGGCCGAGATGTGGTATGCCAAGGGCTACTATTACGAGGCCAAGCGGATGGGGCTTCTGGACGCGACCGGGCTGCGCTGAACCCGGCGGATTCCGTCACAGAGTGAAATGTCTTGTGTGTCGCAGCGCCCCGGCCGCGGTTGCGCCTGACGGCGGGTCATCCTAGGATTCGGCATGATCACCCAGAAGATGAAATATGCCCTGAAGGCGCTGATGGCGCTTGCCGACGAGAAGGCTGGCCAAGGCCGGGCGCTCAGGATCGAGGATATCGCCCAGCGGTCCGAGACGCCGAAGCGCTTTCTGGAGCATATCCTGCTGGAGATCCGCAACGCCGGCTACATCGCCAGCATCCGCGGCCGCAACGGCGGTTACGTGCTGATCAAGGAGCCGTCGTCGATCCCGCTCAGCGAGCTGCTCCGGATGATCGACGGGCCGATCGCGCCCTTGCCCTGTCTCTCGCGCCGGGCCTACCAGCGCTGCGAGGATTGCACCGACGAGACCGCCTGCCGGATCCGCAAGCTTTTCGCCGAAGTGTTCTGGTCCTACCTGCTGCTGATCGAATCGCTGACGCTGGCCGACCTCGCCGGGTCGCCCGCCGCGGCGGAGCAGATCCTGGCGATGCCGACCAGCGCCGCCTGAGCGGCGCCGTTTTTCATTCCGCTCAGCCCTGCGGCATCAGGAAGATCTCGCGCAGGCTGGCGGTGGGGCCGGCCGAGAGGGCGAAGAGCGCGGCGCGGGCCACGTCGTCAGGCTGGATCTTGTCGGGCTTCGGCTGGTCGAAGAAGGCGGTGTTCACCATGCCCGGGGCGATGACGGTGCAGCGCCCGCCCCATTCGTGCATCTCGGCGGCAAGGTTCTCGGCGAAGCCATGCACGAACCACTTGCTCGCGCCATAGACCGAGCCCTTGATCTCGCGCCGTCCCGCGGCGGAGCCGGTGAGCAGCATGTGGCCCTTCGAACTGCGCAGATGCGGCAGGGCGGCATGGGCGGTGTAGAGCACGCCCATCACGTTCACGTCGATCATCCGCCGCCATTCCTCCGGCGCGCCCTTCTCGACGCCGGGGTGGTCCAGTCCCATGCCGGCATTGGCATAGGCGGCGTCCACCGCGCCGAAGCGGTCGGCGAGGGTGGCGAGGGCCTTGGTCAGGTCTTCGGTGCGGCTCACGTCGCCGGGAAGGGGCAGGGCGGTTTCGCCCAACTCGGCGGCCAGCGCCTGCAGCTTGTCGGCGCGGCGGGCGAAGAGGCCGACGTTCCAGCCTTGGGCGACGGCGGCGCGGGCGGTGGCCTCGCCGATGCCGCTGGAAGCGCCGGTGATGAACAGGGTCTTTGCGGTCATGGGGTTTCCTTTCCGGGATCTGCCTCTCCAACGCGCGAGGCCGGCGATTGGTTCTGCCGGACCCCCGCGCAACGGCGGTTTCCCGGCGTCCGGCCTTGACTTGGGCGGCCCGCTTTCTGAATATCGCCGCACCCGGCTGCCGGGGGGCGGCCATTACCGGCGTCGACGATCTAGTTTACTGCTTTCCTGACGGCCGACCCTCTCGCGGGGGCGTATTCTTTGGAGAAATTGATGACGTTGAAAGTTCTTTTCACCGGCGCCGACGGCTATGTCGGCGCCCTGCTCGGGCCCTACCTGCTGCAGCAGGGCATGGAGGCCGTCGGGCTCGACACCGGCTTCTACCGCAAGGGCTGGCTCTACCCGACCTCGGCGCCGCGTCCGGCGGTGCTGACCAAGGACATCCGTTCGGTCACGGCGGAGGATCTGCAGGGCTTCGACGCCATCGCCCATCTGGCGGAACTGTCGAACGACCCGCTCGGCCAGCAGAGCCCGGGGCTGACGCATGAGATCAACCACGGCGGCTCGGTGCATCTGGCCAACATGGCGCGCAAGGCGGGCATCAAGCGCTTCGTCTACATGTCGTCCTGTTCGGTCTATGGCGTGGGCCAGCCCGACCAGATCCTCGACGAGGCGAGCCCGGTGAACCCGCAGACCGCCTATGCCGAATGCAAGGTGAAGGTCGAGGAAGACCTGACCAAGATGGCGGGCGACGATTTCGAGCCCTGTTTCCTGCGCAACGCCACCGCCTATGGCGCGAGCCCGCGCCAGCGGTTCGACATCGTGCTGAACGATCTCTGCGGTCTGGCCTGGACCACGGGCAAGATCACCCTCCTGTCCGACGGCTCGCCCTGGCGTCCGCTGGTGCATGCGCTGGACATGTGTCAGGCGGTGCATCTGTCGCTGACCGCCCCTGCCGACGCGATCCGCGGCCAGCGCTACAACGTCGGCTCCAACGACCAGAACTACCGCGTGCTGGAGATCGCCCAGATCGTCGCGCGCAGCTTCCCGGGCTGCGAGCTGGAAGTGGGCCAGCCCTCGGCCGACAACCGCTCCTACCGGGTGAATTTCGACAAGATCGGCAAGGTTCTCCCCGCTTTCAAATGCCAGTGGACCGCCGAGAAGGGCGCGCAGCAGATGCGGCAGGTCTTCGAGCGGATCGACATGACGGCGGAGGAATTCACCTCCGACAGCTTCACCCGGCTGAAGATGCTGAACCGGCTGCGCAAGACCGGGCTCCTGGACGAGAAGCTGTTCTGGACCAACCCGCAGGTCGAGGCGATGGCATGATCATCGTCGACACGGCGCTGGCCAAGCGCGAGGCGGCAGGCCGTCCGATCCGGGTGGCGATGGTGGGCGCGGGCTTCATGGGGATCGGCATCGCGCTGCAGATCGCCAAATCGGTGCCGGGCATGGTGCTGGTCGGCATCGCCGCGCGGCGGGCCGAACAGGGCGTCGCCGCCTTCGAGAAGAGCCGCGAGGGCGAGACGGTGCGCACCGCCGCCACCGTGGCCGAGGTCGAGGCCGCGATGGCCGAGGGCGTGCCGGTGGTGACCGAAGACCCGGCGGTGCTGGCCGAGGCGCGGGGCTATGACGCGCTGGTGGAGGTGACTGGCTCGATGGATTACGCGCTGTCGGCGGTGGAAATGGCGATTGCCACCAAGCGGCATGTGATCCTGATGAATGCCGAACTTGACGGCACCGTGGGCCCGCTTCTGAAGAAGAAGGCCGATGCGGCGGGGGTGATCTACACCAATTGCGACGGCGACCAGCCCGGGGTGCAGATGAACCTCTGGCGCTTCGTCAAGGGCATCGGGGTCAAGCCGGTGCTCTGCGGCAACATCAAGGCGCTGCAGGACGAATACCGCACACCCGAGACCCAGCGCGGCTTTGCCGAAAAATGGGGCCAGAAGGCCGAGATGGTGACCTCCTTCGCCGATGGCACCAAGATCTCCTACGAGCAGGCAATCGTCGCCAACGGCACCGGCATGCGGGTGGCCAAGCGCGGGATGATCGGGATCGACCCGACCAACAAGAACCCGACGCTGCCGCTGCGCCCGCTCGAGGACTATGTGGCGATGTTCGCGCCGCATCTCGACCCCGAGGGGCCGGGGATTGTCGATTACATCGTCGGCGCGCGGCCCGGGCCGGGGGTCTTCGTGATCGGCACCCATGACGATCCGGTGCAGAAGCATTACCTCAACCTCTACAAGCTGGGGGAGGGGCCGTATTACCTGTTCTACACGCCCTATCACCTGTGCCATTTCGAGGTGCCGATGACCGTCGCCCGCGCGGTGCTGTTCGACGACGCGGCGCTGGCGCCGATCGACGGGCCGCTGGTCGGCGTGGTGGCGGTGGCCAAGCGCGACCTGACGGCGGGCGAGACGCTCGATGGGATCGGCGGCTTCATGGCCTACGGACAGGCGGACAATTCCGAGGTGATCGCCAAGGAGCGGCTGCTGCCGATGGGTCTGGCCGAGGGCTGCGTGCTGACGCGCGACGTGGCCAAGGACGAGGTGCTGACCTTCGCCGATGTGCGCATCCCGGAAGGCCGCCGCATCGACGCGCTCTATGCCGAGATGGAGCAGGTGTTCGGGCTGGTGTGAGGGGCGGTTCCTGTGCAGACGAGAGGCCGGTCCCGTGGGCCGGCTTTTTGGTTTGGGCAGTGGATTGCAGCCGCGGGAACGCCGGTTGAGCGTGCAATAGCTATGCAATTTCAGATCGCACCGGATAAAGGTATCTCGCGAACCCAATGGAGAAGATCTGTTCGAATGGACAAGCAGCGTTTCTTAGAAGAGCTCGATTTCATTTCCGAAAAATGTGCTGGCATGGCACAAGAATATGGCGTCTTACGTGGCGCTATGAATTCGCTGGAAGGCTTGAAAGAAAAGTGCCCACGAGAAGCCTCTCTAAAGCATCCGGTTGTTCAGTTTTTCAACGAAACGAAAAATCTAAGAATTTCGAGGCTTGTTGGTGTTGTCTGGGCTTTGTCTGAGCGGGCAAACGACGACCGACGAAGGTCTAGTTCTTTGTCTAGCAGTAATCCGAAAGCATCGGCAGCGCAGCGGGATCGTCTCAAGCACTCCGGAGACATGACCCTCATGCGTCTGCGCGATATGTATCGCAGGGCGACGGAGGTACATCCAGATATTTTGCTGGAAAACACCAAGATACGGCACGCCGGCGCAACTCCCGCAGAGGTGAGGCAGTTGGCCTACGACTCTTACAAGCGGCTGTCAGATATCTGCGATCGTATCGACTACCATTTATCAGATGATGATGCTTGGCAAAAAATCGAGCACTTCAGGAACACCTTCTTTCATTCTCTGAAGTTTCCAAAGATCGCCATCGATAATGGGTGGACGGATAAAGAGCCAGATTACAGCTACAACGAGCTTTATACTTTCGGAGATCGGGCTGCACAGATAGCGGTGGATTTTATTCGAGCGTGGACCACATCGGATATCTATTCGGGGCTTGAAGAGATTGCCGATCTTACCAAGGAAGATTATGATGAATTTTGGATAGATTTCTTTAAGAATCCATTCTTTTATGAGGATTGACTAGATACTTCGTGGATCGCTCGCTCCTCAGTCTCCACGAAGGGCAGCTACGTCCCATGGGCGGTCGTTGCCGGTCAGAAGCGTGCGTAATGGTCACCTGCACCCTCAGTTGCAAATGGCCGGCCCCACGGGACCAGCCTCTTGCTTTGGTGGGCCCGCCTCAGCCGGCAGCATAATCTGGCCAGGCCGCGTCCTTCTCCGAGATCACCGTGACCTCCACCGGCCAGTCGATGCCGAAGGCCGGGTCGTTCCAGCGCACGCCGCCTTCGGTGCCCGGGGCATAGGCGGTCGAGACGAGGTAGGAGACCGCCGCGCCATCCTCCAGCGTCAGGTAGCCATGGGCGAAGCCCTCGGGGATGTAGAGCTGGCGGTGGTCGCCCGCGGCCAGGGTGAAGCCCTCCCACTTCATGTAGGTGGAGGAGTCCTTGCGCAGGTCGATGATCACGTCATGGATGCTGCCCCGGATGCAGGTCACCACCTTCACCTCGGCATGGGGGGCGTGCTGGTAATGCATGCCGCGCAGCGTGCCCTTCAGGTGGTTGAAGGAGTTGTTGTGCTGGACGAAGCGGGTCTTCAGCCCGGCATCGGCCATCTCGGTCTCGCAGAAGCTGCGGGCGAAATAGCCGCGCTCGTCGGTGCGGGGCTCTTCCTCGATGAGGAAGGCATCTTGCAGGGTGGTGGGAATGAAACGCATGAGAACCTCGGTTGGTGAAAAAGCGCCCCGGCAGAGCGGGAGGGCGGGGCAATCGGTCCCCGTCGCGCCGAAGGTGGCCGGAATCGGCGGCCCGGGCAACCGCAAAGCGGCGCCGTGCGGCGGCGGGCAGCGGCACAAAAGGCTTAATCTGCGGTGCGAAACCGGATAGGCAGGGGGGCGGGCCCCCGGCCTGTTCCCATCCCTTGCACAGAGGCGCCGCCATGGACCAGTCAACCTCCCTTTCCCCGCTCACCGGTGGAGAAGCCATCGTGCGCCAGCTGGTCACCGAAGGCGTGACGGATGTGTTCTGCGTGCCCGGCGAAAGCTATCTCGCCGTGCTCGACGCGCTGCATGACGCGGAGGTCAAGGTGACGATCTGCCGGCAAGAGGGCGGGGCGGCGATGATGGCCGAGGCGCATGGCAAGCTGACGGGCAAGCCCGGCGTCTGTTTCGTCACCCGCGGCCCGGGGGCGACCAATGCCGCCGCCGGGGTGCATGTGGCGATGCAGGATTCGACGCCGATGATCCTGTTCGTCGGCCAGATCGAGACCGGGATGCGCGAGCGCGAGGCGTTTCAGGAGGTGGATTACCGCGCGGTCTTCGGCTCGATGGCGAAATGGGTGACCGAGATCGACGACGCCGACCGGGTGCCGGAGCTGGTGGCGCGGGCCTTCCATGTGGCGACCTCGGGCCGTCCGGGGCCGGTGGTGATCGCGCTGCCGGAGGACATGCTGGTGGCGATGACGGGGGCGGAGGCCGTGCCGCCGATGCGGCCCGCCGATGCGGCGCCGAGCGCCGGGGCGCTGGCCGAGCTCGCCGCGCTTCTGGATGCCGCCGAGCGTCCGCTGATCGTGGCGGGCGGCAGCGGCTGGGATGCCGAGGCGGTGACGCAACTCGCGGGCTTTGCCGAGGCATTCTCCTGCCCGGTCACGGTGTCGTTCCGGCGGCAGGGGCTGTTTCCCTGCGACCATCCGAATTTCGCCGGCGATCTGAGCGTCGGCGCCAATCCGAAGCTGGTGGACTATGCCAAGGCGAGCGATCTGGTGCTGCTTCTGGGCGGGCGGCTGTCGGAGATGCCGAGCCAGTCCTACAGCCTGCTGGACATTCCCAGCCCGTCGCAAAAGTTCATCCACGTCCATCCGGGGGCCGAGGAGATCGGCCGGGTCTATCGCCCGGATCTGGCCTTCAACATGACCCCGCGCGCCTTCCTTGCCGGGGTGGGCGCGCTGAAGGGCAGCCGCGACCGCAAGGGGCTTCTGGCCGAGGGTCATGCGATCTATCACAGCTGGAGCGACACGCCGACCGAGGTGCCGGGCAGCTTCAACCTCGGCGAGGTGATGGTGGCGCTGCGCAACGAGCTGCCGCGCGATGCGGTGGTGACCAATGGCGCGGGCAATTACGCGATCTGGCTGCACCGCTACTACCGTTACCGCCAGTTCGGCGCCCAGCTCGCGCCGACCTCCGGCTCGATGGGCTACGGTGTGCCCGCGGCGGTGGCGGCGAAGCGGGTGATGCCGCAGAAGACGGTGGTGGCCTTCGCGGGCGACGGCTGTTTCCTGATGACCGGGCAGGAGTTCGCAACGGCGGTGCAATACGATCTGCCGGTGATCGTCGTCGTGGTCGACAACGGCATGTATGGCACGATCCGCATGCATCAGGAGCGGGAATACCCGGGCCGGGTGATCGGCACCGAGCTGAAGAACCCCGATTTCGCCGCCTATGCCCGGGCTTTCGGCGGTCATGGCGAGCGGGTGGAGACCACGGCCGAGTTCATGCCCGCCTTCCGCCGCGCGCAGGACAGCGGCAAGCCCGCGATCCTGCATTGCGTGACCGATCCCGAGGCGCTGACCCCGGCCCGCTCGCTGAGCCAGATCCGCGCCGCCTCGCAGGCCGCCGGGCGCTGAGCCGCCGCCCCGCCACCGCCTCCGCGGCCCCGACGGGCCGGGGAGCGCCGATCCACGCCTCCCAACTGGAAAGACCCCCCGCATGAAACCCGATGTTCTGGTGATCGCCCCGATCCGCCCCAAGCAGATGGCGCTGCTCGAAGCCAGTTACCGGCTGCACCGCTACGATCAGGCGGCGGAGAAGGCCGCCTTTCTGGCCGAGGTCGGGCCGTCCTGCGTGGCGGCGGTGACCAACGGCCATGCGCCGCTCGACCGCGCGATGATCGAGGCTCTGCCGGCGCTGCAGCTCGTCGCCTGCGTCTCGGCGGGGTTCGAGAGCATCGACCTTGATGCGCTGACCGAGCGGGGGGTGCGGATGACCACCACGTCGGACGCGCTGTTCGACGACGTGGCCGATACCGCGCTGATGCTGATGCTGGCGGCGCGGCGCGACCTGCGGCGCGCGGATGCCTATGTGCGGTCCGGCGACTGGGGGCGGCAGGGGATGTATCCGCTGCAAACCTCGATCCGGGGCAAGAAGCTCGGCATCGTCGGCATGGGGCGGATCGGGCAGGCCATCGCCCGGCGCTGCGAGGGGCTGGGGATGGAGGTCGCCTATAGCGGTCGGTCGAAGAAGGACCTGCCGCAGGCCTATATCGCCGCCCCGGTCGATCTGGCGCGCTGGGCCGATGTGCTGATGGTGGCGGTGGCGGGCGGGCCCGACACGCGCAATCTGGTGGACGAGGCGGTGATCCGGGCGCTGGGGCCGGAAGGCACGCTGGTCAACATCGCCCGCGGCACGGTGGTGGACGAGCCCGCGCTGATCGCGGCGCTGGGCGATGGCGGGCTCGGCTCGGCGGGGCTCGACGTGTTCCTGAACGAGCCGACCCCGGACCCGGCGCTGACCGCGCTGCCGAATGTCACGCTCTATCCGCACCACGCCAGCGGGACGGAAGAGACGCGCGATGCGATGGCGCAGCTGGTGGTGGACAACCTCGCGGCGCATTTCGCCGGGAAGCCGCTGTTGACGCCTGTCAACTGAGGTCGGGCGGGACGGTGGGCAGGTCGCGGCTGTCCGGCTCTGCCAGTCGCGGGTTCGCCGGGGCGGGATGCGCCCCGGCGCTGCGGGGGCTCTCAGGCCTTCTCGATCAGCTGCGGGGCGGGCAGCGGGTCGGGGGCCTCTTCGGCGGCGCCGTCCTTCACGCCTTTCCGGAAGGCGGCGATGCCCTTGCCGACCTCGCCCATCATGGTGCTGACCTTGCCGCGCCCGAAGAGCACGAGCAGGACGGTGGCGATGATGAGCATTTCGGGGAGACCAACTCTGCCGAGCATGGTGTGATCCTTTCGGGATGATCCTCGACCGGGCAGCCTCGGCCCGGCGGGATGCGGAAACGGGGAGGGGTTCATGCGGCGCGCCCCCATGCGGAAACCCCGCGCGGCGGCGCTGCCTCCGGCCTCTGCCGGATCAGCCCCGCGCCGGGGGCGCGCGGGCCTGCGCGGCGCCCACTCTCCGCGCCCGCACTCTGCCGTGCGGCACAGGCGTCAGGCCCGAGGCGCGCGGCGATGCAAGCGGCGCCAAAGCCTCCGCCGGCAGCACCGCGACCGGCGGGTCATCCGCCACCTCCGCCCCCCGCTCGACGGCCTTCGCCACCCGCTGCTCCGTCGCCAGCGCCGCGGGCAGCCGGCTTTCCAGCGCCCCCGCCGCGGTCGGGCCGATGCGCGATCCCACCCCCAGCGCCAGAGCGCAGGCCAGCGCGATCCGCAGCAGCAGCGCGGGGATCAGGCGGGCGGGCGGGGGCGATGCGGGTCGCATCCCCGAAAGCTGACACCCTGCCGTGACAAAGACAAGCCAAGCTGCGGCTGCCGCAGGCGGAACTGCGCCACCTCGCGACCATTGATGTCGCCGGGAGGATCGGTGATTGTCGGCGCTCCTTCATCGACCTCAACCGGACCGGAGCCATGATCCTCGAAATCGCCCTCGTGCTGCTGCTGACAGTGACCAACGGGGTGCTCGCCATGTCGGAGCTCGCCATCGTCTCGGCCCGCACGCCGCGGCTGAAGATGCTGGCCGACCGCGGCAGCAAGGGCGCCGCCACCGCGATGCGGCTGGCGGAAGAGCCGGGCAAGTTCCTCTCCAGCGTCCAGATCGGCATCACCCTGGTCGGCGTGCTCTCCGGCGCCTTCTCCGGCGCGACGCTGGGCGCGCGCCTCGCCGGTACGCTGCGCGAGGCGGGGCTCTCGCCGGTGATGGCCAACACCCTGGGCGTCGGCAGCGTGGTGGTGCTGATCACCTATCTGTCGCTGATCGTCGGCGAGCTGGTACCGAAGCAGATTGCGCTGAAGGCGCCGGAGAAGGTCGCGGCCAAGGTGGCCCCGCTGATGCTGGCGATCTCGCGCGGGGCGGCGCCGCTGGTCTGGCTGCTCGACGCTTCCGGCCGGCTGGTGCTGAAACTGCTGTCGCAGTCGGGCGGCGCCGAGGCCAATGTCAGCGACGAGGAGGTGCGCTACATCATCGCCGAGGCCGAGACCTCCGGGGCGATGCAGCCCGCCGAGAGCCAGATGATCGCCGGGGTGATGCGCATCGCCGACCGCACCGCGCGCGGGCTGATGACGCCGCGCCACGAGGTCGAGATCGTCGATCTGGCCAACACCCGGCGCGAGATCCGCAGCCGCTTCCAGCATTCGCGCCGCTCGCGCCTGCCGGTGCGGGATGGCGAAGACGACAATATCATCGGCGTCATCACCCTGCGCGACATCCTCGCCCCCGGCTTCCTGCGCGCCGGCTACGACCTGCGCGCCGCGATCCAGGAAACGCCGGTCGTGCGCGATGGGCTCGGCGCGCTGGAGGTGATCCAGCGGCTGCGCAACTCGCCCTCGCATATGGTGCTGGTCTATGACGAATACGGCCATTTCGAGGGCATCGTCACCCCGATGGACGTGCTGGAGGCGATCACCGGCGAGTTCAGCGACGAGGTGGAGGACGAACCGAAGATCGTCACCCGCGCCGACGGCTCGCTTCTGGTGGCAGGCTGGATGCCGGTCGATGAATTCGCCGCCCGGCTGAACGCCGACCTGCCCGAGAGCCGCGGCTACGAGACGGTGGCGGGTCTGGTGCTGGAACTGACCGGCCACCTGCCTGCGGTGGGCGAGACGCTGGCCTTCGGCGGCTGGACCATCGAGGTGGTGGACCTCGACGGCCGGCGGATCGACAAGCTCCTGGTGACGCGGAAGGGGTGAGCCATTCGGCGCCCCCATTCGGGGGCCCGGAGGCCATATCTTGTTCCGAGGAGGAAAAGTGGCAGCCCGTAGGGGAGTCGAACCCCTCTTACCAGGTTGAAAACCTGGTGTCCTAACCGATAGACGAACGGGCCACGCTGGACGTGGCGGCTTTTAGGACAGGCGGCGGCAGGGTGCAAGGGGCAAAATGCGGGAAAAGGAGGCGCGCCGAGGACATTTTTCCGGCGCGCGTCCGGGGCGGGGCAGGGGGCTCAGCGGTCGATCTGGGCCGCCATGATGGCGATGGCCTGCTGGTAGACGGTTGCGGCGTTCCACTCGCGGATCACGGCGAAGTTCGGCTCGCCCTCCTGATAGCCCAAGCCCGGCCGCCAGCCCTTCTGGGCGAAGAAATTCGCCGTCGAGGCCATCGAGTCGGTCAGGTTGTAGAGGTCGATCCGGCCGTCGCCGTTGCCGTCCACGCCGTAGGCCAGCACGTTGCCCGGCAGGAACTGGGTATGGCCGACCTCGCCGTGCTTGGCCCCGACCGACTGCGTGGTGATCGTGCCGCGGTCGACCAGCTGCAGTGCTGCGAGGAGGTGGCCGGTGAAGAACTCGGTACGGCGGCAGTCGTAGGACAGGGTGGCGATGGCCGAGACCACATTGGTGTCGCCCATGAAGCCGCCAAAGCCGGTCTCCATGCCATGCACCGCCAGGAGGATGCCCGGCGGCACGCCATAGGCGCGTTCCAGCGCTGCGAAGAGCTCGGCATTGCGCGCCTTGCGCGAGCGCCCCTGCGAGACGATGGTGCTGGCGCCGCGCACCTCCATGAACTTCGACAGCGAGTATTTGAAGCTCTTCTGGTTGCGGTCGGCCGAGATCGTCGCCTTGGAATAGCTGGTGCCCATCAGCGCGTCGATGCCGCGCTGCCCGACGCCGACCGCGGCGGCCTCCTGCGCCATCTGCGGCTTCCAGGCCTCGTATCCGGCGGAGGTGTCGCCGCAGGGGGCCGCAAGCGCGGCGGAGGGCAGCAGGGCGGCGAGACAAAGGGCTGGGACAAGGCGCATCGTGAGATCCTGTTTGGGTCAATCACGCTACTCTAGGCTGACCGTTGCGCCGCGCAAGAGCCGCGCGGCACAACTGACGCGAGTGTCATCGGCGCGGCCCGACCCGCCGCCCGGTCGCCGGGTCGAAGAAATGCGCGGCCCCGGTGTCGAAGACGGCATGCAGCCGCTCGCCCGGCTTCAGCGCGGCATTGCCGGGCAGCCGCACCACCATCGCCTCGGCGGCCGAGGTGACATGGCCGGGGAAGGCGCAATGGGCATAGGCGTCGGCCCCCAGCGTCTCCACCGCCAGCACGGTCAGCTCGATCGCCCCGACGCCGCCGGGCTGCGTTACAGCGCGGATATGCTCGGGGCGGATGCCGAACAGGATCGGCTGGCCGGGGTCGGCCGGGGCCGGGCAGGCCAGCACCGCACCGCCGGGCAGGGTCAGGCCCGCGCCGTCCGGCGTCACCGTGGCTGCGAGGATGTTCATCGCCGGCGAGCCGATGAAGCCCGCGACGAAGGTGGTGGCGGGGCGCTCGTAGATCCGCATCGGCGTGTCGATCTGCTCGGCCACGCCCGCGTTCATCACGATCAGCCGGTCGGCCAGGGTCATCGCCTCGACCTGATCGTGGGTGACATAGAGCGAGGTGGTGCCGACCCGGCGCTGCAGCTCCTTGATCTGCAGCCGCATCTGCACCCTGAGCTTGGCGTCGAGGTTCGACAGCGGCTCGTCCAGCAGGAAGGCCGCCGGGTCGCGCACCAGCGCCCGGCCCATCGCCACCCGCTGCCGCTGCCCGCCCGAGAGCGCGCGGGGCTTGCGGTCGAGATAGGGCTGCAGCTCCAGCATCTCGGCCGAGCGCGCCACCCGCTCGGCGATCTCGGCCTTGGGCATGCCGGAGATCTTCAGCCCGTAGGCCATGTTCTCGCGCACGGTCATATGCGGGTAGAGGGCGTAGTTCTGGAACACCATGGCGATGTCGCGCGCCCTGGGTTCCAGATCGTTCACCACGCGGCCGTCGATGGCGATGGTGCCAGAGGTGATCTCCTCCAGCCCCGCCACCATGCGCAACAGCGTGGACTTGCCGCAGCCCGAGGGGCCGACGATGACCACGAATTCCTCATCCGCGATGTCGATCGACACGCCATGGATGACCTCCATGCCGGAATAGCTTTTCCGAACGTCCGTCAGGGTGATCCGCGCCATTACTTCTCCGTTTCCACGAGGCCCTTCACGAACCAGCGCTGCATCAGCACGACCACGAGGATCGGCGGCAGGATCGCCAGCATCGAGGTGACCATCACGAGATTCCAGGGGGTGTCGGCATCGGCGAAGGAGATCATCTTCTTCAGCGCGATGACGATGGTGTTCATCGAATTCGAGTTCGTGACCAGCAGCGGCCAGAGATATTGCGTCCAGCCGTAGATGAAGAGGATCACGAAGAGCGCGGCGATATTGGTCAGGGACAGCGGCAGCAGGATGTCCTTGAAGAAGCGCCACGGCCCCGCGCCATCGACGCGGGCGGCCTCGAGCAGCTCGTTCGGGATGGTCATGAAGAACTGCCGGAACAGGAGCGTCCCGGTGGCCGAGGCGACCAGCGGCAGGATGAGCCCTGCGTAGGTGTCGATCAGCTTGAGGTCGACCATGACCTTGTAGGTCGGCAGGATGCGGACTTCCACCGGCAGCATCAGGGTGATGAAGATCAGCCAGAAGCAGACCATGCGCAGCGGGAACCGGAAGAAGACGATGGCATAGGCCGAGGCCATCGAGATGACGATCTTGCCAAAGGCGATGCCGAGGGCGACGACCGTGGTGTTCCACAGGAGCCGCCCGACGCCCACGCCGCCGATGCGGCCCACGCCTCCGGTCATGGCGTCGCCGTAATTCTCCACCAGCTCCGGCCCGGGCAGCAGCGGCAGGGGCGGGCGCAGGATGGTCTGGATCGAATGGGTCGAGGCGATGAACACGTAGTAGATCGGGAAGGCCACGACGATCACGCCGATGACCAGCAGGAAATGCGCGATGACCCGGCTGCGGGTCTTCACGCCGATCATCTCACCCTCAGCCATAATGCACCCTCCGCTCGACATATTTGAACTGGAAGGCGGTCAGGCTGATGACGATCACCATCAGGATCACCGATTGCGCCGCGGATTCGCCCAGGATCAGGTTCACGAAGCCGTCGTTGTAGACCTTGTAGACCAGCGTCTCGGTCGATTTGCCGGGGCCGCCGCCGGTGACGGCATGGATGATGCCGAAGGTGTCGAACAGCGCGTAGACCGTGTTCACCACCAGAAGGAAGAAGGTCGTCGGCGCCAGCAGCGGGAAGACGATGGTCCAGAACCGCCGGGCCGAGCCCGCGCCGTCGATCGCCGCCGCCTCCAAGAGCGAGCGGGGGATGGCCTGCAGGCCGGCGACGAAGAACAGGAAATTGTAGCTGATCTGCTTCCAGCTCGCCGCGGCGACAACCAGCGTCATCGCCTGGCTGCCGTTCAAGAGCGGGTCCCAGGTGATCCCCAGCTGGCGCAGCGGCCAGGCCAGCGTGCCGAAGGAGGGGTTGAACATGAAGAGCCAGAGCATCCCGGCGATGGCGGGGGCCACGGCATAGGGCCAGATCATCAGCGTGCGGTAGAAACCCTTGCCGCGCACGACCTTCTCGGCCTGCACCGCCAGCAGAAGCGCGATGGCCATGGAGAAGAAGGCGGTCAGCACCGAGAAGACCGCAGTGACCTGGATGGAATTCACATAGGCCGGATCGGAGAGCACCCGGCGGAAGTTGGCGAGACCGACGAACTGGGTCTTCAAGCCGAACGCGTCCTCGCGCAGCGTCGACTGGCGCAGCGCCTGCACGGCGGGCCAGTAGAAGAACACGAAGGAGATCGCGAGTTGCGGGGCAACCAGCAGCCAGGGCAGCAGGCGGTGGGGGAATGTGGCTCGGTTCATCCGGGGATGGGCCGCCCTGAGACGGGCGGCCCTTGCCTTTTCAGCCGCCGATGGCCTGCTTGATGGCCTCGTTGCCGCGCTCCACCGCGTTGTCGAGCGCTTGCTGAGCGGTCTGCTCGCCGGCGAGCATCTTCTCGAACTCCTCGTTCTGGATGTCGCGGACCTGCGGCAGGTTCACCAGACGCACGCCCTTGGAGTTGGCGGTCGGCTCCTTGCCCATCATCTGGGTGATCGGAACCTCGCGGCCCGGGTTCTCGTCGTAGAAGCCCGAAGCCTTGGTCGCCTCATAGGCTTCCAGCGTCACCGGCAGGTAGCCCGAGGTCTGGTGCAGGTATTCCTGAACCTCGACCTGCGAGAGATAGCCGAAGAAGGAAGCCACGCCGGCATAGGTCTCGTCCGACTTGCCGCCCATCACCCAGAGGCTCGCGCCGCCCGGGGTGGTGTTCTGCGGGCCGCCCGCGTCGGTGTCATAGGGCATCTGGCCGATGCCGTAGTTCATGCCCGACTTCACGATATCGCCCAGACCGCCCGAGCTCTCGGTGAAGATGCCGCATTCGCCGGCGAGGAAGATCTGCTTGGCCTCCGAGGTGCGGCCGCCGTAGCGGAAGACGCCCTCTTTCGCCAGATCGGCGATGGCCTGGAAGTGGTTGACGAAGATTGGCTCGTTGATCTTCAGCTCGGCGTTCACGTCGGCGAGGCCGTTCTCGTTCGTGGCGTAGGAGACATCGTTCCAGGCCGCGAAATTCTCCAGATGGATCCAGGTCAGCCAGGTCGAGGTGTAGCCGCACTCCGCCGCGCCGCTTTCCTTGATCTTCTTCGACATGTCCCAGACTTCGTTCCAGGTCTTCGGCGGGGTGTCCGCGTCCAGCCCGGCCTTCTCGAAGATGTCCTTGTTGTAATAGAGGATCGGCGAGGAGGAGTTGTAGGGGAAGGACAGCATGGTGCCGTCGGGCTTGGAGTAATAGGCCACGATGCCCGGCAGGTATTTCGACTTGTCGAAGGTCGCGCCGCTCATCGACAGCACGTCGGCCACCGGCATGATCGCGCCTTCGGCGGCCATCATCACGCCCGTGCCCACGTCGAAGACCTGGATGATGTCGGGGGCCTGACCGGCGCGGAAGGCGGCGATGCCCGCGTTCAGCGTTTCCGGATATGTTCCTTTGAACACCGGCATGACCTTGTAGTCGGACTGGCTGGCGTTGAAGTCGCTGGCGATCTTCTCGACCACTTCGCTGTTCGCGCCGGTCATTGCGTGCCACCAGCTGATCTCGGTCTGGGCGGCGGCTCCGGTCGCCTGAAGCGCCAGCACCATGGCGCTGGCGGCGAGGAAATCTTTTCTGATCATGGTCTTCTCCCTGAATGGTTGCAGGTGCCTCTTTGGTCTGGACCGGACCTACCTGCGATATGTGACAGCTTTGCGATGTCCCGCCCGCCCTCTGCTACGGGCGGCGGATCATCGCGGTGGTCGATCCCGGGCCTCCTCTCCCGGTCGCGGCCTGTGCCCTTGCGACAATCTGTGGCCTGAAGGGTCATTCGGACTGCACGGCATTGCAAGAGCGAAAATGCGCGATCCCTCATCATTCTGTCGTCTCGTTGCCGCGTTTTTGCGCCTTGCCGCAACGGCGCCCGGAGAGGCGCCGTGCGGCGAAGGGGCCCCGGGCGGCCCCGATGGCTTGGCAAGCCGCGCCGAACAGCGCAAGACAGGCGGGCCAGAACCGGAGCTGCCGATGACCCGCCTTCCCGCCGAAAGACCCGCCCGATGACCGCGCTGATGATCCAGGGCACCGGCTCCGATGTCGGGAAGTCGCTCTTGGTCGCCGGGCTCTGCCGCGCGGCCCGGCTGCGCGGCCTGTCGGTCGCGCCCTTCAAGCCGCAGAACATGTCGAACAACGCCGCCGTCACCGCCGATGGTGGCGAAATCGGCCGGGCGCAGGCGCTGCAGGCGCGCGCGGCGGGGCTGGAGCCCCTGACCGACATGAACCCGGTCCTGCTGAAGCCCGAGACCGATGTCGGCGCGCAGGTGATCGTGCAGGGCAAGCGGATCGGCACTCTGAAGGCGCGGGACTATTTCGCGGCGAAGAAGACGCTGATCGCGCCGGTGCTGGAAAGTTACGGCCGGCTCAGGGCGGCGCATGATCTGGTGATCGTCGAGGGCGCGGGCTCGCCCGCCGAGGTGAACCTGCGCGCTTCGGATATCGCCAACATGGGCTTTGCCCGCGCCGCCGATGTGCCGGTGGTGCTGGCGGGCGACATCGACCGGGGCGGGGTGATCGCGCAGCTCGTCGGCACCGCCTCGGTGATCGACCCGGAGGACCGGGCGATGATCGCGGGATTCATCGTCAACAAGTTCCGCGGCGATCCGCGGCTCTTCGACGACGGCTACCGCTTCATCGAGGAGCGCACCGGCTGGCGCGGCTTCGGCGTCGTGCCCTTCTTCCCCGAGGCGTCGCGCCTGCCTGCCGAGGATGCGCTGGATCTCTCCTCGCCCGCCAGGGGCGGTGCGGTGACGGTCGCCTGGCTCGCCTTCTCGCGCGTGGCGAATTTCGACGATCTCGACCCCTTGAAGCAGGAGCCGGGGCTGACCGTGGTCATGGTGCGCCCGGGCCAGCCGATCCCGGCGGAGGCGCGGCTGGTGATCCTGCCCGGCACCAAGTCGACGCGGGGCGATCTGGCCTTCCTCCGCGCGCAGGGCTGGGACATCGACCTCAAGGCGCATCACCGGCGCGGCGGGCATGTGCTGGGCATCTGCGGCGGCTATCAGATGCTCGGCCGCTCGGTCGCCGACCCCGAGGGGATCGAGGGCGCGGCGGGCGAGACCGAGGGTCTGGGCCTGCTCGATGTCGCCACGGTGATGACGCCGGACAAGCGGCTGACGCGGACCGCGGCGCGGCACGAGGCGACGGGGCTGGGGCTCGAGGGCTACGAGATCCATATCGGCCGCACCGAGGGCGCGGATTGCGCCCGCCCCTTCGCCCGTATCGACGGGCGACCCGAAGGCGCCATCTCCGCCGATGGCCAGGTGACCGGCAGCTACCTGCACGGCATGTTCACCGACGACGCCTTCCGCGCCGCCTTCCTCGCCGGGCTGGGGGCCGAGGCTTCCGGCTCGGGCTACGGCACCGAGGTGGAGCGGGTGCTCGACGCGCTGGCCGCGCATCTGGAGCGGCATCTGGACATTGACGCGCTGTTTGCGCTGGCCCGCTAGAGTCGGTAGCGCAGGATCTGCCGGAAGCCCGCCGCGGCCAGCCGCTCCTCCGCTCCCCGCGGCGCCGCGCCGGGGGCGAAGATCAGCGCCCGGGCCGAGCCGGTATGCGCGATGGCGAAGCCCGCCGCACCAAGCGCCGCCGCCAGCGCCGGGGTCGGATCGTCCTCCGGGCCGCGCCGTTCCAGACAGCGCCGGGCCGATGCGCTGGCAAGGGCGGCGAAACCCGCAAGGTCCGGCGCGCTCTGCCAGCCGCTGACCAGATCATCAATGACAGCGAAATTCCCGTCCGAGGGGTCCGTGCGGCGCGGCGGGCCGAAGAAGCCGCCGAGGATCTCCATCTCCGGCAAGGGCGGCAGCTCCGCCAGCACCCGCGCCTCGCGCGAGGCCCAAAGCAGTCGCCCCGGCGCCGGGAACATCAAGGGATCGCTGGCGCCCTCGCTGGCAAGGCAGGCCCGGGCGACAATGGCCGGATCGGTCACCCCCGCCGCATGGGCCAAGGCCACCCGCGCCGCGGTCGAGGCCCCGGCGCCGCCGCCCAAAGGCATCTCCAGCCGCAGCCGGAAGCTGCCCTCGGCCGGGGCGCCCAAAACCCGTAGGAAGCCGCCGAACTGCCCCGGCGGCATTACCGGCGCCGTCTGGTGCAGCGCCAGCGGCCCGGGACGCCGCGCGGCCTCGGCGGCCAGCGGCGGGCAGGGCAGGGTGACCAGCGCCACCGGCCCCTCCGGACCGAGCCGGCCCTGCAGCAACTCGCCGAAATGCCCGGCCACGCGGACGGCGCCGGAGATCCGTTGCGTCGGGAGGGTCTGGGGGTTTCCGGGCTCCGCAGCCATGCGGCGCATCCTCGCCTTGGGTTGCCGATCCGCATAGTCGGCGGCGCCGCGCCTGTCAAACCGGCGCGCGGCTGGCGGCGGAATGGTTGTGCGCCGGCGGCGGAAGAGGCGAGAGGCCGCCAACGTCCTCTTCGAATAAACTCTGGGTTGTGTTTGAATATTTAAATCGCGCTAAAGGGTATTAATTCCTCAAGATGAAAACAATCGCCAGCAAAGCGCCGTTCCCCAGCGCTTTGAGACTCGCGCATTCCCCGGCCGGACGATATCAAGCGCATGTTGTCAAACCGATATGCCGCCGAGGTTGCAATGGATGCTTCGAACCAGTTGAGTGACGGTGTTTTCGATCTGGCGCCGATTTCCATGTGGCTCGAGGATTTCAGCGGCGTCCGGCAACTGTTTGACAAATGGCGCGCGCAGGGCGTCGAAGATCTCATCGCCTTCTTCCGCGAGGACCCGGCCCGGGTGGCCGAATGCTCGCGCCGCATCCGCATCCTGAAGGTCAACCCCCGCACACTTTCCCTGTTTGAGGCGAACGACCTCGGCCACCTGACCGAGAACCTGCACCTCGTGTTCCGCGACGAGATGCTGCGCACCCATGTGCTGGAGCTGGCGCAGCTCTGGAACGGCAAGACCGAATTCGCCAGCGACGCGGTGAACTACACCCTTACCGGGCGCCGGCTGGACATCCAGCTGCGCGGCACCATCCTGCCGGGCCACGAGCGGACATGGGACCGGCTGCTGATCACCATCGAGGACCAGACCGGGCGCGAGATGGCGCGGCGCGGCGAGGTCTCCAGCCGCCGCTACGCCGAAGGCATCTTCGAACATTCGCCGGTCTCGCTCTGGGTCGAGGATTTCAGCCGCATCCGCCAGCTGCTCGAAGGGCTGCGGCAGCGCGGCATCGTCGACCTGCGCACCTTCACCGACGTGCACCCGGAATTCGTCCGGCAATGCATGAGCGAGATCCGCGTCATCACCGTGAACCGCGCGACGCTCGACATGTTCGCGGCCCCCGACAAGCACAGCCTGCTGCAGCGCCTGAAGGAGGTGTTCCGCGACGACATGGCCGCGCATTTCCGCGAGCAGCTGATCGAGCTGTGGAACGGCAACCTGTTCCAGCACCGCGAGGTGGTGAACTACGCGCTCGACGGCGCGGCGCGCCATGTCATCATGCAGTTCTCGGTGTTGCCGGGGCACGAGAAGGACTGGTCGCTGGTGCAGGTGGCGCTGACCGACATCACCGCCCGCAAGAAGGCCGAGGCCTATCTGGAATATCTCGGCCGGCACGACGTGCTCACCACGCTGAACAACCGCGGCTATTACATCGACGAGCTGAACCGGCTGGAGCGCATGGGCGTGCGGCCGGTCTCGGTGATCATCCTCGACCTGAACGGGTTGAAGCAGATCAACGACACCTGGGGCCATGACGCGGGCGACAACCTGCTGCGCCGGGTGGGCGAGGTGCTGAAGGAGGCGGCGGGCGCCACCGCCCATGCGGCGCGGATCGGCGGCGACGAATTCGCGCTGGTGATGCCCGGCTGCAACGAGGCCGCGGCGGTGGCGATGGAGGCGACGATCCTGCGGCTCCTGGAGCTGAACAACCAGTTCCACTCCACCATGCCGCTGTCGCTGTCGATCGGCCGCGCCACGGGGACCATCGGCGAGACGGTGGAAGCCATCGCCCGCCGCGCCGACCTCGGCATGTACGAGGAGAAGCGCAAGTTCTACCAGGCCCGCGACGGGGCATAGCCCGTCCGGGCGCCGCGGAAGCGGGCGCCCGTGCCGCCGATCGGCGCAGGCGGCCCCAGCGGGGTTGACCTGCCCCCATCTTGCCGCTCTACGCTTGACCCCCGAACCGCAAGGAGACCGCCATGGACGTCGCCGTATTCAGCGCCAAGCCGCATGACCGCCAGTTTCTCGAACAGGCGAACGGCGGGCGGCACCGGCTGACCTTCATCGAGGCGCGGCTTTCGGACGAGACCGCGCGCTTCACCGACGGGGCGGGGGCGGTCTGCGCCTTCGTCAATGACGATCTCTCGGCCCCGGTGATCGCCACGCTGGCCGCCACGGGCACGAAACTCATCGCCCTGCGCTCCGCCGGGTTCAACCATGTCGATCTGGCCGCCGCCGAGGCCGCCGGGCTGACCGTGGCCCGGGTGCCCGCCTATTCGCCGCATGCGGTGGCCGAACATGCGGTGGCGCTGATCCTGACGCTGAACCGCAACACCCACCGCGCCTACAACCGGGTGCGCGAGGGCAATTTCGCGCTGGAGGGGCTTCTGGGCTTCGATCTGGCCGGCAAGACCGTGGGCATCGTCGGCACCGGGCTGATCGGCCAGGTCTTCGCCCGGATCATGCTGGGGTTCGGCTGCAAGGTGATCGCCTCCGACCCCTATCCCAACGCGCAGATCGCGGCCGAGGGCGTGCGCTACGTGCCGCTGGACGAGCTCTTCGGCGCCTCCGACATCATCAGCCTGCAATGCCCGCTGACGCCCGAGACGCATCACCTGATCGACGACGCCGCCATCGCCAAGATGAAGCGCGGGGTGATGATCATCAACACCAGCCGCGGCGCGGTGGTCGACGCCAGCGCGGTGATCCGCGGGCTGAAGAGCGGGGTGATCGGCGCCCTGGGCCTCGACGTCTACGAGGAGGAGGCGGCGCTGTTCTTCGAGGATCTCTCGGCCCGCGCCATCGTCGACGATGTCTTCGCCCGGCTGCTGACCTTCCCCAATGTGCTGATCACCGGCCATCAGGGCTTCTTCACCCGCGAGGCGCTGACCGCCATCGCCGAGACAACCATAGGTAATATCAGCGCCTTCGAATCCACCGGCGCGCCGCTGCATCCGGTCAGCGCCAAGCCGCTTTGACGCGTCGGGCCGGGGTTTGACGGCGTTTTCACGTCGGAAATCCGGTGGATTGGGGTAATCTTTCGCCATGGTCCCCTAGGGTCCGCCGTGGAGGAAGTGATGGTATTCCGATCCGTTCTGGTTGCGCTCTGGCTCTCGCTGCCGGCCTCGGCCGAGATGCCCTGCGCCGATGTGGCGCTGGTGCTGGCGATCGACGCCTCGGGCAGCATCGACCCCGCCGAGTTCAGCCTGCAGACCGCCGCCACCGCCCGCGCGCTGAGCGATCCGGAGGTGGTGGCGGCGATGCAGGCGGTCGGCGGGGTGGCGCTGGCGGCGGTGATCTGGGGCGACGCGGCCTATGGCACCCAGCGGCTGCCCTGGGCGATGGTCGATGGCCCGGCGCAGGCGCAGCGCTTCGCCGCCCGGCTGGCCGGCCAGACCCGCGCCGTCGCCGGCAACACCGATCTCGGCGTCGGGCTCGGCGCCGCGCTGGACCTGCTGGAGGACCCGGGCAACTGCGCCTCGCGCCGGATCGTCAACGTCTCGGGCGACGGGCGCGAAACGCCGCTGTTCCGCCATGCGCAGCGCCTGCCGCTGGCGGTGTCGCGCGCCCGGGCCGAGCGGATGGGGGTGACGGTGAACGGGCTGGCGATCACCGGCCAGGACGCCGGGCTGGCCGGCTATTACCGCGACCGGGTGGCGCTGGGGCAGGGCTCCTTCGTGATCGAGGTCTCCGATACCAGCGGCTTCGCGGCGGCGATGAAGCGCAAGCTGTTGCGCGAGATCGGCCAGCCGCTGCAGCTCTCGGCGCTGGCCACGGGCCATGCGGCGCTGCGGTGACCGCCCGGCTCAGCGATAGCCGGCGGCCTGCAGCTCGAACAGCTCGGCATAGCGGCCCGATTGCGCCAGCAGTTCGGCATGGGTGCCCGCCGCCTCGACCGCGCCGCCCGACAGCACCAGAATGCGGTCGGCCATCCGCACCGAGGAGAAGCGGTGCGAGATCAGCACCGCGCTCCGGCCGGCGCTGAGTTCCTTGAAACGCTGGAACACCTCGAACTCCGACCGCGCATCCAGCGCCGCCGTCGGCTCGTCGAGGATCAGCACCTCGGCGTCGCGCATGTAGGCGCGGGCGATGGCGATCTTCTGCCATTCGCCGCCCGACAGCTCCACCCCGTTGCGGAAGCGCTTGCCGATCATCTGGTCATAGCCCGCGGGCAGCCCCTCGATCACCCGGTCGGCGAGGCTGCGCTTCGCCGCCGTCTCCACCCGCGCCCGGTCGTCGCGCGCGGCGATGCGGCCCACGGCGATGTTGTCGGCGGCGGTAAGGTTGTAGCGCACGAAATCCTGGAAGATCACGCCCATCGCGCTGCGCAGCGCCTCCACGTCATAGTCGCGCAGGTCGCGGCCATCCAGAAGGATGCGCCCCTCGTCCGGGTCGTAGAGCCGGCACAGAAGCTTCACCAGCGTCGTCTTGCCGGCGCCGTTCTCGCCCACCAGGGCCAGCGTCTCGCCCGCCTTCAGGGTGAAGCTCATGTGCCTGACCGCCCAGCGCTCGGCGCCCGGATAGCGGAAGCCGACATCCTCGAAGCGGAACCCCTCGCGGATCGGCTGCGGCATCGGCAGCGGATGCGGCGGCGACAGGATCTCGGGCTTCACTTCGAAGAAGCCGAAGAGATCGTCGAGATAGAGCGCCTGCGCCGCGGTGGAGGAGAAGCTGAAGAGAAGCCCTTCCAAGAGCGAGCGCAGCCGCAGGAACGACCCCGCGAGGAAGGTCAGATCGCCGATCGACAGCCTGCCGGTCAACGTGCTGCCGATGATCCAAGCATAGGCGAGGTAATAGCCGATGGTGCCGACCCCGGTGAAGCCCGCGCCCCAGAGCGCGCGGTTCTGCGCGATCCGGCGGCTGGCGCGGTAGTAGCTTTCCGACAGCACCCGGTAGCGGTCGGTCAGGAAGGGGTTCAGCCCGAAGATCTTCACCTCCTTGGCCGTGTCGGCGCTGGCGGCGGTCTGGCGCACGTAATCCAGCTCGCGCCGCTCCGGGGTGCGGTTGAAATCCAGCGTGTAGGACTGCGCGTTGAAATGCGCCTCGCCGAGGAAGGCCGGGATCAGCGCGAGGATCAGGAGGCCGATGAGCCAGGGGTTGTAGACCAGAAGCCCGCCCGCCAGCGTCGCCACCGTCACCATGTCCTGCATCTGGCCGAAGAGCTGGCCCATCAGCGTCATCCGCCCGCTGGACTGGATGCGGGCCCGCTCCAGCCGGTCCTGGAATTCCGCGTCCTCGAAATCCTCGAGATCCAGCGTGGCCGCATGCTGCATCAGCCGCACCGAGGTGGAGATGGTCAGCCGCTGCGCCAGAAGCGCGTCGATCAGCCCGCTGCTGCGGGTCAGGAGGTCCGACAGCACCGCCAGCCCGAACTCCGCCGCGAGATACAGCATCAGCCGCTGGCTCTCCGGCGCCGCGGCCCAGCCGGCGAGCGTCGCGGGGCCCTCCAGCCCCGACAGCCGCACCACCTCGTCGATGATCAGCTTGCCGAACCACAGCGCCGCGATCGGCAGCACGGCGCGCAAGAGCCTCAGCGCGAGGCTGGCGAGCATCAGCAGCGGCGAGGCGCGCCAGACCATGCCCAGGAAGGGGCCGATGTTGCGCAGCGCCGACCAGCGGGCGCGGAAGCTCTGCGGGGGTTGGCGCGGGACGCGGGAGAGGCTGGACATCGGGCAGGCCTTGCAAAGGCGGAAAGCGCCAGTGGTAGCCGCCCCTCCCGTCCGGGGGAAGGGGGTTCACCGCGATGCCCCCTTCGCCGGGCTGGCATTGCGCTGCGGGCTGCCGCAGGATGGCGGCGGGCGGCGGCGGAGGCGCGATTGGAACGGGGCTTGGATCTGGCGGGCCGGGTGCTGATCGCCGCGCTCTTCGCGGCGGGAGCGATGCAGAAGCTGGTCGACCCCGAGGCGGTGCGCGGCCTGCTGACCGGAACGGGCCTGCCGCCGGAGCTGGTCTGGCCGGCAGCGGTCTTCGATGCGGTGGCGGCGGTCTGCCTGGTGACCGGCCCGGCCATCCGCTACTGGGCCCTGGCGCTGGCGCTCTACTGCATGGGGACCAGCATCTTCCACCTGATCCCCTCGGATCCCTGGCAGATCAGCATCTTCGTCAAGAACTGGGCCATTGCCGGCGGCCTCTTGGTGGTGGCGGCGCAGCGGCGCGTTTAGCCGCGCCACATCCGGCCGAACACCCCGTCGCGCCGCACGATCCCATGGAACAGCGCCGCGCCGATATGAAGCGCGATCAGCGCGATCACCGCGTAATGCGCGAGATAATGCACCGTGCTCGCGGCATTGCCCAAGCTCTCCACCTTCGGCAGCAGCCGCGGCAGGCCCAGCGCGTCGGTCAGCTCCAAGGGAAAGCCTCCGGCGACGACGCGGACATAGCCCGAAACCGCCATCACGAAGATCAGCGCATAGAGCAGCACATGCGTCAGATGCGCTGCCCGCGCCTGCCACTCGGGCACCGAGGCGGGCAGCGGCGGCGGCGGGTTCAGCCAGCGCCAGACCAGCCGGACGATCATCAGCACCAGCACGATGACGCCGGCGTTCTTGTGGAACAGGAACAGCGCATCCTGCAGCCCGCGCGGCAGCCCCTCCTCGACCATGATCTTGCCCGCCGGGATCATCCCCAGCACGATCAGCGCCACGATCCAGTGCAGCGCCCGGGCCGTGGCCGTGTAGCCGGTCTGCATGTCGCGCTCCCCGCCTGACCTCAGGACAGTCTGCGGCAAGACGCGGCCTCGCGCCAGACGGAGTCTTTCCGGCAGGATGGGGCTGGCCAACCGGCCTGACACACAGTTTTCTTGACAGCCGAGGGGGCGGGGCTAGACCAAGCCGGATGACGCAGCCACCTGACAGAGTGCTCGAGCCGTCACCCGTCCCGTCCGGCGCGCGACCGGGCCAGCGGATCGTGCCGCTGTTCCTGCTGCTGGGCCTCGGCCATCTGGCGCTGGTCTGGCGGCTCGGAGCCTGGACTCCCGCGAGCGAGGCGACCCGGGCGGCGGCGCTGCTGACCTTCGGCGCGGCGCTGGCGCTGGGCAGCCTCGGGCTCAGCCGCGGCTACCCGCATGATCGGCTCGGCGCCTGCAACGCCGTCACCCAGCTGCGCGCCGCGCTGGCCTGTTGCCTCGTCCTGCCGATCCTCGATCCCGGGCTGATGGCGGCGCTGCGGCTCGACTGGGCGGTGGTGGCGCTGGCGCTGCTGACGCTGGCGCTGGACGGGCTGGATGGCTGGCTCGCCCGGCGCAGCGGCCTTGCCTCCAGCTTCGGCGCCCGCTTCGACATGGAGGTGGACGCGGTCTTCGCCCTGCTGCTGGCGCTTCTGGTGCTGCGGCTGGACAAGGCCGGCCCCTGGGTGCTGCTGCTCGGCCTCGCGCGCTACGGCTTCGTGCTGGCCCAGGCGGCGCTGCCCTGGCTGCGCGGGCCGCTGCCCGAGCGGCTGTCGCGCAAGGCGGTCTGCGTGCTGCAGATCGCCGTGCTGATCCTCCTGCTGGCGCCGCCGGTCGCGCCGCCCCTGTCGACGCTGCTCGCCGCCGTGGCGACCCTGGCGCTGATCTGGTCCTTCGCCCGCGACATCCGCTGGCTGGCGGCGCGGCGATGAGGGCGCTGTCGCTTCTCCTCGGCGCGCTGGTGCTGG
>NZ_PZKG01000043.1 GCF_003034985.1 Cereibacter changlensis JA139
GCCGCGCCCGCTGCGCCTCCGAGGGCGGCGGCATCTCGAGCCCGAAGGGGGCCGCCAGATCGGCCACCAGCCCCGCCTCGCCCCCGGAACAGGAGAGCGAGCAGAGCCGCCGCCCCAGCCCCGGCCCGTGGCCATGCAGGATCTTCAGCGTTTCCAGAAGCTCGGACAGCGTGTCGACCTCGGCGATCCCGGCCTGCCGCAGGAAGGCGCTCGACGCCGCCCCACCCCCCGCCAGCGAGGCGGTATGCGAGGCCGCCGCCGTGCGCGCGAGCTCGGTCTTGCCGGATTTCAGGCAGACGATGCCCTTGCCCGCCGCCCGCGCCGCCTCGGCCAGCGCGGCAAGCTCCGGCGCGTCGTCGATCCCCTCGACATACATGCCGAGCGCGGTCACCCGCTCGTCGGCCAGCAGCGCCCCGGCCAGCTCCGCCAGCCCGACCTGCGCCGCGTTGCCCAGACAAGCGACATAGGCCACCGGCAGCCCCCGCGCCTGCATGGTCAGGTTGATGACGATGTTGGAGGATTGCGACAGGAGCGCCACGCCCCGCGCCACCGGCTGCCCGCCATGCTGGTCGGGCCAGAGCAGCGCGCCGTCGAGATAGTTGATCACCCCGTAGCAGTTCGGCCCGAGGATCGGCATCCCGCCCGCCGCCGCCACCAGCCGGCCCTGCAACTCGGGCTCCCCCGCCTCGGTCCAGCCCGAGGCGAAACAGATGGCGCCCCCCGCGCCCATCGCTGCAAGCTCGGCCACCACGTCGAGCGTGGCATGCCGGTTCACCCCGATGAAGGTCGCATCCGGCGCCGAGGGCAGATCGGCGAGCCGGGCGTAGGCGGGCAAGCCGCCGATGCTGGCCTTCGTCGGATGCACCGGCCAGACCGGCCCGGCGAAGCCCATGTTGGCGCATTGCGCGATCACGTTCTCCGCCCAGACCGAGCCCAGCACGGCGATGGAGCGGGGCCGCAAGAGCCGCGAGAGGTCCTTGGTCATGCGTCCTGCTCCGGCGCCTTGCGGTCGATATGCCCCAGATCACGCTCCGGCCAGACATGGTCGCGCAGCATCTGCTTCAGCTGCTTCACATCGGGAAAGCCGCCGCACTCCTTGCGGTCCCAGATCACCGCGCCGTCGAGCGTGATCCGGAACAGACCGCCCGTCGCCGGGACAAGCGTCACCGAGGCGATATCCTGCCCGAAGGTCGAGAGCAGCTCCTGCGCCATCCAAGCGGAGCGCAGCAGCCAGTTGCATTGCGTGCAATAGGTGATGGCGATCGCGGGGCGGGGCGTGTCAGACATGGGCGGCCTCCGCGTGCAGGACCGGCAGCGGCGCGACCTTGCCCGGCCCCGGGGGCTGTCTGCCCCCGGACCCCCGAGGATATTTGGAGACAGAAAATGGGAACGCTCCGCCCGCAAGCACGGACGGAGCGCCATTTCCTGTCGCGGTCATCGGCGTCCCCGCCTGTACCGCCCGCCCATCCTGCCCGGTGTTGCCTAACGCTTCGTTACCGTGCATCGCCTCTTTCCATTTTCTGTCGAAAAATATCCTCGGGGGGCGCGCCGCAGGCGCGGAGGGGGGCAGACAGCCCCCCTGCCCGGCATCAGCCGCCGACCGCGCGCAGGAGTTCACGGCTGATGATGTGGCGCTGGATCTCCGAAGTGCCCTCCCAGATCCGCTCCACCCGCGCATCGCGCCAGATCCGTTCCAAGGGCAGATCGTCCATCAGCCCCATCCCGCCATGGATCTGGATCGCCTCGTCGGCCACCATCGCCAGCACCTCCGAGGCCTTCAGCTTGGCCATCGACATGTCGGCCTCGGTCACCGAGCCCTGATCGAATTTCCAGGCCGCGGCCCAGGTCAGCAGCTCCGCCGCCCTGAGCTCGGTCGCCATGTCGGCGAGCTTGAAGCTCACCCCCTGGAACTTGCCGATCTGCTGGCCGAACTGCCGGCGCTCGGCGGCATAGGAAATCGCATGCTGCAACGCGCGGTCGGCACGGCCGAGGCAGGTCGCCGCGACCTGCAGCCGCGTGGCGCCGAGCCAGGTGTTGGCGACCTCGAAGCCCTTGTGCGGCTCGCCCAGCAGCTGGCTCGCTGGCAGGCGGCAATTGTCGAACTCCAGCACCGAATTGGTGTAGCCGCGGTGGCTGACGTTGCGGTAGCCCTCGCGGATGCTGAAGCCCGGCGTGCCCTTGTCGACGAAGAAGGCGGTGATCAGCTTCTTTCTGCCGCGCGGCGTCTCCTCCTCTCCGCTCGCCATGAAGACGATGGCGAAATCAGCGAGATCCGCGTGGGAAATGAAATGCTTGGTGCCGTTCAGCACCCAGTCGTCGCCCTCCTGCCGGGCCGAGGCGGTCATGCCGCGCAGATCCGACCCGGCGCCCGGTTCGGTCATCGCGAGGCAGTCCCATTTTTCCCCCCGGATGCAGGGGAAAAGATACTTCTCCCGCTGCTCCGCCGTGCCCGCCAGCAGGATGTTGGAAGGCCGCGCGACGCAGGTCCAATGCAGCGCATAGTTGGCCCGACCGAGCTCGCGCTCGTAGAGCAGCCAGGACAGCGTATCCAACCCGGCGCCGCCGACCTCCTCGGGCATGTTGGCGGCATAGAGTCCCGCCTCGATGGCTTTCCCTTGTATCTCGCGGATCAGCTCGGGGCGCAGATGGCCGCTGCGTTCCACCTCGGCCTCATGCGGGTAGAGCTCGGCCTCCACGAAGGCGCGGGTGGTCTCGACGATCATGCGCTGTTCGTCGGTCAATCCGAAGTCCATCTCTGTCCCTTTCAGCTTTTGCGCTGCCCGACCGCGCGCCCGGCGCCGTCGGGGCGTGGCAGGGCGGCGTGGGCGGCAGCGATCGGCATCAGCCGGTCGAGCACCGAAGACGCCGCCGGGCAGGTCTTGCCGGCCTGCATGTCGACATGCAGCAGCATCTGCTCGACGCTGGCCACCACCTCGGCGCCGCGCTGGATGCGGATGAATACATGCAGCCGCTTGTCGTCTGCCGCCAGCACCTGCAGCGTGCCGGTCAACCGGTGGCCCAGCTTGGCCTCGCCCAGATGCAGGATATGCGTCTCGGCGGTGTAATAGCTGAAGCCGCCCGCGACATAATCCATGTCGGCGCCGATCAGCCGCAGGAAGGCGTCCGAGGTCTCGGAGGCGGCGAAGAGGTAGCGGCTTTCGGTCATGTGGCCGTTGTAGTCGATCCAGCCCGGCAGCACCTGCATCTCGGCCATGACCAGCGGCGCGCCGCTCGCCGGGGCGGCGTGGAAGGCCACACGGCGGCGCTCGTCATGCTCGCGCAGCACCTTGCCCGCGCCCCAGTTCCGCTCCTTCAGCGCACGCAGGAAGCCGATGAGATTGCCGTCCCGGATCCGTTCCAGCTCGCGGATCGTGTGATGGCCAGATTGCGCGTCGGACTGGCCGGCGATCAGGTCCACGAGCTCGTCGTTGAACTCGGGCACATCCATGAGCTTTGTCCAGGGCCAGCTGAGGCACGGCCCGAACTGCGCCATGAAATGCTTCATCCCGGCCTCGCCGCCCGCGACGCGGTAGGTCTCGAACAGGCCCATCTGGCCCCAGCGCAGGCCGAAGCCCATGCGGATCGCCTCGTCGATCTCCTCGGTGGTGGCCACACCATCCTTCACCAGCCAGAGCGCCTCGCGCCAGACGGCCTCGAGGAAGCGGTCGGCGATATGGGCGTCGATCTCCTTCCGGACATGCAGGGGGAACATGCCGATCTCGCGCAGGATCTCCTTCGCCCGCTCGATCGCTTCGGGGTCGGAAGCGGCGGAGGGCACGACCTCGGCGAGAGGCAGCAGGTAGACCGGGTTGAAGGGATGGGCCACGAAGATCATGGCCGGGTTGGCGGCGCCCTCCTGCAGCTGCGACGGCTTGAAGCCGGAAGTGGAGGAGCCGATCAGCGTGTCGGGGCAGGATTGCTGGATCTGGGCGAAGACCCGGTGTTTCAGCTCCAGCCGCTCGGAGACGGATTCCTGAATGTAATCCGAGCCTTCCACGGCTTCCGTGAGGCTTTGTGCGAAGCTCAGCTCGCCCTCGGGCGGCATCGGGATGTCGGACAGCGCGGGAAGCGCGGCGCGGGCGTTGGCCAGCACCTCGCCGATCTTGCGCTCGGCCTCCGGGTCCGGGTCGAAGACCGAGACGTTCCAGCCGTTGAGCAGGAAACGCGCCGCCCAGCCTCCGCCGATGACGCCGCCGCCGATGATCGCTGCCTTCTTCATTCGCATTCCTGTCGCTGTTCGCAGCCGCCCCACCGGCGGCCTCTGGTCATCATTCATCGGTCCCGCGCCGGGAGGGCGCGGGTTTCAGCCCCGAAGGCGGCGCGCTCAGCGCTGGTCGGTGCGTTGCAGCGCGGCGGCGTCGTAGCCGTTGCGCTCGAACACATCGCGGGCGTGGCGCAGCTCTTGCGGCGTCATCTCGCGGTCGCGGTGCAGCACCCAGCCGGCGATCCGGGTGGGCGTGCCGACGACCACCGTGCGGCCATCGCGCGCGACATCCAGCACCCAGTAGTCGCCGCGGAACGGCACGCCCTCCAAGTCGACCTTCAGCCGCCCCGGCGCCGCCACCGTCGCCGTGCCGTCGATCCGGCGCAGCTCGTTGCCGACGCGGCAGCTGTTGCGCAGGGCGAGGCTGCCATCGGGCCGCGGCGCGTAGTCCGCCGTGGTGTGACTGCACCCGGACTGGAACGGCGCCGGGAAGCTGGCGATCTCGTACCACCGGCCCGCCAGCTGGGCGGGGGTGACGTTGCTCACCACATACATCGGCGTGCCGATGTAGCGCGAGGACGGAACATGCGGGGTGCAGGCGGCAAGCGCCAGAAGGCTGAGGAGGGCGAGGCGTTTCATGATGGGGCTCTCTTTTCCAGGTTCAGCTTCTCCCGGACCTCGGCGGGCGTGATGACCCGCGCCCCCATCCTCTCGATGATGCCGACCGCCCGTTCGACAAGCTGAGCATTGGTCGCCAGAACGCCTTTGTCGAGCCAAAGATTGTCCTCGAGCCCGACCCGCACGTTGCCCCCCGCCAGCACCGAGGCGGCGACATAGGCCATCTGGTTGCGCCCGATCGAGAAGGCCGACCAGTTCCAGTCGGCGGGGACGTTGTTCACCATGGCCATGAAGGTGTTCAGATCGTCCGGCGCGCCCCACGGCACGCCCATGCAGAGCTGCACCAGCACCGGCGCGGGGATCACGCCCTCGCGCACCAGCTCCTTGGCGAACCACAGATGGCCGGTGTCGAAGGCCTCGATCTCGATCCGCACCCCGGCGTCCCGCATCCGCGCGCCCATGTCGCGCAGCATGCCGGGGGTGTTGACCATCACGTAATCGGCTTCGTTGAAGTTCATCGTGCCGCAATCGAGCGTGCAGATCTCCGGGCGGCAATCGACGACATGCGCCACCCGCTCCGCAGCCCCCGCCATGTCGGAACGCGGCGAGGGCCGGCCCATCGCCTCGGTGCCGTCGAACAAGAGGTCGCCGCCCATGCCCGCCGTCAGGTTCAGCACCACGTCGGTGGCGGAATCGCGGATGCGCTCGGTCACTTCGCGATAGAGCGCCGGATCGCGCGAGGGCTTGCCGGTCTCGGGGTCGCGGACATGGCAATGCACCACGGCGGCCCCGGCCTGCGCCGCCGCGATGGCGCTTTCGGCGATCTGCTGGGGGCTGCGCGGCACATGCGGCGAACGGTCCTGCGTGCCGCCCGATCCGGTGACGGCACAGGTGATGAAAACCTCGCGGTTCATGGCCAAGGGCATGATTCTCTCCTCTTTGGGTCGAATCCTTATCACGTTGGCAATCGGCTGCTTTGCGATATACGAAATGCCCAAGGGAGAAGTGCAATGCCGAGCCTCGACGTGAAAAAGGTCGCCTTTCTGGTGCTGCCGCAAGCCTCGCTCTTGTCAGTGGCCTCGACCATCGACCCGCTGCGCTGCGCCAACCGGCATCTGGGGCATGACGCCTATCAATGGCTGGTGATCTCGCCGGGGCTGACCGAGGTGCCGCTGACCTGCGGCCTCACCCTGCCCTGCCGGCCCTCGCTCTCGGCGGCGGCGGGGGCCGACCTTTTGGTGATCAACGCGGGCTTCCGGGTGGATCAGGTGGCGACCGCACCGTTGATCCAGGCGGTGATGCAGGTCGCGCCTTCGATCCGCACCATCGCGGCGCTCGACTCCGGGGCGTGGATCATGGCCAAGGCGCGGCTGCTCGACGGCCACCGCGCCACGACGCACTGGGAGGATCTGGAGGATTTCGCCGCCAGCTTTCCGGAGGTGGAGGTGGTGCCGGACCGTTTCGTGATCTCCGGCAGCCGCTGGACGGCGGGCGGGGCGGCGCCAGCCTTCGACATGATGACCCGGATCATCCGCGACCGGCATGGGCCGAAGATCGCGCTGGAGGTGGCCGGCAGCTTCATCACCCGCTCGCTTGACCCCGGCCTGCCGCAGCGCGCGACCGGCGATGCCGAGGGCAACCGCGACCCGCGGGTGACGGCGGCCATCCGGGCGATGGAGGAGACGCTGGAGACGCCGCGCAAGCTGGCGGAGATCGCGGCGGGCGTCGGCCTCACCGCGCGGCGGCTGGAGGGGCTGTTCCGTGCCGGGCTCGGGCTCTCGCCCGGTTCGTTCTATCTGGAGCTGCGGCTGCAGGCGGCGCGGCGCATGCTGGCCGACACGCGGCACCCGATGGCGATGATCGCGCTGCGCACCGGCTTCAGCTCCGCCGCCACCTTTTCGCGCGCCTTCCGACAGCGCTTCGACGAAAGCCCCAGCGGCTTCCGCCGCCGCTGCGCCGGATTCTCCGGCAACGGCATCCTGCGGTCCTAATGCTTGCCCCGGATCGGGTCGGCCAGCAGCCGCAGCCCGTTCAGCACCACCAGCAGCGTCCCGCCCTCGTGCCCCACCACGGCGAGCGGCAGCGGCAGGTTGAAGAACAGCCCGCCCGTCACCAGAAGCAGCATCGCCCCCATGGCGAAGATCAGGTTCTGCCGGATCACCCGCGCCGTCCGCCGCGACAGCCGATGCGCCATGGCAAGCCGGTTCATGTCATCCGACAGAAGCGCCACATCGGCGGCCTGCAGCGCGACCTCCGACCCTGCAGCGCCCATGGCGATGCCGACGTCGGCCCGCGCCAAGGCCGCGGCATCGTTCACCCCGTCGCCGACGAAGGCGACCCGGCCCTGCGTGGCGAAGCCCGCCACCAGCTTCACCTTGTCCTCCGGGCGCAGGTCGGCGTGGATCTCGTCCGGCGTGATGCCCAGTTCGGCGCCGATGCGGACCGCGACGGCGCGGCGGTCGCCGGTCAGCATCTCGATCCGCCGCACCCCCGCCTGCCGCAGCGCCACCAGCCCGGCCTTCGAGCTGTCGCGCGGCAGGTCGGCCACCGTCACCGCGCCGAGGATGCGGGCGCCGCGGCCAAGCATCACCAGCGTCTCGGCCCCTTCGGAGAGCGCTGCGATCTCGGGCGGGATCACCGCCTCGCCACGCGCGCCCATCCGGGCGGCGAGCCGGGCATTGCCGGCCCAGAGCATGCCTTCGTCATCGATGCCGACCATGCCCTCGCTCGGCACGGCGCGGGCTTCGCGGACCGCGATCGGGGTCAGCCCGCGCGCGACGGCGGCGCGGCGCACGGCATCGGCGATCGGATGCTCGGAATGCGCCTCGATCCCGGCGAGGCGGGCGAGGAAGGCCTCCTCACTGCCCTCGCAGACGAGGCCGGTCACCTCGGCCTTGCCGGTGGTCAGCGTGCCGGTCTTGTCGAAGGCGAAGGTTCGCACCGCCGCCAGCGTCTCCAGCGCCGCGCCGCCCTTGAACAGCACCCCGCCCCGCGCCGCCGCCGACAGCGCCGAGAGGATCGCCGCCGGCACCGAGATCACGATGGCGCAGGGGCTTGCCGCCACCAGAAGCGTCGCGGCCCGGTAGAGCGCCGCATCCCAGCCCAAGCCGAGCCAGAGCAGGACGGCGAAGGCCAAGACCGAGCCCAACAGCACGACCACGGTGTAGCGCTGGCCGAACCAGGCGCTGAACCGCTCCGAAGGGGCCTTGGCCGCCTGCGCCTCGGTCACCAGCGCGATCATCCGCGCCACGGTGCTTTCGGCGATGCCGCGGGTCACCGTCACCTCCAGCACCGCGTTCAGGTTCACCGTCGCCTCGAACACCGGCGCCCCGGGCAGCTTGTGCACCGGCATCGACTCGCCGGTGATCGTCGCCTCGTCCAGCGCCCCTTCCCCGGTGCGGATCACGCCATCGACCGGCACCCGAGCGCCGGGTCGCAGCACCACCACATCGCCGGGGCGCAGATCCTCCACCGGCACTTCCCGCACGCCCTCGGGCCTCAGCAGCAGCGCGGTGTCCGGGCGCAGCGCCATCAGCGCCTCGACCGCGCGCTGCGCCCGGCCCATGGCGCGATGCTCCAGCGTGGTCGACAGGCTGAACAGCGTCAGCAGCACCGCCCCCTCGGCCGCGGCCCCGACGGCGGCGGCGGCAAGGGCGGCGATCACCATCAGCAGATCGATGTCCAGCACCCGCTCGCCCCAGAGCGTCCGCAGCGCCCGCAGCCCCGCCGGAACCCCGCCGGCGAGATAGACCAACGCCAGCCCGGCGATCCCCGCCATGGCGCCGGCCGGCCGGTCGGCGAAGGCCCATTGCCCCAGCCCGCCGACGATCATGCCGGCCAGCGTCAGGCCGGCCAGGATGGCGTCGGTGTCTTCTTCGGAGAGATGCCGCATCTGACCACTGCCCTTCCTGCCCGCCACCGTGGCGGCTGTCCCAGCCCTAGCTTACGACAGGCTGAACCGGCATGGTCTCGTGCAAGAAACCGCATGCCTGCGTCAGTCCGCCGCGCATCGCATGTGAAAAGGGCCGACCGCAAAGGGCCGGCCCTGTCTCGCGATGCGAAGCCCGGCTCAGGCGGCCTTGTTCAGGCGGCTTTCGGCCAACTGGGTCAGCTTCTGGTCGGCCGCCTTCTCTTCGGCCAGCGTCTGTTCGAACAGCGCCGCGACCTCGCTGTGGCCGAGCTCCTTCGACCAGGCGATCAGCGTGCCGTAGCGGGTCATCTCGTAATGCTCCACCGCCTGCGCGGCGGCGGCCAGGGCCGCGTCGAGCACCTTCGGGTCGGCGATCTCGCCGGCGACCTCGTTGGCCTCCTTGATGATGCCGTCGATCGCCGGGCAGGTCACGGCCTTGGCCGGCAAGCCCAGAAGGTCGAAGGCCTTTTCAAGCCGCGCGACATGGCCGCGGGTCTCGACCAGGTGGCTCTCGAAGCCGGATTTCAGCGGCGCGGAGCTCGCCTTCTCCATCATCTTCGGCAGCGCCTTCTCGATCTGCTTCTCGGCGTAGTAGATGTCCTGCATCATGTGCTGATAGAGGTCGTCCATCGTCTGGATGTCTTTGGAAAACAGGGCCATGCGGCATTCCTTTCACGTGGTGTCCTGCCAGCCCGCAGCGCGTTGGCGCCTTGGGCTGGCTTGCCGGACCAACCGCCGGGAGCCGCCGATGTTCCTCGAAAGATCCAGTCAGATCAGCCGGACCTGCGTGCCCACAGGGCAGACCGCGAAAAGCGCTTCGATATGCTCGTTGTAGAGCCCGACGCAGCCCGAGGACGACCGCCGGCCGATCTTGCGCGTGTCATGCGTGCCGTGGATGATGTAGGCGGGCCAGCCGAGATACATCGCATGGGTGCCGAGCGGGTTGTTCGGCCCCGGCGGGGTATATTGCAGCGAGGGGTCGGCCTCCAGCATCGAGGGCGTGGGCGTCCAGTCCGGCCCGACCTTCTTGCGCACGATCTCGGTGTAGCCGCGCTTGGTCAGGTCCTCGGTCATCGGCACCGAACTCGGGTAGAGCCGGTAATCCGACCCGTCGGCCGACCAGTAGTGCAGCGCACGGGACGTGAGGTCGGCGACAATGGCCCCTTTGCCGAGGCTGTCGAAATGGTCGCGCCAGTCCTGCATGACGAAGCTCGACACATTGGAGCGCACCGCGCCCTGCGCTCTCGGCGTCACAGCCTGCGCCCGCAGGATCGAGGGGGTGGCAAGGGCGGCGATTCCGCCGATCAGCAGCCCGCGACGGGTGGCGTTGTGAGACATTCCGGCTTCCTTCTCGGTATCTTGAACTGTAAAACCCTAACGGGAACAGGATATATCTTGTTTCATAGATATGTCGTTTTTGGTAATAGCAATCGCGTGACCGCCTCCGGCCAAGGGATGCCGCTTTACTCGGCGACGGTCGCGCGCCTAGGGTCGCGCCATGGAAACCGGGCTGGTGATTTTCGATTGTGACGGTGTGCTGATCGACTCCGAGGTCATCAGCATGACGATGCTCATTGACGAGCTGCGCGGCCATGGGCTGGAGCTGACGGTGGAGTTCGTCAGCCGGCATTTCCTCGGCCGCAGCTATCCGACCGTGCTGCGCGAGGTGCGCGAGCGCTTCGGGCTGGATCTGCCGCCGGGGTTCGAGGCCGCCTACCGCGCGCGGCTGATGGCGGCTTTCCGCCGTGATCTCAAGGTGATGCCGGGCGTCTTTGACGTTGTTCGCCAACTGGCCCTGCCGTTCTGCGTCGCCACCTCCAGCAGCCCCGAGCGGGTGCGGCAGTCGCTGGAGATCGCCGGACTTGGCGAATTGATGGGCGCGCATGTCTTCACCGCCAGCCAAGTGGCGCGTGGCAAGCCTGCGCCCGACCTGTTCCTGCTCGCCGCCGCCGAGATGGGGGTGGAGCCGGCGCGCTGTCTGGTGATCGAGGACACCGAGACCGGCATCCGCGCCGGGCTCGCCGCCGGCATGCAGGTCTGGCGCTTCACCGGCGGCAGCCATCTGGCCGGCCGTCTGCTGCCCGAGCCGGAAGACGCCCCGCCGCACCGCAGCTTCGCCGCCTTCTCCGACTTCTTCCGGCTCGCTCCGACCCTGCGGCAGCGCTGCGGGGTGGCGCCATGATCGACCGACCTGACCCCGAGCCCAGCCCTCAGGACGACGCCGCCCGCGCTGGCTGGCTCTATTATGTCGCCGGCCTCACGCAGGACCAGATCGCCCGCGAGCTCGGCACCTCGCGGCAGCGGGCGCAGCGTCTGGTCAGCCGCGCCATGGCCGAGCGGCTGATCCATGTGAGGCTGGAGCATCGCGTCTCGGCCTGCCTGCATCTGGAAGCGCGGCTGCTGGAGCGCTTCGGGCTGAAGCTGGCCCGGGTCGCGCCCAGCATCGGCGCCGAGATCGACCCACTGCCCTCGATCGCCCCCACCGCCGCCGCCGAGATCGAGCGGGTGCTGCGCTCGACCGACCCGCTGGTGATCGCCCTCGGCACCGGGCGCACGCTGCGGGCGACGGTGGAGGAGCTGACCTCCATGGAATGCGAGCAGCACCGCATCGTCTCGCTCAACGGCAACATCTCGCCCGACGGGTCGGCCAGCTATTACGATGTGATCTTCCGCATCGCCGACCGGGTGCGGGCGCCGCATTACCCGATGCCGATGCCGGTCATCGCCCAGAGCACCGAGGAACGCGACCTGTTCCATGCGCTGAAGCCGATCCAGTCGGTGCTGCGCCTGGCGCGGGGCGCGAACGTGACTTTCGTCGGTCTCGGCCAGATGTCGGACGACGCGCCGCTGCTGAAGGACGGCTTCATCACCGAGGCCGAGTTGCACGAGATGCAGGCGCTCGGCGCGGCGGGCGAGATCGCCGGATGGGTCTTCGATTCGGACGGCCGCTATCTCGAGACAAGCATCAATCAGCGGGTCGCGGGGGTGAAGGTTGTCGCAACCGAGGACCGCTCGGTGGTGGCCATCGCCGGCGGCCGCAACAAGGTCACCGGCCTCTCGGCCGGGCTGAAGGGCCGCATATTCAACGGCTTGATCACCGACGAGCTGACCGCCCGCCGGCTTCTGAACCTCGCGCCCGTCTGAGGACGCTGTCCCGCTCCAGAAAAGCGTTGACTAAATTCCGGCCCTTTGTGAGTAATTGTTCACGACACGAATTAATGCTCAGCGATGGGTATAGGGAGGATACTGATGACCTACAGGGTTCGCGCGCTTCTCGGCGCGTGCGCTGTGACGGCGCTTTCGACCGCCGCCATGGCCGAAACGATCACTGTCGCCACCGTGAACAACGGCGACATGATCCGGATGCAGGGGCTGATGCCCGAGTTCAACGCAAAATACCCCGACATTCAGGTCGAATGGGTGACGCTGGAAGAGAACGTCCTGCGCCAGAAGGTCACGACCGACATCGCCACCAAGGGCGGTCAGTTCGACGTGATGACCATCGGCACCTACGAGGCGCCGATCTGGGGCAAGCAGGGCTGGCTGGTCAGCCTGAACGATCTGCCCGCCGACTATGACGTGGACGACCTGCTGCCCGCGATCCGCGGCGGCCTGACCGTCGACGGCGAGCTGGTGGCCGCGCCGTTCTACGGCGAATCCTCGATGGTGATGTACCGCACCGACCTGATGGAGAAGGCCGGGCTGACCATGCCCGACGCGCCGACCTGGACCTTCATCAAGGAAGCCGCCGAGAAGATGACCGACAAGGATGCCGAAGTCTACGGCATCTGCCTGCGCGGCAAGGCCGGCTGGGGCGAGAACATGGCCTTCCTGTCGGCCATGGCCAACAGCTACGGAGCCAAGTGGTTCGACATGGACTGGAAGCCCCAGTTCGACAGCCCCGAGTGGAAGGCGACCATCACCGACTATCTCGAGCTGATGACCAACTACGGTCCTCCGGGCGCCTCGAACAACGGCTTCAACGAGAACCTCGCGCTGTTCCAGCAGGGCAAGTGCGGCATGTGGATCGACGCCACCGTGGCGGCTTCCTTCGTGACCGACCCCAAGAACTCGACCGTGGCCGACAAGGTGGGCTTCGCGCTCGCCCCGGACAACGGCCTGGGCAAGCGCGGCAACTGGCTCTGGGCCTGGAACCTCGCTATCCCGGCCGGTTCGCAGAAGGTCGAGGCTGCCAAGCAGTTCGTCGCCTGGGCGACCTCGAAGGAATACCTCGAGACCGTCGCGGCCAAGGAAGGCTGGGCCAACGTGCCTCCGGGAACCCGGACCTCGCTCTACGAGAACCCCGAGTACCAGAAGGTGCCCTTCGCCAAGATGACGCTGGACAGCATCAACGCGGCTGACCCGACCAAGCCCACCGTGGACGAAGTGCCCTATGTCGGCGTGCAGTTCGTGGCCATCCCCGAGTTCCAGGGCATCGGCACCGCCGTCGGCCAGCAGTTCTCGGCGGCTCTCGCCGGCACCATGTCGGCCGAGGACGCGCTCGCCGCGGCCCAGGCCTACACCGAGCGGGAAATGACCCGGGCGGGTTACCCGAAGTAAGCTCTGGATGCGGGGCCGGTCTGTGCGACCGGCCCCCGTCTGTTCCGTTCCCGCCTTCAGCCGAGGTTTCACATGGCCACTCAGCATTCCCGGACTGCTGCGCGATTGATGATTTCCCCCGCCGTCATCCTGCTTCTGCTCTGGATGATCGTGCCGCTCTCGATGACCCTCTACTTCAGTTTCCTGCGCTACAACCTGCTGATGCCGGGCATGGAAACCTGGGCGGGCTTCGACAACTACTACTATTTCCTCACCGACCCCGCCTTCTTCTCGGCGCTGAGCAACACCATCATCCTCGTGGTCGGCGTGCTGCTGATCACCGTGATCGGCGGCGTGGCGCTGGCGCTGCTGCTCGACCAGCCGTTCTGGGGTCAGGGCGTGGTGCGGGTGCTGGTGATCGCCCCCTTCTTCGTGATGCCCACCGTCTCGGCGCTGGTCTGGAAGAACATGTTCATGAACCCCGTGAACGGCATGTTCGCCCATATCGCCAAGGCGCTCGGCCTCCAGCCTTTCGACTTCCTCTCGCATGCGCCGCTGGCCTCGATCATCCTGATCGTCGCCTGGCAATGGCTGCCCTTCGCCACGCTGATCCTGCTGACCGCGCTGCAGTCGCTCGACCGCGAGCAGCAGGAAGCAGCCGAGATGGATGGCGCCTCGGTCTTCGCCCGCTTCATCTACCTCACCGTGCCGCACCTCACGCGCGCCGTGACGGTGGTGGTGCTGATCCAGACCATCTTCCTTCTGGGCGTCTTCGCCGAAATCCTCGTGACCACGAATGGCGGCCCCGGCACGGCGTCGACCAACATCACCTATCTGGTCTATGCCCAGTCGCTGTTGAACTACGACGTGGGCGGCGGGTCGGCTGGCGGGATTGTCGCGGTCATTCTGGCCAACATCGTTGCGATCTTCCTGATGCGGATGATCGGCAAGAACCTGGACGCATGACATGGCACGCAAGGCAAGCACGCAACGCAAGGTCTTGGTCACGGCAATCGCCTGGACCATCGCCTTCCTGATCTTCTTCCCGATCCTCTGGACCATCCTGATGAGCTTCAAGTCCGAGGGCGACGCCATCAAGGCGCCCTTCGACATGCTGATGTCGCCCTGGAGCTTCGAGAGCTATGCCGAGGTGCAGACGCGCTCGAACTACAGCCGGCACTTCATGAACTCGGTGGTCATCTCGCTCGGCTCCACCCTCCTGGCGCTGGTGATCGCCATCCCGGCGGCCTGGGCCATGGCCTTCGTGCCGGGGCGGCGGACCAAGGACATCCTGATGTGGATGCTCTCGACCAAGATGATGCCCGCCGTCGGCGTGCTGATCCCGATGTACCTGATCTTCCGCGACTTCGGGCTCCTCGACACCCGCACCGGCCTCGTCGTGGTGCTGACGCTGATCAACCTGCCGATCGTGGTCTGGATGCTCTACACCTACTTCAAGGAGATCCCCGGCGAGATCCTCGAGGCGGCGCGGATGGACGGCGCGAACCTGCGCTCCGAGATCATCTACGTCCTGACGCCGATGGCCGTGCCGGGCATCGCCTCGACGCTGCTCCTGAACGTCATCCTCGCCTGGAACGAGGCCTTCTGGACGCTGCAACTGACCACCTCGGCCGCAGCGCCGCTGACGCAGTTCATCGCCAGCTACTCCAGCCCCGAGGGCCTGTTCTACGCAAAGCTCTCGGCGGCTTCCACCATGGCCATCGCGCCGATCCTGATCCTTGGCTGGTTCAGCCAGAAACAACTTGTCCGCGGCCTGACCTTCGGCGCGGTGAAATGAGGCTGACATGGGCAAGATAACCCTGCGCAATGTGACCAAGAAATTCGGCGACGTGGCGGTGATCCCGGCGCTGAACCTCGACATCGAGAACGGCGAGTTCGTCGTCTTCGTCGGCCCGTCGGGCTGCGGCAAGTCCACCCTGCTGCGGCTGATCGCCGGGCTGGAGGACACCACCGACGGCAGCATCCTGATCGACGGGGCCGACGCCACCGACACGCCGCCCGCCAAGCGCGGTCTGGCGATGGTGTTCCAGAGCTATGCGCTCTACCCGCATATGTCGGTGCGCAAGAACATCTCCTTCCCGCTGAAGATGGCGGGCGTCGATCCGGCCGAGGCAACCCGCAAGGTGGACAATGCCGCCAAGGTGCTGAACCTCACCAGCTACCTCGACCGCAAGCCGGGCCAGCTTTCGGGGGGCCAGCGCCAGCGCGTCGCCATCGGCCGCGCCATCGTGCGCGAGCCGAAGGCCTTCCTCTTCGACGAACCGCTGTCGAACCTCGACGCGGCGCTGCGCGTCAACATGCGGCTCGAGATCACCGAGCTGCACCAGACGCTGAAGACCACGATGATCTACGTGACCCACGACCAGGTCGAGGCCATGACCATGGCCGACAAGATCGTCGTGCTGAACGCGGGCCGGATCGAGCAGGTGGGCTCTCCCCTCACCCTCTACCGCAACCCGGCGAACGTCTTCGTCGCGGGCTTCATCGGCTCGCCGAAGATGAACCTGATCACCGGCCCCGAGGCCGAGAAGCGCGGCGCCACCACCATCGGCATCCGCCCCGAGCACATCGATCTGTCGACCACTGCTGGCGAATGGCAGGGCGAGGTCGGCGTGTCCGAGCATCTGGGCTCCGACACCTTCCTGCACGTCCATGTGCCGGGGATGCCGACGCTGACGGTCCGCGCGGGCGGCGAATACGGCGTGCACCATGGCGACAGGATCTTCCTGACGCCGCAGGCCGACAAGATGCACCGCTTCGGCGCCGACGGGAAAGCGATGTGATGCGGCTTCAGGGCAAATCCGCCTTCATCACCGGCGCCGCGCGCGGCATCGGCGGCGCCTTCGGCGAGGCCGAATACATCGTCGCCCAGATCTACAACGTCGACGCCGGGAACTGGATGAGCTGATGGACCTCGGGCTGAAGGGCAAGACGGCAGTCGTCACCGGCGGATCGGTGGGCATCGGGCTGGGCGTGGCCCGGGCCTTCGCCCGCGAGGGCGCGCATGTGATCCTCGCGGCGCGGCAGGCCGACCGGGTGCAGGAGGCGGCGGCGGCGATCGCCGCCGAGTTCTCCGTGCAGGCGCAGGGCATCGCCTGCGACGTCGCCACCGCCGAGGGCTGCGCCAGCCTGATTGCCGCCGTCGAGGCGGCGGGCGGGGCCGACATTCTGGTTAACAACGCGGGCACCGGCTCGAACGAGACCATCCTCGAGGCGCCCGACGACAAGTGGCTCGACTACTGGAACCTGCATGTCATGGCCGCCGTCCGCCTCGCGCGGGGCATCGCGCCGATGATGCAGGCGCGCGGCGGCGGAGCGATCCTGAACAACGCCTCGATCTGCGCCGTCCAGCCGCTGTGGTACGAGCCGATCTACAACGTGACCAAGGCGGCGCTGGTGATGTTCTCCAAGAACCTCGCCGCCGAGCTGATCCCGATGAACATCCGGGTCAATGCGATCAACCCCGGCCTGATCCTCACCCCCGACTGGGTGAAGACCGCAAAGCAGCTCTCGGGCGGCGAGTGGGAGAGCTACCTGCAATCCGTCGCCGACGAGCACGCCCCGATCAAGCGCTTCGGCACGGTCGAGGAACTGGCCGATTTCTTCGTCTTTCTCTGTTCCGACCGCGCCAGCTACTGCGTCGGCTCAACCTATCATGTCGATGGCGGCATGTTGCGCACCATCTGAGGTATCATTCCATGACCACTGTCGCCCGCCCGGCCTATGACCGCGCCTCACTCACCCCCGGCATCGTGCATATCGGCGTCGGCAACTTCCACCGCGCGCATATGGCGGTCTATCTCGACGATCTCTTCGCGCTGGGGCAGGATCACGACTGGGCCATCCTCGGCGCCGGGGTGCGTCAGGGCGACGCCCGGATGCGCGAGGCCCTGGCCGGTCAGGACAACCTGTCCACCGTGATCGAACTCGACCCCGCCGGCCACCGCGCGCGTCAGGTCGGCGCCATGACCGGCTTCCTGCCGGTGGAGCCCGACGATGCCGCGCTGATCGAGGCGATGGCCGACCCGCGCATCCGCATCGTCTCGCTGACCGTCACCGAGGGCGGCTACTACGTCGATAGCACTGGCCAATTCGACCCGACCCATCCCGACATCGTGGCCGATGCGGCGCAGCCCTCCTCCCCCGCCACGGCCTTCGGCGCGATCCTCGCGGCGCTGGTCAAGCGGCGCGCGGCAGGCGTGCAGCCCTTCACCGTGATGTCCTGCGACAACCTGCCGGGCAATGGCCATGTCACGCAGAATGCCGTCGTCGGTCTGGCCGAGCTCTATGACGCGAGCCTCGCCGCCTGGGTCAAGCACAACGTCGCCTTCCCGAACGGCATGGTCGACCGCATCACCCCCGCCACCGGCCCGCATGAGCGCGAGCTGGCGCAGGGCTTCGGGCTGACCGATCCGGTTCCGGTAACCTGCGAGCCCTTCCGCCAGTGGGTGCTGGAAGACAACTTCCCCGCAGGCCGTCCGGCGCTGGAGAAGGTGGGCGTCACCTTTACCCCGCATGTCCACGCCTATGAGGCGATGAAGATCCGCATCCTGAACGGCGGTCATGCGGTCATCGCCTATCCCTCGGCGTTGATGGACCTGATCCTCGTGCACGAGGCGATGGCGCATCCGCTGATCGCCGCCTTCCTGCACAAGGTCGAGGTCGAGGAGATCCTGCCGCATGTCGCCCCGGTGCCCGACACCAGCATCCCCGACTACCTGACGCTGATCGAGAGCCGCTTCGCCAACCCCGAGATCGCCGACACCACGCGCCGGCTCTGCCTCGACGGCTCGAACCGCCAGCCGAAGTTCATCGTGCCTTCGCTGCGCGACAATCTCGCCAAGGGCATCGTGCCAGAAGGCCTGATCCTGCTCTCGGCGCTCTGGTGCCGCTATTGCGCGGGGATCACCGACAGCGGCGCGGTCATCGAGCCGAACGACCCGAGCTGGGACGCGCTGACCACGCGCGCCAAGGCGGCCAAGGCCGACCCGGCGCAATGGCTGGCGATGACCGAGGTCTATGGCGATCTGGGCAGCAGGCCCGAAGTCGTCGCGGCCTTCACCACGGCGCTGAATGCGATCTGGGCCGAGGGCACGGAAGCGGTGCTGCGGCGCTATCTCGCGTCCTGACGCCTTGCCAAGCCCGGCGTCGCGGGGGAAGCTCGGGGCATGACCCCGCTCTTTCCCCCGCGCCTGCGCCTGCGCCTGCATTTCGGCGATGACCTGACCCTCGGCCCCGGCAAGGCCGCGCTGCTGGAGCATATCCGCGACGCTGGCTCGATCTCCGAGGCCGGGCGGCGGATGGGCATGAGCTACAAGCGCGCCTGGAGCCTCGTCGAGGAGATGAACCGCGCCTTCCGCGCACCGCTGGTGGAAAGCGCCCGCGGCGGGGCGAAAGGCGGCGGCGCGGTGCTGACCGAGACCGGCGCGCGGGTTCTGGCCGAGTTCCGCGCGCTGGAGGCGCTGGTGCTGTGCGAGGGGGCCGAAGGCATCGCGACGATCGCCGCCCTGCTTAGCCCTGAGGCAGAGCCCGCGGAAGCGGCGCCGGAGGCCTCCCGCTCAGGCTGACCTGCGGCGCGGCGGCAACGGAAGCCGCTGAAATCGCTGGCAAGGCTGCGACATCATGGGCAAGCCCTGCCTCCGGCATCTGCCATTCTGGACAGACCCCGCCAGCCGTGTAAGCTGCACCGCAACCGCGCGTCCGGGGAGAGACAGCCGAAGCGACTCGCGCGGAGCCATGATCAGGGAGGACACCATGGATAGACGTTCATTCATCACCAAGGCGGCAGTCGGCGGGGTCGGCGCCGCGGCGGCCGGCACGCTCGCCGCACCCGCCATTGCCCAGACGCAGCCCAAGGTGACCTGGCGGTTGACCTCGTCCTTCCCGAAATCGCTGGACACGATCTATGGCGGCGCGGAAGTGCTGTCGAAATACCTGTCGGAAGCCACCGACGGCAATTTCCAGATCCAGGTCTTCGCCGCGGGCGAGCTGGTCCCCGGCCTGCAGGCTGCCGATGCGGTGACGGCCGCCACGGTCGAGGCCTGCCACACGGTGGGCTACTACTACTGGGGGAAAGATCCGACCTTCGCGCTGGCGGCGGCGGTGCCCTTCTCGCTCTCTGCGCGCGGCATGAACGCCTGGGCCTACCATGGCGGCGGCATCGACCTCTACAACGAGTTCCTGGCGCAGCACAACATCGTGGCCTTTCCGGGCGGCAACACCGGCGTGCAGATGGGCGGCTGGTTCCGCAAGGAGATCAACACGGTCGCCGACCTGCAGGGCCTGAAGATGCGCATCGGCGGCTTCGCCGGCAAGGTGGTGGAGAAGCTCGGCGTGGTGCCGCAGCAGATCGCCGGCGGCGACATCTATCCAGCGCTGGAGAAGGGCACGATCGACGCCTCGGAATGGGTCGGCCCCTATGACGACGAGAAGCTCGGCTTCGTCAAGGTCGCGCCCTACTACTACTACCCCGGCTGGTGGGAAGGCGGTCCGACCGTCCACTTCATGTTCAACAAGGCGGCCTACGAGGGGCTGAGCCCGGCCTACCAGTCGCTGCTGCGCACTGCGTCGCAGGCGGCGGATGCGAACATGCTGCAGATGTACGACTACAAGAACCCGGCGGCGATCAAGTCGCTGGTCGGACAGGGCGCGCAGCTGCGCCCGTTCAGCCCGGAGATCCTGCAGGCCTGCTTCACCGCGGCCAACGAGGTCTATGCCGAGATGGAAGCCACCAACCCGGCCTTCAAGAAGATCTGGGAATCGATCAAGGCCTTCCGCACCGAGAACTACACCTGGGCGCAGATCGCCGAATACAACTACGACACCTTCATGATGGTGCAGCAGAACGCCGGCAAGCTCTGAGCTTTTACACGGTGGAAGGGCCCCGGAGAGGCGACTCTCCGGGGCTTTTTGTTTGCGTGGGTGGGCGGTTCGTGTCGCGAGGGGTGACGGCGGAGGTCGGTCATCACGCCGGGATGCGGCGCTTCCGGTAGAACAAGTGCAAGCTGTGGCGCAATGGTGGGGTGAAACCCCACCCTACGGGCCGCCGCGCCAACCTCTCGCCGTGCGCCATCGCGCTCTACGGGGATCCGCCCTTCCCGAGCACCTTCCTTAGGGTGGGGTTCCACCCAACCCTCGTCCATCACCGAGGGAGAGGCTACCCCCACCCCATGCCCATCCCCTGCGTGGGGATCATTTACTCCCGCCCCCGTAGGGTGAGGTTCCACCCCACCCTCGCCGTCACCGGCCACGGGGACTCCCGCCGCCCGTCTGCACGGCTTGCCGCCGGTCAGGGCGTGGTGGAAGGAGCCGCGCCTCCGAGGTTCGGCGCCCCAAGGTTCGGCGCGCCGGGGGCCGGGGTTGCCGGAGCCGGACCACCGAGGTTCGGCGCGCCGGGCGCAGGAGCAGCCGGGGCCGGACCACCCAGGTTGGGCGCACCCGGAGCCGGTCCCCCGAGGTTCGGCGCGCCGGGCGCCGGGGCTGCCGCGGGGCCGCCCGCGCCAAGGCTGCCGCCCGTGCCGAGCCCGCCGCCGAGGCCACCGCCCAAGCCGCCTCCCAACCCACCGCCGAGCCCGCCGCCCAGCGGCGGGAGCTCGATCTTCACGTTGCTCGTGTCGATCGCCGGTCCCTTGTAATGCATCACCATCTGCGGGAAGGCGATCACCGCCGCGACCATCAGGATCTGGATCACCACGAAGGGCACCGCCCCCCAGTAGATCTGCCCCGTCGTCACCGGCGCCGTCCTCAGTCCCGTCACCTTGTCGATGAAGGACGATTTCGGCGCCACCGAACGCAGGTAGAACAGCGCGAAGCCGAAGGGCGGGTGCATGAAGGAGGTCTGCATGTTCACCCCCAGGATGATCCCGAACCAGATCAGGTCGATCCCCAGCGCCTCGGCCGCCGGAGCCAGCAGCGGCACGATGATGAAGGCCAGCTCGAAGAAGTCGAGGAAGAAGGCGAGGAAGAACACCAGGACCGAAACCGCGATCAGGAAGCCGGTCTCGCCGCCGGGCAGCGAGGTCAGCAGGTGCTCGACCCAGATATGCCCGTTCACCCCGTAGAAGGTCAGCGAGAACACCCGCGCGCCCAAGAGGATGAACATGACGAAGGCCGAGAGCCGCGTGGTGGCGGTCAGCGCCTGCGACACGACGCCGAGGTTCAGCCGCCCCTTGATCGCCGCCAGCAAAAGCGAGCCGACCGCACCCATCGCCCCGCCCTCGGTCGGCGTGGCGATGCCGAGGAAGATGGTGCCCAGGACGAGGAAGATCAGCGCCAGCGGCGGGATCAGCACGATGATGACCTGCTGCGCCAGCCGCGACATCAGCCCCAGCTTCATCGTCCGGTCGATCAGCGCCACGATGTAGATGAAGACGACGCCCACGGTGGCCCCGAGGATGTCGGCATTGTTGCCCTGGGTCGGCGAGAGCCAGACATGCGCGCCATAGGCGATCAGCCCGGCCGCCACCAGCGCCACCAAGAGCGAGGTGACGCCATGGCCCAGGGTGCGGGCCTCCGGCGGCAGGGCGGGCATCGACTTCGGCGAAAGGATCGAGACCACGAGCACATAGCCCATGTAGAGCCCGGTCAGCACGAGGCCGGGGATCAGCGCCGCCTTGTACATGTCGCCCACCGACCGGCCCAGCTGGTCGGCCAGCACGATCAGCACGAGGCTCGGCGGGATGATCTGCGCCAGCGTGCCCGAGGCGGCGATCACGCCCGAGGCCACGCGCCGGTCATAACCGTAGCGCAGCATGATCGGCAGCGAGATCAGCCCCATGGCGATGACCGAAGCCGCCACCACCCCCGTGGTCGCCGCCAGCAGCGCGCCGACGATGATCACCGCATAGGCCAACCCGCCCCGGATCGGCCCGAACAGTTGCCCGATGGTGTCGAGCAGGTCCTCGGCCATGCCGGAGCGTTCCAGCACGATGCCCATGAAGGTGAAGAACGGAATGGCCAGCAGCGTCTCGTTCGACAGCACGCCCCAGAACCGGTCGGGCATGGTGCCGAGCAGGTTCCAGCTGAGCGTGATCGTGCCTTCGGAGAGCGGCGCGAGTTCCACGCCGATGAAGAAGAACAACAGACCATTGGCCGCCAGCGCGAAGGCGACCGGGTAGCCGATCAGCATGAAGACGATGAGGGAGGCGAACATGATCGGCGCCATGTTCACCGCGATGAATTCCATCATTTCTCCACCTCGCCCGCCAGCATCCGGCCTTCCAGCTCGGCCTGTTCATGCGCCGAGATGAAGGGGGTGGGATCGTCGATCACCCCGCGCATCACGGCGATCTTCTTGATGATCTCGGAAATGCCCTGCAGCGCCAGCATCGAGAAGCCGATCAGCAGCAGCGCCTTGGCCGGCCAGATCGTCAGCCCGCCGGCGTTGTTGGACACCTCGCCGTTGCGGTAGGACAGGCTGACATAGGGCACGAAATACCAGATCATCAGCAGGGTGAAGGGCATGAGGAACAGCAGGTGCCCCATGAGGTCGATCCAGTGCTGCACCCGGCGCGGGAAGGCGCCGTAGACGATGTCGATGCGGATATGCTCGTTCTGCTTCAGCGTATAGGCCGAGGCCAGAAGGAAGGCCGCGCCGAACAGATACCATTGCAGTTCGAGCCAGCTGTTGGACGAGACGTTGAAGATCTTGCGGATCACGGCATTCGTTGCGCTGACCAGGATGGCGACCAAGATCAGCCATGCCACGCTTTTTCCGATGATCTCGTTCATGCGGTCAATGAACCGCGACAGGCCGAGTAAGCCCCTCATTTTTCCTCCCGTTCCGGTGCTCTTTACACGGATCGTGGCGGCACCTGTCCGTCTAGCTATGTCGGAGGGGAGCACAGCCGTCAATGTGCCTGCCTTCGGGGCGAGGGCCGCTCCGCGCCGGAAAGCGACGCATCGCGCCCGGAAAGCGACGCGGTTGCGTCGTCTTGCCTCTGGCCCGCGCAATTTCCTTGCGTCACGCCGGCCGGATCAGCCGAACCGGCGGCGCGCCTCGAGCGCGAGGCCGGTGCCGACCGAGCCCAGAAGGTCGCCCGAAGCGATGGGCGCCCCCGGCAGCGCCTCGGCCACCGCCGCGCGCACCACCGGCAGGCTGCTGGAGCCGCCGGTCATGAAGACCGTGCCGATGTCGGCGGCGGCGAGCCCGGCCTGGCGCAGCACCTCGTCCAGCATGCCGCGGATCCGCGCCACCGGGGCCTCGACCGCCTGGTCGAAGGCGGCGCGCGGCACCCGGACCGAGGGCCCGCCGATGATCTTGCCGATGCGCAGGATCGCTGTCTCCTCGCTCGACAGCTCCACCTTTGTCGCTTCCGCCGCCATGGCCAGCGCATGGCCCGAGCGGTTGGTGACGACGCGGATCATCCGCTCCAGCAGTTCCGGCTTCTCGGCGCCCTGGCGCAGGGCGCGCAGGTCGGTCAGCGTGCGGCTGGTGTAGAGCGCGTTGATCCGGTGCCAGGTGGCGAGGTCGATGTAGTAGTGCCGCGGCATCAGCCCCTTGCCGTCGGCGGTGCGGCCGTTGAAGCCGAGATGCGGCATGATCTGCCGCAGGCTCAAGAGCCGGTCGAAATCGGTGCCGCCGACCCGGATGCCGTCATTGGCCAGGATGTCGTCCTGCCGGTCGGGCTTCCGCGCCCGCTCCGGCGAGACGCGCACGATCGAGAAGTCCGAGGTGCCGCCGCCAATGTCGACGATCAGCACCAGCTCCTCCGCCGCGATCCCCTGCTCGTAATGCAGCGCCGCGGCGATAGGTTCGTATTGGAAGGCGATTTCGCGGAAGCCCTGTTTCGCCGCGATCTCCTGCAGCACGTCCTGCGCCGCGGCGTCGCCGGCCGGGTCGTCATCGACGAAATGCACCGGCCGGCCCAGCACCACGCGGTCGAGCCCGGGGGCCTCCTGCTCCAGCCGGGCGCGCAGATGGCCGAAGAAGGCTCCGACGATATCGGTGAAGGGCAGCGCGCGGTTGCCGACCCGGGTCTTCTCGTGGATCAGCGACGAGCCGAGCGTGCTTTTCAGCCCGCGCATCAGCCGCCCCTCCTCGCCCTCGACATAGGCGGCGATGGCGGCGCGGCCAAACTGCGGCGGCTCGCCCTCGGAATCCCAGAACACCGCACTCGGCAACGTCGGCTGACCGCCTTCCAGATCGATCAGCCGCGCGCCCTGCCCGTCCGCCAGCGCCACCGTCGAATTCGACGTGCCGAAATCTATGCCGCAGGAGGGTTTTTGCATGGGCTTGACCTTCGGCTGCGGCATCGGTTGGGCGGATCGGCCGGGCTGGATAGCCCGGCCCACGACATCTGTAAAGCCGAAGCTCCGATCCGACCGGCTTATCTGATCGAGATCAATGTGGCCGACATACACCAAAGGCTAATCAGGAGGCGACAGGAACGGAAACGGCACTCGGGAATGCAACCCTGCCGGAAAACCGGAAGGAAGCACCCATGCTGGACCTCGTGCAATCGCTCGATCCGCGCGCCGCGCTGGCGCTGCATGTCATGCTGGTGATCGCCACGGTCGCGGCGATCCTGCTGGTGGCCGGCGCGCTGCGCGAACCCAGCCGCGACGGCTTCGGCACCTATGAGAGCGGCGCGCCCTCGGGCCAGCCGCTGCGCGGCCATCTGGCGGCGCAGTATTTCCTGATCGCCGTCTTCTTCATGATCTTCGACGTCGAGGTGGCGATCCTCTTCGCCTGGGCGCTGACCGCGCTGGAGCTCGGCGTGCCCGGCATGGTCGCCGCCACCGTCTTCATCCTCGTCCTGCTGGCGGCGCTCGGCTATCTCTGGATGGACGGCGCGTTGGAAACCGCCCCGGAGAAACGGTCATGAGCTGGAGCCTGAACCGCCCCGGGGCGGAGCCTGCGCCCGGCGACAGCATGGCCGGCGGCCAGCTCTTCACCCGGCTCGACGATCTGGTCGCCTGGTCGCGCAAGCACAGCCTCTGGCCGTTCAACTTCGGCCTCTCCTGCTGCTATGTCGAGATGGCGACGGCGCTGACCCCGGTCTTCGATCAGGCCCGCTTCGGCGCCGAGGTGATCCGCGCCACACCACGTCAGGCCGATCTGCTGATCGTCTCGGGGACTGTGTTCCGCAAGATGGCGGTGCCGCTGCAACGGCTCTACCAGCAGATGCGCGAGCCGCGATGGGTGATCTCGATGGGCGCCTGCGCAAATTCGGGCGGGATGTATGACATCTATTCCGTGGTGCAGGGCGTGGACTCCTTCCTGCCGGTTGATGTCTACATCCCCGGCTGCCCGCCGCGCCCCGAGGCGCTGATGGAAGCGCTGGTGCTGTTGCAGGGCAAGATCGCGGCGGAAAGGCGGCCGCTGCAGATCGTCATGGGTGAGACCGCAGGCCCCCGCCCCTTCGCCCCTGAGCCGCGCCGCGATGCCAAGCGCGCCGAGCGCAGCGCCATGACCGGCCTGCCCGATCCGGAGGCGTCATGAGTCTCGACATGATGACCGGCGATGTGGTGCAGGCGCTGCGCGACCGCTTCGGCGCGGGCGTCGTCGGCGCGCAGCCGACGGGCGAGGCCTTCCCGGTGCTCTGGCTTGCGCCCGAGATCTGGGTCGCCGCCCACCGGATGCTGCGCGACGAGATCGCGCAGCCCTTCCCGCTTCTGGCCGATCTCTGGGTGATCGACGAGACCACCCGGCAGGGCCTCGAGGGCCAGCCCGCCTCGACCCTGACGCTCTGCAGCCATCTCACCTCGCTCGCCCGCAACGCCGACCTGCGGCTGAAGCTGGCGACGGCAGGCAGCGCCCCCTCCCTCGTCCCGGTCTATGCCAATGCCGACTGGTACGAGCGCGAGGCCTTCGACATGTTCGGCATGGATTTCGGCCGCGAGACGCGCCGCATCCTGATGCCGCCGACATGGGACGGCCATCCGCTGCGCAAGACCCATTACGCGCGGGCCACCGAACGCCCGCCATTCGTGATGACCGACGCCTTCTTCGCCGCCGAAGAACGCGCCACGCCGACCGATCCGGCGGAGCTTGGCCTGCCCGCGATCCGCGACGGCGAAGAGCTGATGGTGCTGAACTTCGGCCCGCACCATCCCTCCACCCACGGCGTCTTCCGCATCCTGCTCGGTCTCGACGGCGAGGAGGTCGTCTGGGCATGGCCCGACATCGGCTATCACCACCGCGGCGTCGAGAAGATGGCCGAGCGGCAGACCTGGCACGGCTTCATCCCCTACACCGACCGGGTGGACTATCTCGGCGGCGTCATGTCGGAGCTGCCCTACCTGATGGCGGTGGAAAGCCTCTGCGGCATCACCGTCCCGCCGCGGGCGCAGATGATCCGGGTCATGCTCTGCGAGTTCTACCGCATCATGAACCACCTCCTGTTCTACGGCACCATGGCGCAGGACGTGGGACAGATGTCGCCGGTGTTCTACATGTTCACCGACCGCGAGAAGGGCTACGACCTGATCCAGACCGTGACCGGCGCGCGGATGCACCCGGCCTTCTTCCGCATCGGCGGCGTGGCGATGGACCTGCCTACGGGCTGGGAGACCCTCGTGCGCGACTTCCTCGACTGGATGCCGGCGCGGCTCGACGATTACGAGCGGATGGTGCTGAACTCCCGCCTGTTCAAGGCGCGGACGGTGGGCGTCGGCGCCTATGACACGGCGACGGCGCTGAACTGGGGCACCACCGGGCCGGGGCTCAGGGCCACCGGCTGCGACTGGGATCTGCGGAAGCGCCGGCCCTATTCCGGCTACGAGCAGTTCGACTTCGACGTGCCGACCGGCACGCGCGGCGACTGCTTCGACCGGACGCGGGTGCGCGCCGACGAGATGCGCGAGAGCCTGAAGATCATCGGCCAGTGCCTCGCCCACATGCCTGCGGGGCCGGTGAAGGCCGACCATCCGCTGACCACCCCGCCGCCGCGCAAGGCGATGCAGCGGGATATCGAGACGCTGATCACCCATTTCCTGCAGATGAGCTGGGGCACCAACGTGCCGCGCGGCGAGGCGACGGGTCAGGTCGAAAGCCACCGGGGCCTGTCGCAATATTCCCTCGTCTCCGACGGCGGCGCGCAGAGCTACCGCACCCGGATCCGCACACCGTCCTTCGCGCATCTGCAGATGCTGCCGACCATCCTGCCGGGCATGACGGTGGCCGATCTGGTCGCCCATGTCGCCAGCCTCGATTTCGTCATGTCGGATGTGGACAGATGAGCCTTTCTCCCGACCTCCTCGCCCGCATCCGCGACGCTTCCGCCCACCACGGCGGCCCGCGCGCCGCCATGCTGGAGGCGCTCAGGATGATCCAGCAGGAGCACGGCTGGGTCTCCGACGCGCATCTGGCCGAGGCGGCGCAGACCCTCGGCGTCGGCCTCGCCGAGATCGAGAGCCTCGCCACCTTCTACAGCCTGATCTTCCGCCAGCCGGTCGGCGAGACGGTGATCCTGCTCTGCGACGGGGTCTCCTGCTGGCTGAACGGGGCCGAGGAGGTGCGCGACGCGCTGATGGCCCGTCTGGGCATCGGCTTCGGCCAGACCACGGCGGACGGGAAATACACGCTGATCAACATCGCCTGCGTCGGCGGATGCGACCGCGCCCCCGCCGCCGTCGTGGGCCGCGACCGCAGGCTGGTCGGGCCGCTGTCGCCCGAGGGCGTCGCGGAACTGCTGGAGGGCGGGCTGTGACCGACTTCAAGCCGAACACCCTGCCGCTGACCGGGCGCGCCCGCGCCGACCGCCGCCCGCACAGCCTTGCCGAATGGCAGGCGCTCGGCGGCTACAGCGCGGTCGAGGCGGCGCTGAAGCTTTCACCCGCCGAGGTGGTGGCGCAGGTCGCCGCCGCCCGGCTGAATGGGCGCGGCGGCGCGGGTTTCCCGGCGGCGCAGAAATGGCGCTTCATGCCGGAGCCGGGGCAGTCTCCCGGCACGGGGCCGAGTTATCTGATCGTCAACGGCGACGAGATGGAGCCCGGCGCCTTCAAGGACCGGCTGCTTCTGGAAGCCCTGCCGCATCAGGTGCTGGAGGGTGCGATCATCGCCGCCCATGCCACCCATGCGACCGAAGCCATCGTGCTGATCCGCGACGCCTACCGCCCCGGCATCGCCGCGATGGAGCAGGCCATTCAGGAAGCACGAGCGGCGGGGCTGCTCGGTGCGCTCAGCATCCGCGTACACCCCTCCGCCGGGCGCTACATCGTCGGCGAGGAGACCGCACTGATCGAGGCGCTGGAGGGCAACCGCGCCATGCCGAGGAAGCGCCCGCCCTTCCCCGCCGCCTCCGGCCTCTGGGGCCGCCCGACCACGGTGAACAACGTCGAGACGATCTCGCTGGTGCCGCATGTGATCAGCATGGGGCCCGAGGCCTTCTCCGGCCTGTCCTGGACCGACGAGGGCGGCACCAAGCTCTACGGCGTCTCGGGCCGGGTGAAGCGCCCGCAGCTGATCGAGGCGCCGATGGGCACCACCGCGCGCGAGCTGATCGAGCGCTGCGGCGGCGTCTCCGGCAACGGCAGGCTGCTGACCTTCCAGCCCGGCGGCGGCGCCACCGGCTTCCTCGGGCCGGAGCATCTCGACCTGCCGCTCGACTTCGGCCATGTCGCCAGGGCAGGCTCGATGTTCGGCACAGGCACGCTGATCGTGCTGGACGAGACCGCCTGCCCGATCGGCGCGGTCGCCCGGCACATGCGCTTCTACGCACGCGAAAGCTGCGGCTGGTGCACCCCCTGCCGCGAGGGCCTGCCCTGGGCCTCGCGCATCCTCGACGCGCTGGAGGCGGGCACGGCAAGCGCCGCCGATCTCGACGCCCTGCGCATGATCGCCGCCGAGGCGGGCCCGCGCGGCCGCGCCTTCTGCGACCTGATGGGCGGCGCCATGGCCCCGCTCGCCTCGGCCCTCGCCCGTTTCGGCGACCGGTTCGAGGCGCATCTGACGGGCGGCTGCCCGCAGCGGAGGCTGGCATGAAGCTTACTCTCAACGGCCGCGAGATTGAGGCGGAGGCCGGACGCGACCTGCTGACCACCTGTCTGGAGAACGGCGTCGACGTGCCGCATTTCTGCTGGGACGGCGACCTCGGCTCGGTCGGCGCCTGCCGTCTCTGCGCGGTGCGGGTCTATGACGGGCCCGAGGACCGGGTGGGCCGCATCGAGATGTCCTGCATGACCCCGGCCAAGGAAGGCCAGCGCATCGAGACCGCCGACCCCGAGGCCGAGGCCTTCCGCGCCCATGTCATCGAATGGACGATGCTGAACCACCCGCATGATTGCGCGGTCTGCGAGGAGGCGGGCGCCTGCCACCTGCAGGACATGACCGTGGCGACGGGTCACCACACCCGCCGCAGCACCGCGCCGAAGCGGACCCATCGCAATCAGGATCTCGGCCCGCTGCTGACGCATGAGATGAACCGCTGCATCGCCTGCTACCGCTGCGTCCGCTTCTACCGCGACTACGCCGGCGGCGCCGATCTCGAGGTCTTCGGCGCGCATGACCGGGTATACTTCGGCCGCGCCAAAGACGGCGCGCTGGAAAGCCCCTTCGCCGGCAATCTGGCCGAGCTCTGCCCGACGGGCGTCTTCAATGACAAGCATTGGTCGCGCCACTACGCCCGGCGCTGGGACATGAGGACGACGCCTTCGATCTGCGCCCATTGCGCGGTCGGCTGCAACGTCACGCTGTTCGAGCGCGGCGGCACGCTGCGGCAGGTGCAGAACCGCTATCATGGCGCGGTGAACGGCTCCTTCCTCTGCGACCGGGGGCGGTTCGGCATGCTGAATGCCGAGGCCTCGCGCCCCCTGCCACGCGTTGACGGAGCGGTGGTGGGCGCAGACGTGGCGCTGGAGGCCGCGCGGGCGCTGCTGCCGGGGGCCATCGGCATCGGCTCGCCCCGCGCCTCGGTCGAGGCGAATTTCGCGCTGCGCGACCTGGTCGGGGCGGACCGCTTCTTCGCCGGGGTGACCGAGGCCGAGGCGGCGCTGGTCGGGCGGATGGCGGCGATCCTTGCCGCAGGTCCGGCGCGCATCGCCTCGGTGAAGGATATCGAGAGCGCCGATGCCGCGCTGATCCTCGGCGAGGATCTCACCGGCACGGCCCCCCGCGCGGCCCTCGCCCTGCGGGTGATGGCGCGCGGCGCTGCGCGCGATCTCGCCGCGGAGAAGGGCGTGCCGGCATGGATGGAGGCCGCCGCGCGGGTGGCGGGCGAAGGCCGGCGCTCTCCGGTGGCGCTGGTGACGCCGCTGCCCGATGCGCTCGACCCGCTCGCTGAACTGCCGCTGCGCCGCCCGCCGGAGGAGATCGGCCACTTCGGCCAAGCCGTCGCCGCCGTGCTGCGCGGCGGCGCGAGCGGCGATCCTGAGGTGCGCGCCGTCGCCGCCCTGCTGCGCGGGGCCAAGGCGCCGCTGGTCATCGCCGGGGCGGGCCTCGGTCTTGCCGGGCCGGTGGAAGCGGCGGCGGCCATCGCGCTGGCGCTGGGACCGAAGGCGCGGCTGGCGCTCTTCGCGCCGGAGGCCAACAGCATGGGTCTGGCGCTCCTCGGCGCGCCGGGGCTGGAAGGGGCCGTGGCGGCGCTGGAAGCCGCGCCCGCGCCGGT
>NZ_PZKG01000044.1 GCF_003034985.1 Cereibacter changlensis JA139
GCAGCCCGAGGCGAGCATTCGAAGCCTGCACGCCTTGCCAGGGTCGTCTCCGGCGCGCCGCTCGCCGCCACCCAGAGCGCCGCGTTCAGCGCCATGCCGTTCAGCAGCCGCGCCGCCGCCTCGATGTCCACCGGCCGGATCGCGGCCTGCGCCGCCAGCTCGCGCAGCGTCGCCATCGTCGCCTCGAGACAGCGGCTCTGGCTCGGCCATTGCGACGGGTCGCCCAGCACCGCCGGTCCGTCCAGGAGCACGATGCGCTGCACGTCCGGCTGCAAGGCCATCTCGACATAGGCCTCGCCCTCGGCCAGGAGCCCGCGCCAGCCGCCTCCCGCCTGCTGACCCGCCTCGCGGGCGCGGGCGGCCATGCCGGAGTCGATCCGGTCGACCACCGCCGCCAACAACCCGCGCTTGTCGCCGAAATTGTGGTAGAGCGCCCCGCGCGTCAGCCCGGCCTCGGCGGTCAGCTCGTCCATCGACGCCGCCGCATACCCCTTCGCGGCGAAAGCCCGGTGCCCGGCGGCGATCAGCTTCGCCCGGGTCTCCTCCATCATCGCGGCCCGCGTCCTCTGCGCCATCTCCTACCCTCTTCCTCTCCGCAAGGTTGACATACGTATGCTAGTTACTCACATACGCAACGTATCCCGAAGCCTCCGCCCTGCCCAGAGAAAGCGACCCACATGCCCTCCAGTCTCCAGCCGATCTTTCCCGCCGACCGTCACGCACTCTACGAGCGGCACGCCTATTCCGCCGCGGTCCGCTCCGGCGACCTGGTCTTCGTCTCCGGCCAGGTCGGCAGCCGCCCAGACGGTTCGCCCGAGCCCGATTTCCGCAAGCAGGTGCAACTGGCCTTCGACAACCTGAAGGCCGTCCTCGCCGCCGCCGGCTGCACCACCCGGGACATCATCGACGTGACCAGCTTCCACACCGATCCGGAGCGGCAGTTCGAAACGATCATGGAAGCGAAGGCCGCCGCCTTTCCCGAAGCCCCCTACCCCGCCTGGACCGCCGTCGGTGTGACCTGGCTCGCCGGTTTCGACTTCGAGATCAAGGTCATCGCTCGCCTGCCTGACGCGGGCTGAGCCGGCGCTCGGCGACGCAGGCGGCCTTCAGGCCGCCGGCTGACCCGCGGCTGCGACCAGCCGCCGGGAATGGCGCTGCGCGATCAGCGCGCAGACGAGGAGCTGGGTCATGTGGTAGAGCATCAGCGGCAGGACCGTCGCTCCCAGCGTGGCCGCTGGCACCAGGGCGGTCGCGATCGGCAGGCCGCTGGCGAGGCTCTTGGTTGAGCCGCAGAACAGCAGGACGGCCCGGTCTTCCCCGGGAAGGCCGGCGGCCCGGCCGCAGAGCGTCACGATCTTCATCGACAGGGCCAGCAGCAAGGCGACCACGCCGAAGAGCAGCACGAGGCTGAGAACCGGGATCGCGGACCACAACCCCGAGACGGTGCCGGCGCTGAAGGCCGAGTAGACGATCATCAGGATGGCCCCCCTGTCCACGGTCAGCGTCATCCTCCGGTGGCGCCGGACGAAACCGCCGATCCAAGGGCGGGCGGCCTGGCCGACGGCGAAGGGCAGCAGGATCTGCGCGGCGATCTTCATCACCGCCGCCCCGCTGATCGCGCCGCCACCCTGATGCAGCAGCAGCGCGACCAGAGCGGGCGTCAGCACGACCCCGATCAGGTTGGAGACCGAGGCGGCGCAGATCGCCGCCGGAACGTTGCCGCCCGCCATGCCGGTGAAGGCGATGGAGGACTGGACCGTCGAAGGCAGCACCGCGAGGAAGACCAGCCCGAAGGTGAGGTCGGGGCCAAGGCCCCTGCCGAACAGGAAGGCGAGACCGAGCCCCAGAAGCGGGAACAGCACATAGGTCGCACCGAAGGTCAGCCCCTGCACCCGCCAGTTCAGCAGGCCCGACCGCACCGCCGAGGCGTCGAGCTTCGCGCCATAGAGGAAGAACAGCAGGGCCACCGCCCAGACCGTCACCTGCTTCAGCCCGGCGGCGGCGACGCCCTGCACCGGCAGGATCAGGCCGGCCGCGACCAAGGCAATCAGCAGCAGCATGTAGGCGTCGACGCCAAGTCGTCTGAGAAAGGCCATGTCGTCCGGTATCCTGTAGGTGGTCTGGATCAGTATCCCAGCGCCATGCCGTCCTTGCGGCTGTCGGATCCGCCCTCCAGCAGCCCTTCCGACATCCGGATCGCCTGGCTGCCGCCGATCGGCGAGCCCACGACCTTGATCTCGTGACCCCTTGCCGCAAGCGCGGCGCGGGTCGCCTCCGGCATGGTCGGCTCGACCTCCAGCACCCCGCCGAAAGCGAAGCTGCGCGGCGCGTCCATCGCCGCCTGCACGCCCATGCCGAGATCGATGATGTTGGACAGAAGCGCGGCGTGGCCCGCGGCCTGATAGTGCCCGCCCATGACGCCGAAGGGCATCTCGACCTTGCCGTCCTGCGTCAGCATCCCCGGGATGATGGTGTGCATCGGCCGCTTGCCGGGGGCGATGGCGTTGGGATGGCCCGGGATCAGCCGGAAGGAGGCGCCGCGGCTGTGGAACAGAACGCCGGTCGCCGGGTCGAGCCGGGTGGAGCCGAAGCCGTGGAAGATCGAGTTGATCAGCGAGATGGCGTTGCCCGCCTCGTCGACGACGCAGAGATAGACGGTGTCCTTGTGCTCCGGCTCGTCCCAGAGCGCCGGCGGCAGGGCGGAATTCATGTCGATCCGCGACCGCAGGGTGGCGACGACCTCGTCGGAGAGCAGGGTCTCGACCAGACCCGCGCAGGCGCCCGCGTCGGCGAGCAGCGCGTCGCGGTGGTGATAGGCGAGCTTGGTCGCCTCGGCATGCAGATGCACGCGGTCGACCTCAGACAGGGCGGCGATGTCGAAGCCCTCCATGATCCGCAGGATCAGCAGGGCAGCCAGCCCCTGCCCGTTCGGCGGGCATTCATGGACATCGTAGCCGCGATAGGAGGCCCGGATCGGCGTCACCCAATGGGCGGCCCCGGCGCCCTCGGCGAAATCCTCGACGGTGTGCAGACCGCCCAGCGATTGCAGATGCGCCGCCATCTTCGCCGCCGTCTCGCCCTCGTAGAAGCCCGAGGCACCCTCTGCCGCGATCTCGCGCAGACGGTCGGCGAGCAGCGGTTGCGCATGGCGCTCGCCGGGCAGCGGCGCGCGGCCGTCGGGCAGGAACAGCGCCGCCGCATGGGTGTCGCCGGCGATGTGGTCGCGATGCGCGGCCCAGTCCTGCGCCACCCGCGGCGTGACCGGATAGCCGTCCTCGGCATAGCCGATGGCCCGGGCGAAGATCTGGTCCAGCGGCAGCGTGCCATGGTCGCGGTGCAGCAGGCACCAGCCCGAGACCGCGCCCGGGATGGTGATGGCATGCGGGCTTGTCCCCGGTATCTCCGTCGTCAGCCCCGCGGCGTTCAGCGCCTCGATCGTGGCCCCGGCCGGAGCCCGGCCGGAGCCGTTCAGGGCAATCACCTCCCCGCCGGCGGGCGCGTAGAGCGCGAAGCAGTCGCCGCCGATCCCCGTCATCAGCGGATCGACGACGCATTGCACCGCGACGGCGGCCAGAGCCGCATCGACCGCATTGCCGCCCTCGGAGAGGATGGCGAGGCCCGCCGCCGTGGACAGCGGGTGCGAGGTGGCGACCATCGCGCGCCCGGCGAGGGTGGACGGGCGGCGGGCGGAGAAGAAATCATGCATGGATGTCTCGCTTCTGAGGAGCGGTTGGGGATTCGGTGAGCGGATAGAAGCAGGCGGCGGCGCGATTGGCGGCGGGACCGCCGAAGCGCAGGAGGGCCGGGTCGCTCAGGTGGCAATCGGGCTGGACCCTGTCGCAGCGCCCCGAGAACCGGCACCCCGGCGGCAGGTCGAGCGGGCTGGGGATCTCGCCCGGCAGCGGCTCGGTGATCGGGGCGAAGAACTCCGGCGCGGCGCGGCGCAGGGCGCGGGCATAGGGATGCGCGGGCGCGTTCAGCACCGCGTTTGTCGGCCCGGTCTCGACGATCCGCCCGAGATACATGATCGCGATATCCTCGCAGAGGTAGCTCGCAACCCCCAGATCATGTGTGATGAACACCAGCGTCAGCGCCATCTCGCGCTGCAACCGGCGCAGCAGGTTCAGGAGTTGCGCCTGGGTCGAGACGTCGAGACCGGAAACGGCCTCGTCCGCCACCAGCACCGTCGGTTCGGAGGCCAGCGCCCGGGCGATCGCCACCCGCCGCACCTGACCGCCCGACAGCGCGGAAGGATAGCGGTCGGCGACCTCCGCGGGCAGCCCGACCCTTGCGAGCAACGCCTTGACCCGCGCCGGCAGATCGGTTTCCGGACAGATCGCGAAATGCCGCAGCGGCTCGGCGATGAGGGCGCCGATGGTCATGCGCGGGTTCAGCGAGCCGCGGGCGTCCTGATAGACCATCGCCACCTGTCGGGCGAATTCACGGCCTTCGGCGCGCACCTCGTCGATCGGGCGGCCCTGATACAGGGCGCGGCCTTCCGTCGGCCGCGTCAGCCCCAGCAGCACGCGCAGCAGCGTCGACTTGCCGGAGCCGCTCTCGCCGACGATCGCGACCGAGGCGCCCTTGCGGATCTTCAGCCGGACGCCGTCCAGCGCCGGCAGCCCGACCTTGGCGGTCGAGAAGACGCTGCCGGGCCTGCGCACCATGTAGACCTTCTCGACCTCGATCAGCTCGAACAGCGGCTGCGGGTCATGGCCTTCCGCCGGTCGGGTCATGCGGCTTCCTCCGGGTTCCAGCAGGCCAAGCTGCGCCCGGCGACTTCTTCAAGCCGTGGTTTATCCGTCCTGCAGCGCGGCAGCGCCCGCGGACAGCGCGAGGCGAAGCGGCAGCCGGCGGGCAGATCGTCGTAGCCCGGCACGCTGCCCGGCGGCGGATCAAGTTCGGAGGTGCCGATCTCGATCACGCAGGATTTCAGCAGCCGGGTATAAGGGTGGCGCGGGTCGCGGAGCACCGTCTCCGAGGGCCCGGCCTCCATCACCTGCCCGGCATAGAGCACCACGATCCGGTCGCACGACTGGCTGGCCAAGGCGAGGTCGTGCAGCACGAAGATGCAGCTCGCGCCCTTCTGCTTCGTCTGGTCGAGGATCAGCCGCACGATCTGCGCCTGGATGGTCACATCCAGCGCCGAGGTCGGCTCGTCCGCGAACAGAAGATCCGGGTCGCAGGCTAGGGCGATGGCGACCATCACCCGCTGCTGCATCCCGCCGGACAGCTGGTGCGGATAGGCCGACATCCGGGCGGCGGCGTCGTTCAGGCCGACGCTTTCCAGCAGGGCGATCGCCCTCGCCCGGGCTTCGGCGCGGCCCAGCGACAGCTGCCGGCGCAGCACCGTGGTCAGCTGGCTGCCCACGGTGTAGCAAGGGTTCAGCGCCGCCCCGGCGTCCTGAAAGATCATCGCCAGCCGCCGGCCCCGAAGCCTGTTCCACGCCTTCTCCGGCAGCGACAGCAGATCGGGCGCCTCGTCGAAGGCGGCGGTCCCCTCGACCCGCGCCTGCCCGGCCAGAAGGCCCATCAGCGCCGCGGCGATGGTCGACTTGCCGGCGCCGCTTTCGCCAACCAGCGCCAGCGTCTCGCCGCGCCCAAGGCTGAAGCTCACATCATCGAGGATGCGCCGCGCTCCGCGATGCACCGTAAGCCCCTCGACGCTCAACAGCACGTCCGTCATTGGCCGCCCCTCATCTTGGGATCGAATTCCTCGCGAATGCCATCGCCGACGATGGCCAGCGCGATCAGCAGGAGCGCCAGCGCCATGCCCGGCATGCCCGACATCCAGGGAGCGAAGCTGACGAAGCCGCGCCCCTCGGCGATCATCAGCCCCCAGTCCGGCGTCGGCGGCGTGACGCCGATGCCGAGGAAGGAGAGCGACGACGACACGAGGATCGCCTCCGACACCCGCACGGTGATCTGCACGGCCAACGGGAAGGCGATGTTGGGCAGGATGTGGCGCCGGATCACGGTGAGGCGGGAGATGCTCATCAGCCCTGCGGCCTCGACGAAGAGCTGCGACGAGACCTGCAGCACATCGGCCCGCACGGTGCGCGAGAACGGCCCGATCATCGAGATGCCGACGGCGATCACCACCTTGTCCACCCCCTGCCCCAGGATCGCGATCACCGCGATGGCGAGGATCAGCGAGGGCAGGGCGAGGATCGAGTCGATCAGACGCATCAGCACCCATTCGACCTTGCCGGTGGTCAGTCCCGCCGCCGTGCCGAGCACCAGCCCGCCGGTCGCGCCGATGAGGATGGCGAAGAAGGCGATGACGAGCGCGTAGCGCGCGCCATAGATGATCCGCGACAGGATATCCTGCCCGTAGCTGTCCGTGCCCAGCACATGCTCGCCGCCGGGCGGCACCATCATCGCCTCGATCGACTGCAGCGTCGGGTTGTAGGGCGCGATCAGCGGGGCGAAGGCGGCGCAGAGCACGAAGCCCAAGGCGACGATCAGCGCGAGGGTGAAGAACGGGCGACGCAGGAACAGGCTGCGGCGCGTCCGTGGCCTCCGGGTCGGGACCACGGCGGGAGGTGCGGCATCCATCATCGGGCTCTCAATCGGGGATCAAGGAAGGGGTAGGAGAGGTCGACCGCCAGGTTCACCAGGATGAACAGGGTCGCGGTCAGCATGACCCCCGCCTGCACCAGGACGTACTCCCGGCCCAGCACGGCGCCGGTCAGCATCTGGCCCAGACCGGGCAGCGAGAAGACGGTCTCGGTCAACACGGCGCCCTGCAGGATCGCGCCCAGCTGCAGGCCGATGACCGTCACCAGCGGCATCAGGATGTTGCGGAAGCCGTGCACCCAGATGACCCGGCGCCGCGGCTCACCGCGGGCGATTGCCGCAGTGATGTAGGGCTGGGCCAGCACCTCCACCATGGCGGCGCGGGTCACGCGGACGATCATGCCGATGAAGAAGGTCGAGAGCGTCGCCGCCGGCAGGACGAGATGCAGCATGCCGGACCAGAAATCCTCCCAAGGCGGCACGAAGCCCATGACGGGAAAGAACCCGACCTTCACCGCGAAGAACCAGATCAGCACGATGCCGAGGAAGAACGAGGGAAAGGCCGTGCCGGTCAGCGCGAGCGCCGCGATACCTACATCCCAGCCGCTGTCCTTGCGGACGGCGGAGATGACGCCGAGCGGCACGCCGACGGCGATGGCGAGCAGGATGGCGCAGGCCGTCAGGGTCAGGGTGACCGGCAGCGCCTCCTGCACCACGAAGCTGAAGATGTCGGTCTTGGCGACATAGGAATTGCCCCAGTCGCCGGTGACGAAATCCCCCAGCCAGCGCAGGTATTGCACGGCGACCGGCCGGTCCAGGCCCAGCTGGGCCCGCAGCTCGTCATAGCTTTCCTGCGAGTATTCCGTGCCCAGCATGATGACCACCGGGTCGCCGGGCGCCAGCTTCAGCAGACTGAAGCTGGCGATCGAGACGATGATCAGCACCACAAGGGTTTGGAATACTTTAGCGGCGGCCCGGGCAAGCATTACGCGAGGCTGACCGTGTCGAGGTTCAGCAGGTCGCAGGGCACGTAGTTGAAGCCCTGCACCTTGTTGCTGAAGATCTTGTAGAGCGGGAAGTGGGCCAGCATCGCCACCGGCGCCTCGGCGATCATCAGGTCCTCGGCCTGGTTGTAGAGCTTCGAACGCTCGGCGACGTCGAGCACGACCTGCGCTTCGGTGCAGAGCCGGTCGAACTCGGGGTTGCTCCAGCCCCAGTAGTTCCACGACCCGCCGGTCTTGAACTCGGGGAACAGGGTCTCGTCGGGATCGAGGTCGGCGGTCCAGAAGAAGTCGAGCATCTCGAAGTCCCTGTCCTGCAGCCGCTGGGTCCAGGCCGCGTTCTCCAGGAGCTCCAGCTTCACCTTGATGCCGATCTGGGCCAGCATCGGGGCCACGATCTGCGCCACACGGGTTCCGGCCGGCGGGTTCTCGGTCATGATGTAGGTGACCTCGATCTCGTCCTGGTTTGCCGCCAGGGCGCGGAACTCCTTGGCCTTCTCCAGATCGAAGGAATGCCCGCGGCCGCTCTCGGCAATGGCGGGATCATAGAAGCCGGTCATCGGCGGCGAGATCGGGGTATAGGCCTGCTTGGCCAGCCCGAAATAGGCCTGCCGCAGCACGGCGTCGCGGTCGATGGCATAGGCCACGGCGCGGCGCAGGTTCACGTCGTCGAACGGCGCCTTCTGGGTGTTCATGCCGACATAGGTGTAGTTGCCCTCCACCCCGCCGAAGATCTGCAGGTTCGGCATCTTGCGGACCTGCTCGGTCAGTTGCATCGGGCAGTCGTTCATCCCGTCGATCTGGCCCGAGATCAGCGCCGCCAGCGCCGTCGAGGGCTCGTCGATCAGCATCATCGACACCCGCTCCAGCTTCGGCAGGCCGGCTTGGAAATACTCGGTGTTGGCCACCAGCTCGATGCTATCGTTCTGCTGCCAGGACACAAATTTGAACGGCCCGGTGCCGACGGGATTGCGGCCGAAGTCGTCGCCGAACTTCTTCACCGCGGTCGGGCTCACGATCGTGCCGGCGCGACCGATCGACCCGGTCAGGGCCACCGGCAGGAAGGCGTAAGGCTCGGAGAAATGCAGTTTGAAGGTCAGGGGGTCGATGATCTCGACCTCTTCCAGCTTCGCGAGCTTCCACGCATGCGGTGAGGCCGGTGTGCCGGACTTCACCCGCATCAGGTTGAACTTGATCGCTTCGGCGTCGCAGTCGGTGCCGTCGTGGAACTTCACGTTCGGATGCAGCGTGAAGGCGTGGGTCTTCTCGTCCTCCAGCTCCCAAGTGGCCGCCAGATCGGGTTCGAAGCTGACCTTCTCGCCGTCATAGACCACCTTGAGCAGGCCGTTGCAGATGTTGCTGATGATCTGCACGGATCCGAGGCGGAAGGTGAAATGCGGGTCGAGCGTGTCGATGGGTGTGATCGCCCCGATCCGCATGTGCCCGCTCTGCGCTACCTGGGCGAAGCCGGGGAGCGCCCCGCCCGTCGTCGCCGCAAACAGGCCGGCCCCCATGCCTTTCAGAACCGAGCGGCGTCCAAGTCTGGCTGCCACGTGCTTTGACAGAATTGCCTTGTGATCTTGCATCGTCTTCCCCTGCTTAGATGGGCTGCATTCGCGGATGACGGGCCGCAACACCCGCCGTGAAAGGCACGAGACCCCTGTTTTGTAAGGCGATGACGGGCGTCAGGGTCTGCTCCGTGCTGGATTCAAGGAGCGCCGATCTGTATACATATCGCAAGTGCGCCAAGCTGACCTGTATACAAGTCGCCGCAATCGATGCACATTTAGACGGTAGGGGATGCAAATGTTGAAACGAACGGCAGACCAGATATACGAGACCCTGCTGAAGCGGATCGTGGACGGAAATCTGCGCCCCGGCGATTCCCTGGGAGAGCAGGCCACCGCCGAGGAATTCGGTCTGTCCCGCACCCCGATTCGCGAGGCCCTGCAGCGGCTGTCCAACGCCGGGCTGGCGGAACGCGGCTCACGTCGGGCCTTTGTCGTGCGGCGGATGGACCAGTCGGAACTGCAGGATCTGTTCGAGGCGCTGGGGGAGCTGGAAGCCTTGGTCGCGCGTCTCGCCGCCCTGCGCATGACCGAGATCGAGCGCCATGCGCTGCGCGATGTCGTGGCCGAAGGGGAAGCGCCGGGTGTGGATTACGAGGCGGTGAACGCACGCTTCCACGAGATCCTGCGGCGCGGCGCACGTAACGCGATGCTCTCGAGCCTGCTGGACGATCTGCACCGCCGCACGATGCCTTGGCGCGGCGCCCAGTTCCGCGCCCGCGCCGATCGCGTCACCTCCTCACAGGCCGAGCATCGCGCCCTGCTGGAGGCGGTGCTGGCGAAGGACGGCGACCTGGCACATCTGCGGATGCGCGAGCACATGGCCGCGTCGATGCGCGTCGTCTCCGAACTCATCGGGATCTGAGAGCAGCCGGCTTGCTGACGACGGCAGACTTACCGGCGCCAGCGCCGCTGAAACCCGTTTCAGAGGGCTGCCGATACCTCCCCCGCTGTCATACCCCCGTCACGCGCATCCCCTATAGCGCAGTCGTTCGGATGACTCGGGAAATGCTTGGGATGAGACAGGAAAACTGGCAAAGGATCCGCGATCAGCTGTCGGCGGAGATCACCGGCGGGCAGTTGCCGCCGGGGGCGCAACTGCCGACGGAAACGCAGCTGGCGCAGTCCTTCCGCGCCGGGCGGCATTCGGTGCGCCGCGCGGTGGCCGCCCTCGCCGTCGAAGGCAAGCTCCGGGTCGAGCAGGGCCGCGGCACCTTCGTGCAGGCCGCGCCGCTGATCAACTACCACATCGGCCGCCGCACCCGCTTCCGCCAGAACCTGCTGGAGCAGGGCGTCGCTCCCGCCGGCGACCATATTGCGCGCGACATCCTGCCCGCCCCCGCCCATGTCGCCGCCGCCCTGCGGCTGGCCGAGGCCGCGCCGGTGCACCGGGTGCTGCGCCGCGGCCTCGCCGATGGCGTGCCGATCAACCTCGGCTTCTCCTGGCATTGCGCCGAGCGCTTCCCCGATCTCGCTGCTCGCCGCGCCGCCGGCCACTCGGTGACCGAGATCTACCGCGACTACGGCATCGCCGACTACTGCCGCAAGACCACCACCGTCTTCGCCCGCCGCCCCGATGCGCAGGAGGCGGCGCTGCTGATGCAGCATCCCGACCAGCCGGTGATCGTGCTGCAGAAGACCGATGTCGACGCCGCGGGCCATCCCATCGGCTATTCCGAGGCGGTCTGGGCCGGAGACCGGGTGCAGTTCACCTTCGACAGCCTGGAGGGCGGCGAGCCCGCGCAGGAAGCGCCCGATGTTTGACGAGACCGGCGCCGCCTCCCATCCTTCAGCCACGAGGCGCTGCCAGGCGTCCTGGCCCGCGCCGACGCCGCGCGGCTGAAGGCCTTCGCCGAGACGCTGCTGCCGGGGCTCGGCGCATCAGGCTATTGACGGGCGCGTGCCCGGCGCAAACGGCATGACAACTATTGGAAGGACGGCTCGGAACTCCCCGCCCAAGGTCTGCGCGCCTATCGGCGTGAAACACCGATCGCCATCTCAAAAGGCCACCAAGCGTCACGCATCGACAACCTCATGCTTTGGGCGTTGCAAAGGGCTTCAAGCTGAAGGTCCAACGCTGTTCACGCCGCCTACACCACAACGTCGCCACCCGGAACGAGATCATGATGCTCGGCCAGATCATCCGGGAGGTGCATGTCTTCCGGCAGATCATGATCGTCAGCGCGGCAGCCAACAACCCCGAGGCCGAACGCCTGATGGACAAGGCCGTGTCGGTCATCATGGAGCAGCGCGGCACCCTGCTGGCGTGGCGGGCGCGCGAGGGCATCGACGTGCCGGAATATGACCATGGCAAGGAGGCTGATCTCCACGAGCGGCTGATCCACAACTTCGGAGGCGACAAGCCGGCGGCGTCCGCGGCGAAGGAAATCGACGCTCCGACCATCAGCCGAGAGCAGGAAAGGGAGCGGTGAAGCCCATGACCCCGTTTGCGCCGGATTCAACAAAAACAGCAGGTTACAGCCGTGCCATAAAATGGCACGGCCGTGCCATTTTATGGCACGCTGTTTGTAACCCACAGAAAACAAAGGCGTTTCTGCCCGGTAGAGCCGTGGGCTCCCTAAGTGCCGAAAAAAGTATTGTTTACAATGCCTTGCGAGGCGTTGGCAGCTTGCTGCGTCAAGTGTGTACGAATTCGGCCGGAGGCCGAGGATCACACCCTCCGGCAGGAACACGGGATTGGCTCGCCGACGCAAGCGGTTAGCCCTGATCTCGGCAGGTCAGGACAGGCTGTGCAGCAGTGCTTTCCACCTTGTCCTGAGCGCTTTCCGGGGACTGCGAGGATCCTGTCCTGACGGAAAGCGGGAGTGACTGCGATGTCCAGACCGCAACCTGCTGCCCCTGCAACACGACGCCCTTCTCGAATGGCTCACCCCGCTCCGAGGGACGCCGTGGGCGACTTCTTCCTCCGGGACGACGGGCTTCCCGGCCTCGGCCTGCGCCACCGCCTCGACAACAAGCGCTGGTCCTGCTGAAGGCGGAAACCAACCCTACGGCATTTCATCCTGCACAAGGCCGTCATCACTCCTGCCCCGCGGGCTCTGGACAGCGGGGCGCGGGGAACCCATCCTCCGCCCGGTCGATCGGAGGGGAGAACCGGCATGTCGAGCGCGCGCGAATTGGGGCTGATCTTCGGAGGGATGCCGGCTGGACAGTGGAACGCGATCACCGATGTCGCCGGGGTTTCCGTTGGGCACCGGACGCTGTCGGGGGATGGGCTCGCCACCGGGGTGACCGCGATCTTGCCGCAGGAGGGCGACCCGTTCCGCTGGAAGCCGCGCGCGGCGGTGGAGGTGATCAACGGCTTCGGCAAGTCGGCCGGGCTGATCCAGGTCGCCGAGCTCGGCACGCTGGAGACGCCAATCCTGCTGACCAACACCTTCGGCGTCGCCGCCTGTTCCGAGGCGCTGATCCGCCGCGCCATCGCCGCCAACCCCGGCATCGGGCGCGAGACCTCGACCGTCAACCCGCTGGTCTGCGAATGCAACGACGGCGCGATCAGCGACATCCAGGCGCTGGCGGTCACTCCTGCCGACGCCTGCGGCGCGCTGGAGGCCGCCCGGGGCGGGGCGATGAAGCAGGGCTGCGTCGGGGCCGGCACCGGGATGACCGCCTTCGGCTTCAAGGCCGGGATCGGCAGCGCCTCGCGGGTGATGGAGATCAACGGGGAGCGCTACACGCTGGGGGCGCTGGTGCTGGCGAATTTCGGCGCGGCCGGCGATCTGGTGCTGCCGGATGGTCGGCGACCCGACCCGCGCAGCCCGGCAGTGCCGGAGCGCGGCTCGGTGATCGTGGTGCTGGCGACCGACCTGCCGCTCGGCGACCGCCAACTGCAGCGGGTGGTGCGGCGCGCGGGGGCCGGGCTGGCCCGGCTGGGGGCCTTCTGGGGCCATGGCTCGGGCGACATCGCTCTGGCCTTCACCACCGCCGACCCGGTGGCGCATGAGCCGGAGACCGCCTTCGCGCCGCAACGCCGGCTGGCGGACAGGTTCATCGACCTGCCGTTCCGCGCCGCCGCCGAGGCGACGCAGGAGGCGGTGCTGAACAGCCTCTGCCAAGCCGTCGCCACCCCGGGGCGCGGGGGGCGGCATTTCCCCGCCCTCTCCGACTGGCTTCAGGCCAACAGCGGCTGAACCGGCTCCGGCTTGCCGCTGGACTGCACCGCCGCTCGCCACAGCGCCTCGACCGCGCGGCCGCGCCGCTCGACGTTGCGGTAGAGCCGAACGTCGAGATCCAGTTCCCACCCCGGGTCGTTGGAGGCTGCGACCAGCCGGCCGGCGGCGATCTCGTCGCGCGCCAGGCTGCTCGGCAGCCAGCAGAGCCCTGCGCCGGTCACCGCCAGGTTCATCAGCCCGGCGCTGATCGAGTTCTCGTGCAGGGTGCGGTGTCGGAATGGCGGCCGCCGGGCGAAGAGCCGCCCCAGCGCCACGCCGAAGAACGAGCTGTAGCCATAGCTCAGCACCGGCAGCGTCAGCTTCTCGCGCAGAGCCCGGTCCAAGAGCCCCTGCCCGCGGTGCGGCTGGCCCATGATCCGCACCTCGGGCGCGGCCAATGGCATCAGCCGGTCCTGGCCGATGGTCAGCCCCTGGAAGCGGGTCGTGTCGAGATGGAACGGCACCTCGGGATGGGCGTAGGTCAGGAAGAAATCAGCCTCGTTGCTGATCAGCGCCTCCAGATTGGCCTCGATCCCGCCACGGTCGGCGATGAGCGAGGTGGCGAAGCCGGCGGGATCGGCCTCCAGCCGCTGCAGCCAGCAGGGGAAGAAGGTGACGGTCAGCGTGTGGAGCGCGGCGAAGCGCACCAGCCCGGACTCTCCGGCCGGGCGCAGCGACTCGCGCAGGGCGTAGAAGGTGCGGATGGTGTCCTGCGCCACCGGCAGCAACGCGCGGCCCGCCGGGGTCAGTTCGGCCGGCATGGTGGCGCGGCTGATCAGGGTGGCGCCGAGCCAGGCCTCGAGCTGCTTGATGCGGCGGCTGAAGGCGGATTGCGTCACATGCCTGGCCTCCGCCGCCCGCGAGAAGCTGGCGGTCTCGGCCAGGGTGACGAAGTCCTCGAGCCACTTCACTTCCATCCAGAGGCCTCCCCGCCCTTAGCTTCGCCTCACAATAGAATGAATTCCTTCGCCTATGCAATTTCCGCATGATCTCTTGCCAAAAGCGAATTGGCCAACGCCGTCCCCGCTCCGCCACGGTATGCCCGAGGCGGGACGGCCGCAGCGGGGAGGCGCCGCTGCCGTGACGACCCTCCCTCTCCGGCGGATCCCCGCCCTGACCGAACCCGAGGAGCTGCTCTTGGCCTGTCCCGTCACCGCCGATCTCATCCTGGTCAACGGAAACATCTGGCGCGGCCGCGCCGAGGAGCGCTGTCAGGCGCTGGCGATCTGGCAGGGCAAGGTGCTGGCCACCGGCTCGGATGACGAGATGCTGGCGCTGAAGGGCGAGGCGACCGAGGTCATCGACCTCGAAGGGCGCTTCGCCTCGCCGGGGCTGATCGACAACCACCTGCACCTGATATCTACCGGGATGGTGATGGGCTGGGTCGACATCACGCCGGAAGCCGCGCCGACCCTGGCCGCCCTGCTGGACCGGCTGCGCGAGGGGGCCGCCGGCATCCCGAAGGGCGGCTGGGTCCGGGCGCGTGGCTATGATCAGGTGAAGCTGGACACCGGCCGCCACCCGACGCGCGAGGAGCTGGACAGCGCCGTGCCCGACCATCCGGTGCTGGTGACCCGGGCCTGTGGCCATGTCTCGATCGCCAATTCCATGGCGCTGCAGCTGGCCGGGATGACCGACGGGACCAACGACCCCGAGGGCGGGGTGATCGGCCGCACCGAAGGCCGGCTGAACGGCTTTCTGGCAGAGAATGCGCAGGGTCTCGTCTCCGCGGTCATTCCAACCCCCTCGGTGGATGAGCTGATCGGCGGGATCGAGCGCGGCGGCCGGCATCTGCTGTCCTTCGGCATCACCAGCTGCATGGATGCGGCGGTGGGCATGGTCGCGGGCTTCGCCGAGATCCGCGCCTACGAGCTGGCCAAGCTCGGCGGTCGCCTGCCGGTGCGGACCTGGCTGACGCTGCTGGGCGACCCCGGCACCTCGATCGTCGAGGACTGCTGGCGGGCCGGGATGGTGACCGGCGCGGGCGACGACATGCTGCGGGTCGGCGGGGTCAAGATCTTCCTCGACGGCTCCGCCGGCGGCTGCACCGCCTGGATGACCGAGGCCTACAAGGACCAGCCGGAGAATTTCGGCGTGCGGATGCTGCCCGACACCCAGGTCGAGGAGATGGTGCGGGACTTCCACGACCGCGGCTACCAGATGGCCTGCCACGCCATCGGTGACGGGGCGATCGAGCAGATCATCACCGCCTACGAGAAGGCGCTGGCCGCCACGCCCGATCCCGACCGCCGGCACCGGGTCGAGCATTGCGGCTATTCCACCCCGGCGCAGGAGGCGCGGATGCGCGAGGCGGGCATCCTGCCCGCGCCGCAAATGGCCTTCATCCATGATTTCGGCGACAGCTACGTCAGCGTGCTGGGGGCCGAGCGGGCGAACCGCTCCTATCCGATCGGCACCTGGGCGCGGATGGGGCTGCGCCCTTCCACCGGGTCGGATTCGCCGGTCTGCTCGCCCAACCCCTTCCCGAACCTGCATGCGATGGTCACGCGGCAAACCGGCCGAGGCACGGTGATGGATGCTTCCGAGGCGCTAGAGCGCGACGAGGCGCTTCAGGCCTTCACCGAATACGGGGCCTATTCGCAGAAGGCCGAGGCGGTGAAGGGCCGGCTGATCCCCGGACAATGGGCCGACATAGCCGTCTTCAGCGAGGACCTGGTGGAGACCGCCCCGGAGCGGCTGCTAAACGGGATACGCTGCCTGCTGACGCTGCTGGCGGGGCGGATCGTCCACGACGCGCGCGGCTGACCCCAATCCAAAGACGCCGGACCACACGGAACCGGCGCGACGACCAACAAGGAGAAACCGATGCTGAAACGTCTTTCACTTGCCGCCGTGCTGAGCCTCGGGGCCTCGGGCCTCGCCATTGCGGAGGGGGAGCGCCAGGGCGGCACCCTCAACTTCACCGCACCCTACGGGTCGAGCTTCGCGACGCTGGACAGCCAGGCCAGCCCGAACACCCAAGAGGAGTTCATCACCCAGGCGATCCACCGCTCGCTCTACAGCTGGGATTCGCTGAAGAACGAGCCGGTGCTGGAGTTGGCGACCTCCGCCGACGTGTCGGAGGAGGGCACGGTCTACACCTATCACCTGCGCGAGAACGCGGTGTTCCACAACGACAAGCCGCTGACCGCCGATGACATCATCTACAGCTACCTGCGCATCGCCGCCCCGCAGAACGCCTTCCCCGGCGCCAGCTACATCGCCAACATCGCCGGCGCGGCCGAATACATCGCCGGCGATGCCGAGGGTATTTCGGGCCTGAAGAAGATCGACGACCACACGCTGGAGATCACATTCGTCGCGCCGATCAACCCCGGCTTCGCGCTGATGATGAATACCACCGCGATCTATCCCTCGAACGTCGACGAGGCCAGCTTCGTCACCGCCCCGGTCGGTCTGGGCGCGTTCAAGTTCGAGGAGCATGTGCCCGGCTCGCAGGTCGTGGTGACGAAGTTCGACAAGTACTACGAGGAGGGCAAACCCTATCTCGACCGGGTGAACCTGATCCTGATGGGCGAGGACGCCGCGCGCGACGTGGCCTTCCGCAACAAGGAGATCGACGTCTCGATCCTCGGCCCGACCCAGTACCAGGCCTATCAGGGCGAGGAGGGGCTGAAGGACAACATCCTTGAGGTGGCCGAGGTCTTCACCCGCAACATCGGCTTCAACCCGGCCTTCGAGCCCTTCAAGGACAAGCGCGTCCGCCAGGCGCTGAACCACGCGATCAACGCGCCGCTGATCATCGAGCGGCTGGTGAAGAACAAGGCCTATCCCGCCTCCGGCTGGCTGCCCGTGTCCTCGCCCGCCTTCGATCCGGACAAACCCGCCTACGACTTCGACCCAGAGAAAGCCAAGGCGCTGCTGGCCGAGGCCGGCTATGCCGACGGCTTCGAGTTCGAGGTGACCGCCAGCCCGAACGAGAGCTGGGGCGTGCCGATCGTCGAGGCGATCCTGCCGATGCTGCAGAAGGTGGGCGTCACCGTCCGGCCGCGGCCGGTGGAGAGCGCCGCCCTGGGCGACGCCATCACCTCCAACGACTTCCAGGCCTATATCTGGTCGAACCAATCCGGTCCCGACCCGCTGAACGCGCTGCGCTGCTTCTACTCCAAGACGCTACAGTCGGCCTGCAACTACGCCAGCTACGCCAGCCCGGAGTTCGACGCGCTCTACGAGCAGGCCCAGCAGGAGCGTGACCCGGCCAAGCAGATCGACCTGCTGCGCCAGGCCAACAACATCGTGCAGGACGACGCGCCGGTGTGGTTCTTCAACTACAACAAGGCGGTCATGGCCTATCAGCCCTGGGTGCACGGCCTGGTGCCGAACGCCACCGAGCTGGCGCTGCAGCCCTATGACGAGATCTGGATCGACGAGACCGCTCCCGACTCGCGCAACTGACGACCGACCCGGGGTGCGGGCGCGTCCGGGCCAAGCCTGGCGCGCCCGCACCCTCATCCCATGGCCAGAGGGCGCGGCGCGTCCCGCGGCCCGAACCGGAAAGGGTTCATGCTTCAGTTCACCCTCCGCCGCATCCTGCAGATCATTCCCACGGTCTTCGTGGTCGCGCTGCTGATCTTCGTGATCTTCAGCGTGGTGCCCGGCAGCTTCGCGGCCAGCCTCTTCGCCGACGGCAGGACCGCCGCCGATCCCGAGCTGATGGCACGGCTCAACCGCGAGCTCGGTCTCGACAAGCCGCTGCTCGAGCGTTTCGTCATCTACATCGTCGATCTCGCGCATCTCGATCTCGGCACCAGCTTCCGCACCCGCCAGCCGGTGATCGAGCTGATCAACAGCCGGATCTGGGCCTCGCTGGAGTTGGCGATGGCGGCCATGGCCTTCGCCATCCTGGTGGGGGTGCCGCTGGGCTTTCTCGCGGCGCTGCGTCCGGGCTCGATCCTCGACACGGTGACGATGATCGGCGCGGTCTCGGGCCTGTCGATCCCGCAGTTCTGGCTCGGGCTGCTGATGATGTATGTCTTCGCGCTGCAGCTGAACTGGCTCCCGAGTTTCGGCTATGGCGACGGATCCTGGCGCAACATCATCCTGCCGGCGGTCACGCTGGGGGTGACGCCGCTGGCCCTGCTGGCCCGCACCACCCGCGCCGGGGTGCTGGACGTGATGAGCGCCGATTTCGTCCGCACCGCCCATTCCAAGGGGATGAGCGAGGGCCAGGTGGTGCGCTGGCACGTCGCGCGCAACGCGCTGGTGCTGATCGTGACCACGGTCGGGCTGCAGTTCGGCTCGCTGATCGGCCAGGCCGTGGTGATCGAGAAGCTGTTCTCCTGGCCGGGCATCGGCTCGCTGCTGGTGGACAGCGTGGCGATCCGCGACATTCCCGTGGTCCAGGGCGCCATCCTCGTGATCGTGCTGTGGTTCCTCGTCATCAACACCGCCGTCGATCTGATCTATGCCGCGATCGACCCGCGCATCAAGCAGGGATAGGCCGCGATGCGCCTCCGCTTCAACCTGGCCCTCGGGGCCTTCCTGACCACGCTGGTCATCCTCGCCGGCCTGCTGGCCCCCTGGCTCGCGCCCTTCGACCCGGTGCTCGACGCCGACCTGATGAGCTCGGAACTGCCGCCGGACGGCACCTTCTGGTTCGGCACCGATGCGCAGGGCCGCGACGTCTACAGCCGCATCCTCTACGGCGCGCAGATCTCGCTGACCGTGGGGATCGTGTCGCAGGTCATCAACTCGGTCATCGGCGTGACCCTCGGCATGACCGCCGGCTACTGGGGCGGCTGGTGGGACGACCTGGTGAGCGGGCTGACCAACGTGATGCTGGCCATCCCCTCGCTGATCTTCGCCCTCGCCGTGATGGCGGTGCTCGGCCCCGGGCTGCCCTCGCTGCTGATCGCGCTTGGGCTGACCAACTGGAGCTGGACCTGCCGCATCGCCCGCAGCTCCACCCTGTCCTTGAAGTCGCAGGGCTATGTGCAGGCGGCGCAGACGCTGGGCTACAGCGACCTGCGCATCATGTTCACCCAGATCCTGCCAAACATGATGGGGCCGATCCTGGTGATGGCGACGCTGGGCATGGGCTCGGCCGTGCTGTCCGAGGCGGCGCTGTCCTTCCTCGGGCTCGGCATCCAGCCGCCCTTCCCCAGCTGGGGCTCGATGCTCACCGATGCGCAGCGGCTGCTGCAGCTGGCGCCCTGGGTCGCGGTCTTCCCCGGCCTCGCCATCTTCCTGTCGGTGCTCGGCTTCAACCTGCTGGGCGACGGGCTGCGCGACAGTCTCGACCCGCATATGAGGACCCGCAAGCCATGACCGAACCCCTGCTCGACGTCCGCGACCTGGTGCTGGACGTGCCGCATGGCCGCGGCAGCCTGCCGATCCTGAACCGCGTCTCGTTCCAGATCCATCCCGGCGAGGCCTACGGGCTGGTGGGTGAATCCGGGTCGGGCAAGTCGGTCACCTCGCTGGCCATCATGGGACTGCTGAAGAAGCCGCTGCGCGTCTCGGGCGGGCGGATCGGCTTTCAGGGCCGCGACCTGCTGACCCTGCCGAAGCGCGAGATGCGCAAGCTGCGCGGCGACCGCATCGCCATGATCTTCCAGGAGCCGATGACGGCGCTGAACCCGCTGGCCACCGTCGGCCGGCAGATCGCCGAGATGTTCATGCTGCACCAGGGCAAGAGTCGGGCCGAGGCTGCGCCGCTGGCGGTGGCGGCGCTGGAAAGCGTGAAGGTGCCCAATGCCGACCGCCGCGCCCGCAGCTATCCGCACGAGATGTCGGGCGGGCTGCGCCAGCGGGTGATGATCGCCATGGCGCTCGCCTGCAACCCGGACCTGTTGATCGCCGACGAGCCCACCACTGCGCTGGACGTGACGGTGCAGGCCGAGGTGCTGCGGCTGATCAAGGACCTCTGCGCCGAGCGCGGCACCGCGGTGCTGTTCATCAGCCATGACCTGGGCGTCATCGCCTCGGTCTGCCAGCGGGTCGGGGTGATGTATGCCGGCTGCCTCGTCGAGGAGAACGAGACCGCCGCGCTGTTCGAGACGCCGCGGCACGACTACACCCGCGGGCTGCTCGGCGCCCTGCCCCGGTTGGGCAGCCGGGCGGCGCAAGGGCGGCAGAGGCTGATCGACATCGACAGCATCATCGCCGACCGCTCGCGCCTGACCGAGACGCGCTTCATCACCCCGCGCCGGGAGGAGACGCCATGACCGCGCCGCTGCTGGAGGTCGACGACCTGCACGTCCGCTTCCCGGTCGCGGGAACCGGCCTGACCGGGCGCGGCAAGCGGCTGCTGCACGCGGTGAACGGCGTCAGCTTCTCGCTGGCCAAGGGCGAGTGCCTGTCGATCGTCGGCGAGTCCGGCTGCGGCAAGTCCACCGCCGCCCTGTCGATCATGGGGCTGCAGGAGCCGACGGAGGGCGAGATACGCTTCCGCGGCCGGCCGATGACCGGGCCGAGCGCGCCCACCCGGATGGAGCGCGCCAAGGCGGTGCAGATCGTGTTCCAGGATCCCTATGCCTCGCTCAACCCGCGCCAGACGGTGTGGAGATCGCTGGCCGACCCGTTGCGCCTGCACGGCATCACCGCGAAGTCCGAGAGCGCCGACCGCATCGCCGCGCTGATGCGCAGCGTCGGCCTGACGCCCGAGCAGGCCGGCCGCTTCCCGCACGAGTTCTCCGGCGGACAGCGCCAGCGCATCGGCATCGCCCGGGCGCTGATCCTCGAGCCGGAGATCGTGGTGCTGGACGAGCCGGTCTCGGCGCTGGACGTGTCGATCCGGGCGCAGATCATCAACCTGCTGCTGGACCTGCAGGACCAGTTCGGCCTGTCCTACCTGATGATCAGCCACGACCTGTCGGTGGTCGAGCACATGAGCGACCGGGTGATGGTGATGTATTTCGGCCAGCTGGTCGAGACCGGCAGCTGGCAGCAGATCTTCGCCTCTCCCGCGCATCCCTACACTCGCCGCCTGATCGCCGCGATCCCCGACCCCGCGCATTTCGGCCGGATCTCGGCCGAGCCCTTCATCGACGCGCCGAACATGTTCGCCCCGCCGGCGGCCTCCGACCTGACGGAGATCGCGCCGGGCCATTTCATCCGCCGCACTGCGCTGGAAGGGGCCGCGCGCGCCTGACGCCCGCGCTCCGGCGCTTCCTGCCAGTGCGGCCCGCGGTTGATCCGCATCTTCAGGACCGGCAAGCAGTCCCGGTCCGTTCCGGGCTGCTTCGTCATGACGCTCATCTACCACCCGCTGCTGTTGGCGATGAAGGTCGGCTTGAATCCGACGCCGTGATTTACGCCGCAGTCTTCCATTTCAGCGGGGTAAGATAAAGGACAGTGTCACCGACGCTGACCATCACTTCACCGTCCTGAATGTTGACCTGGAGCTTCATCGCCCGGCTGGACAGTTTCGCCAGTTCTTCCGTGTCCCTGGCAGAGAAATTGGTCACCTGAAGATTTTCAAATCGGGTGGCGCCGCCTTTTATCTTCTCCCACCAAATTTCGGCCGTCCTGCCGCCGTAGGGATAGACGACCACCTTGACCGCTTTGCTGCAGGATTGACGCATCACCTTTTCGCTGGGAAGCCCGAGAGCCACCCATACATCAAGCTCGCCGCCAAGGCTCTTTTGCCAGATGTCCGGCTCACCATCCGTCGAAATGCCCTTGGTCATTTCCAGGTATTCATGGGCATTCAGCGCGAAAGCAATGATGCGCAGCATCAGGCGTTCATCCGTCTCCGAGGGATGCTTGGCGACAGTCAGTTTATGGGTCTCATAATAATGGCGATCCATGTCGGAGACGGAAAGCTCAACTTTGTAGATGGTGGCATTCTGCGCCATGGCGGGTCCCGATCTTCGAAGATCGGGATCACCTACTGCGTCCGGCGCCGCTGCGAAAGCAGATAAGGCGTTGCCGACGATGCCGCCTTGGGCCCTCTCCGGAAACCCGCACCTGCGCTCGATCAAGGCGGGCGCGGCGAGAAGCGCTCAGTCTGAGGCATATGCATCCGTATCCGGACAGCCGACATGGCCTTTCTCTCCCGCCGCTCCCTCATCGCAACCGGCCTCTCCTTCGCCACCGCGGGCGGCGTCGGATACGCCCTCTGGCCGCGGATGGACGGGGTCCGCGAGGAGGTCGACCGGCAGCGGCGACTACTCTCCGCCGATCCCGGGCTTGAGGAACTGGTCCGGATGGCGACGCTGGCGCCGAACGGGCACAACACCCAGCCATGGCGGTTCCAACTGGGGGAGCGGACGGTTGCGATCCTGCCCGACGTCAGACGGCGAACGCCGGTTGTCGACCCGGACGACCACCATCTCTTCGTCAGTCTCGGCTGCGCGACGGAGAACCTCGTCATCGCCGCGGCGGCTCTCGGTCACGGCAGCGAGGTTGTGATCGGGGCGGGGGCCGAACCGCCGATCGAGATCGCGCTGACCCCGGCGCGACCCGGCCGGCAGGAGCTCTACGAGGCGATCCCGCTGCGCCAGTCCACCCGCTCGCTCTATGACGGGCAACCGGTCTCCACCGGGGATCTCGCGCTGCTGGAGGCCGCGGCGCGTGAAGACAGAGTCTCGGTCCGGCTGCTCACCGGACGGGCGGAGCGCGCCGCGCTGCTCGATTTCGTGGTCGCGGCCAACAGCGCGCAGATGGACGATCCGGCCTTCGTCGAGGAGCTGACCGGCTGGATCCGCTTCAGCCCCGCCAGCGCGCTTGAGACCGGCGATGGCCTGTTCGCGCCCTGCTCCGGCAGCCCCGCCCTGCCCGACTGGCTCGGACACCGGCTGTTTCCGCGCGTCTTCCGCAAGGCGGCGGAGAACGACAAGCATCGCGATCAGATCCGGTCCTCCGCCGGACTCGCCGTCTTCGTCGCGGAGCAAGCGGATCCCGCGCATTGGATCAGGGTCGGAAGGAGCTTCGAGCGCTTCGCGCTTCAGGCTGCCGTGCTCGGCATCCGCACCGCGCATGTCAATCAACCCGTCGAGGTCCCGGCCCTCCGGACGGAGTTCGCACGCTGGCTGGGGACGCCCGGCGCACGCCCCGATCTCGTCGTCCGCTTCGGCCGCGCCCCGGCAATGCCGATGTCGCTGCGGCGCCCCGTCAGCGCGGTTCTGGCGTGACGGGCTGTGTTGCGGGGGCGAGAGGGACGACCGGCCTTTGATCCGGGACGTGGCAGGCGGCTTGTCCCTCACAGGGAGGAACGCGACTGACAGACCGCATGTCCGGGCGGCGCCGTCTCCGGTCTGCCGCCTCTCCGCAGCCGGGGCGAGGTTTGGCGGCGGTTCTGACCGCTTTCCGTCCCTCACCAGTGATGTCACGCAGTCCTTATTGTAATGCGGTGCATCGCTGATCTTGCGTCCGGCCCCGGCGGTTCTGGTCGCCACGACCGACGCTGCCGACCTCTGATCCAGTTGCACGGCCTCCGCCCGCCGCAGCCTCACCCACGCACAGGCCCGGCCTTCTTCGGCCCTGCTCCGGCCGTCTCGATCAGCTGGCGGAACTTCGGGCAGTCCATGTGCGACGGCGCGGGGCAATCCGCGACGTGGCGCAGCATGTGGCTGAGCGCGGCAAGCTCGGCGATCCGCCGGTCGATCTCCTCCGCCTTGTGATGGAACGCCGCACGCGGCAGGTCCGGCATGCCGTCGCGGCGGAACATCCCGGCGATGTCGGCCAGGGAGAAGCCCGCCGACTTGGCCATCGCGATCAGTTTCAGTTGCAGCAGCACCTCGGGCGGAAACTGCCGGCGCAGCCCGTGGCGCGACACCGAGGCGATCAGCCCCACCGTCTCGTAATGCCGCAGCGCCGAGGGCGGAACCCCGGACCTGGCCGCGACCTCTCCGATATCCAGGAACTTCATGCTTGACCTAAAGCCGACTTGAAGTGGCAAGCCTGCTCCCGATCGAGGATTTCAGCAAGAGGGCAAGGCCATGCAACCGAAGATATCCATCCCGCCGAGGATCACCCGCGGGGCGCCGACGGTGACGCTCGCGCTCTCCATGCTGCTCGCCTCGCTGGGCGCCAGCATCGCGAATGTCGCCTTGCCGACGATGGCCGCAGCGTTCTCGGCCCCCTTCGCAAAGGTGCAGGCGGTGGTCGTCGCCTATCTGGCCGGGCTCACGATCTTCGTGGTCATCGCCGGGCGTCTTGGCGACCGGTACGGGCTGCGGCACATGCTGATCGCGGGCCTCGGCCTGTTCACTGCGGCATCACTGCTCTGCGCCCTGACGCCCAACCTGTGGATGCTGGTCGCCGCGCGAGGCGTCCAGGGCGCCGGCGCGGCCTTCCTGATGACGCTCAGCATGGCCTTGATGCGACAGACGGCGAGCGAGGCGCGGATCGGGCGCGCGATGGGGCTGCTCGGCACGGTCTCGGCCCTCGGAACCGCCCTTGGCCCGGCCCTGGGCGGGCTCATGCTGCCGCTGACCGGGTGGCGAGGCGTCTTCTGGTTTCAGGCTCCGCTGTCGGCGCTGGCCCTGATCCTGGCGGTCGCGGTGCTCTCGCCGGAGCGCGCGGCGAAGGCGGCGCCCCGCGGCAGACTGCGGTCGGTGCTGGACCGGTCGCTCCTGCCCAATCTCCTCCTGAACGTGCTCGTCGCCGCCGTGATGATGACGACCCTCGTGGTCGGGCCGTTCTATCTGAGCCTCGCGCTCGGCCTGAGCGTCACGCAGGTCGGCCTCGTCATGACGGTCGGCCCGGCCCTGTCCATCGTCAGCGGCGCGCCCTCCGGTCGGCTGGTCGACCATCTCGGCAGCCGGCGGGTGGTTCTCGCCGGACTGCTGCTGCTGACGACGGGGACCTTCGCGCTGGCGATCCTGCCGGGCCGCGCGGGCGTGGCGGGGTACCTGCTGGCGATCCTCGTGCTGACCCCCGGCTACCAGCTGTTCCAGGCGGCCAACAACACCGCCGCCCTGGCGGATGCCCGCGCCGATCTGCGGGGCGCCGTCTCGGGGCTGCTCAACCTGTCGCGCAACCTCGGCCTGATCGCAGGATCAACCGCAATGGGAGCGCTCTTCGCCTTCGGCGCAGGAACCGCCGACCTCACCCGGGTCACGGCTCAGGCCATCGCCGCCGGCATGCAGCTCACCTTTCTCACGGCGGGCGGCGTGATGAGCCTGGCGATCCTGGCGATGCATCGGCATCTCGCGGCGGCGCGGAACGAGCTCAGGCCGTGACGCTCTCCCGGCATGGGGAGGGCGCCTAAGCGGCGCAGCGCAGGTCGGCGGTCAGGGCGCGGAAGACCTCGGGCGGATAGCCGGGACGGCGCCTCTCGCAGCTTTCGGCCAGCCCGTCGAAGCGCTCCGCCCCGGACATCTTCTATCCCGCCGCGATTGCGCGATAGGCTGCGCGCCCCTCGACGAAAGTTTGCCGCACCACTGGCGGATGCCCGTCCGGCCAGTCCAGGAGCACCAGGTCGGCGCGCTTGCCGAGAGCGATCTCGCCGCGGTCCGCCAGACCCAGCGCCTCGGCCGGATTGGCCGCCACCAGCTTCCACAGCCCGGCCAGCGCGCCGGCGCCGTCGGCCTGCAGCCGCGCCACCGCGGCCAGCACCGCCGGGTAGTAGTAGTCCGAGGCGAGGATGTCGCAGAGCCCCGCCGCCAGCATGTCGGCCGCCCCCGGCGAGCCGAGATGGCTGCCGCCGCGCGCCGCATTCGGCGCGCCGAAGACGATCCAGTCGCCGGCCTCGCGCGCCGCCCCGGCCACCGCCAGGTTCATCGGGAATTCCGAGATCCGCGCGCCATGGCCGCGGTAGAAGCTGCGGGTCTCCGGCTGGCTGTCGTCATGGCTCAGCATCGGCGCGCCCACCGCCCGGGCCCGCTCGCCCGCCAAGGCGATGACCGCCGGCACCTCGGCCCGCCGGGTCCAGATCTCGCGCATCAGCGCGGTGAAATCGGTCGCCGCCATGCCGGAGCGCTTGGCGCGCGTCTCCATCTTGGCGGCGAAGGCCGCGCCATGCATGTCGGTGACCGGGAAAGCCGGGTCGTGGTCGAAGGGCCGGTCCTGCAGCGCGCAGGACGGGTCGAGCACCGCCATGGTCATGTGGTCATTGAAGGCCAGCGCCGGCAGGAGCGGCCCGACCAGCGCCTCCTCGATCAGGGGCAGCGCCTCGAAGCAGAAAGTCTCCCAGCGCAGCTGCACCCGGTTCTCCACCGTCAGCCGCGGAGCCAGCGCCGCCAGCGCCGCTACCACCTCGCGCCCGGTGGCGACCGAGCGCAGGCCCGGCTCGAAGCTGAGCGTCAGCGCGTGATAGGCAGTGGCGATGCCGTTGGCGGCCAGCTGGCGGTCGGTCTCCAGGAGAGCGGCCTCGGTAGGCAGCAGCACGCCCGGGCGCGGCATCAGCTGGCGCTCGAAGGCATCGCCGTGGATGTCGACCATCGCCGGCGCCAGCACGAGGCCCCGCCCGTCGATCACCCGCGCCCCGTCGCGCGGCCCGTCCAGCGCGGCGATCCGACCCGCCTCGACGCGGACCGCTACCGGTGCCACATGGTCCAGCAGGATCACCGTGGCGCCCTCGATCACGAAATGCTGCATCACAGGCGCTCCAGCACCAGGTGCCAGTGCCAGGAGCCAGGCGTGTCATGCTCGCGGTCCTCCAGCCGGCAGACCTCGAAGGCCGAGAACAGCTCCAGCAGGTCGCGGCCGGTGCAGAAGTAATGCGGGTGGATCTTGTCGCCCGGGCCCTCGAACACCCAGGTGTTGCGCGAGATCTCGCGGCCGGGGGCCTTGGCCAGCTCCGCCGGGACGCGGCGGGCGGAGAGCATGGTGCCCATGAAGCGGCCGCCGGGCTTCAGCACCCGGGCGATCTCTGCGATGGCGGCGCGCAGCACCGTCTCGTCGCCGTGGTAGATCACGTTCCAGGACAGCACATGGTCGAAGCTGGCGTCGGCGAAGGGCAGTTCGGTCATCATGCCGACGCGGGCGTCGATGGTCAGCTCCTCGGCTGCGGCGATCCGGGTCAGCTCGGCGATGCCCTCGGGGGCCGCATCCAGCGCCGCCACGGCGAAGCCCTGCCGGGCCAGCGCCAGCGCGTGTCGACCGACGCCGGCGCCGAGGTCGAGCACCCGCGCGCCGGGGGCGACAGTCTCGGCATAGGCCATCGCCTCGGGCTCGGGATGCTCCCATTTGCCGACGCCCTCGGCGCGGGCCCATTCCTCGGCCCAATAGTGATGCGCGGTATCTGTCTTCATCGTCCCGGTCCCATGATCTTCTGGCGCAGCAGCGCGCCGATCTGTTCAACCCCGATCACCACCACGGCGATCATCAGGATCACCGTGAGGGCCGTAGGATAGTCGAAAAGGTCGAAGCCGACCTTCAGCTCGATGCCGATCCCGCCGGCGCCGACCAGCCCGAGGATGGTCGAGGAGCGCACCGCCTTCTCCAGCCCGAAGAGCGAGGTGGAGACGAAGGCGGGCAGCGCCGCGGGGATGGTGGCGCAGGCCGCGATGTCGAGCCGCCGCGCGCCGGTCGCCCCCAGCGCCTCGGCGGGGCCCGGATCGGTGTTTTCCATGTCGTCGGCGAAGAAGCGGCCGCAATAGCCGATGGTGTCGATGACGATGGCCAGCATCCCCGCGAAGGGGCCGAGCCCGACCGCCACGAAGAAGACCAGCGCCCAAGCGAGGTCCGGCACCGCGCGGATGAAGCCGAGAAGCGTGCGCACCGCCCAGTTCACCCCGCGCCCGACCAACACGCCGCGCGCCGCCAGCAGCGCAACGGGGACCGACAGCACAATGCCGATGGCGGCGCCGGCGACGGCGATCTGCAGCGTCTCCACCATCTTCCAGGCCAGCCGGTCGAGGTTATGGGTCGAGGGCGGCCAAGCCCGGGCGAAGAAATCGGCGAGCTTGGGCGGCGAGGCGACCAGCCGCTCCACCGACCAGCCGGCCCCCTCCATCGCCCAGAGCACCAGCAGGAGCACGGCGACATAGCCGAGAAAGCCGCCGGGTCCGGGGCGCGAGAAGCGGGCGGGAGGGGCGAGGTCAGACATAGAGGGCCGCCATCGTCTGCGGCGTCACGTCCCGCGCCGCGGCGTCGATGGCGATCCGGCCGCCCTGCAGCCCGAGGATGCGGTCGCCGTAGCTCAGCGCGTGCTGCACGTTGTGCGAGGTGAACAAGACGGTGACTCCTTCACGTTTCACCAAGGACATGAACAGCGCCATGACCTCCTCCCCGGCCTGTGGGTCGAGCGAGGCGCAGGGTTCGTCGGCCACGAGGAAGCGCGGCTTGCCGACCAGCGCCCGGGCGATCGCCACCCGCTGGCTCTGCCCGCCCGACAGCTGGTCGGCGCGGCGCAGGGCGAGATGCGCAAGGCCCACCTTCTCGAGCGAGGCCAGCGCCGCGCGGCGCGCGGGCTCAGGGGCCAGCCCCTGCACCCAGTAGCGCGGGCCGGAGGACTGGCCGAGCAACCCGTGGATCACGTTGGACAGTACCGAGAGCCGCGGCACCAGGTTGTGCTTCTGCCCGACCAGCCCGGTGCGGGCGCGCAGGGCGCGCCGCGCCGGTCCCGCAATGCGGGCGATATCCTCGCCCAGCAGCGACACCTGCCCCGCGTCGGGCGCGATCAGCCCGAGGCAGCAACGCAGCAGTGTCGATTTCCCCGTCCCGTTCGCCCCGACCAGGGCGACGCAATCGCCCTGCCGGATGCTGAAGTCGAGCCCGGAGAACACCGGCGCCGCCGTGCCGAAGCGCTTGGCGAGGCCCCTCGCCTGCAGGTCGCTGGCCGTTGCGGCCAGCCGCGGAACCGCGTGGTCGAGCGCCATCGCTCACTCGCCCAGGAAGCTGTCGAACTGCGGATAGCCCGCCGTGGTGTACATCGAGCGCACCCGGTTGTAGGCGGCGTCCTCGATCGTCACCAGGTCCATGCCGACATATTTGTCGTTCTCCTCATGGGCGGTGATCGCCTTGATGATCGCGGCCTTGTTCTCGATGATGCCGTCGCGCAGCAGCGCCTGCACCTCAGCCGGCACATGCGCGCCCGCCAGCAGCATGTCGTTCGGCAGATCGCCGGAGCGGGCCAGCACCTTGAAGAAGCCGTAGGGCACCGACGTGTCCTTGTTTCGCGCCCCGGAGATCCAGCTGCCCTCGTTGATGCCGATGGCCGCCACGTCGCCGGCCTTCAGCGCCTCGTGGGCGATGTTGGCGGCGGTGTGCACCTTGTCGACATCGGACACGGGGTCGACGCCGTAATCGGCCATCAGCTGCATCGGGCAGAGCATGTTCGAGGTGGAGCCGATGTCGCCGAAGGCGACCTTCTGGCCCTTCAGGTCCTCCATGCTGTCGATCCCCGAATCCGCCCGCACGACGATGGCGCAGCGGTAATCCGGCCGGCCGAAGCCGATCAGCGGCGTCGCCTTGGTCAGGGTGTTGATGACGATGTATTCCGCCGGGCCGGTGATGACGAAATCCACCGTTTCGCCGCGCAGGGATTCGGCGGCGGCGGTGCGCGAGGAGACCGGGAAGAAATCGAAGGTCTCGCCGGTCGCCTTCTCCAGCTCGGCCTTGAACGGACCCCATTCGGCCTGCAGGCGCTCCAGCCCCTCCACGTCGGTGACGGCGATGTTCCAGGTTTCCGCGGAAGCGGCGCCCGCCAGCAGGGTGAGGGCGGCGCCGAGCAAGGTGGCCTTGAGGGTCATGTCAGTCACTCCGGGTCAGGGGATGCAGGATTGGTTCGGATGAATTTCTAGCCCCGGCGTGTGACGCGGCCGCCACGGGCAAATGAAGCTTCCGTTGCAGCCGCGCGACAGATTTGTACCGCTTGGCGGGACGGCAGCGCCACAGAGGCTGGGCACATGCGGAGCCGCGGCGGCGAAACAGCGACGCGCTTCAAGTCCACTGACTTCAGGATTCCCCCGCCGCCGTCACAGAACTGTCCAGAACCGGACTCAGTAAATTCATCCGGATGATG
>NZ_PZKG01000045.1 GCF_003034985.1 Cereibacter changlensis JA139
CGCCTTCACCTGCGCTCTCTTGAACAGCCAGCCGATGGGCTTCTACGCCCCGGCCCAGCTGGTGCGCGACGCCCGCGACCGCGGCGTCGAGGTCCGGCCGATCTCGGTGAACCACTCGCTTTGGGACTGCACGCTGGAGCCGCGCGCCGACGGCAGCCTGGCGCTGCGGCTCGGCTTCCGCCAGATCAAGGGGCTCCGGCAGGAGGACGCCGGCTGGATCGCCGCCGCCCGCGGCAACGGCTATCCGGATGTCGAGAGCCTGTGGCGGCGCGCCGGCATCGCCCCCGACACGCTGGAGCGGCTGGCCGAGGCCGACGCCTTCGCGGCCCTCGGCCTCACCCGCCGCGACGCGCTCTGGGCCGCCAAGGCGCTGAAGGCCCCGGCCCCGCTGCCGCTCTTCGGCCCCGACGGCGAGGGCGGCCGCGAGCCGGCCGTCAGCCTGCCGCAGATGACGCTGGGCCAGGAGGTGATCGAGGATTACCTCTCGCTGCGCCTCAGCTTGCGCGCCCACCCGGTGGAGCTGCTGCGCCCGCGCCTGCCCGAGAGCCTGCCGCATGACCGGCTGGGCGCAGCCACCGGTCGCGTCACCGTCACCGGCCTCGTCATCACCCGGCAGCGCCCCGGCACCGCCTCGGGGGTGATCTTCCTGACGCTGGAGGACGAGACCGGCAGCGCCAACATCGTGGTGTGGAAGAAGGTCTACGAGACCTTCCGCAAGGCGGTGATCGCCGGCCGCCTCATCCGCGTCACCGGCCGCCTGCAGCGCGACGGGCCCGTCACGCATCTGCTGGCCGAGCATGTCGAGGACCTGTCGCCGCTCCTGGCGACCCTCGGCCGGCCGGTCGTGATCGACAGCAACGACGGGCGAGCGGACGAGACCAAGCGCCCGGTCGGCGGCAGTCTGCGGCCATCGGCGCGGCATCCCCGGGAGCAGGCGAAGAAGCTGTTCCCCAGCCGGGATTTCCATTGAGGGGGAGGCTGCAAAGGGCGGAATGCAGCCGTTCGCTGCATTGTGCGCGAATGGCCGGTTTGGGCGAGGTCAAGACGTGCCGCGGGTTTCAAGTCGACGAGTGGCGCAATGTGTGGCGACGCGTCTCCGTCACCACCGATCTGTCGGCAACGCGGCTCGCTTCCGCCGCGCCCAGTGCATTTGGTGCGGCAGGGGTCGAAGCAGCACCGCCAGCGCCAATGCCACAAGCAGGGTGAAGAGCACCGCAAAGACCGTATCTGACAGGAAATGCCGACCGGCGGCAACGCGCTGCAAGGCGACGACCGGCGGCAAGCACCAGGCGGCAGCCAGCAGCAAAGACGACACGCCGTTGTGGACCCGGTGTTTCAGGTAAAAGCGCAGGAGCATAAGCGCCAGCGCCGTCGCGGTGGCGCCCGAGACTTCTCCCGACACAAACGAGCAGTTGCGGGCGCAGACGCCGACCAGTTCGTTCGCTGGGCTGAACCGGAGGGATCCGCCGAATTCGGCAATTTGAGCGGGCCTTGCCCGGCCCCAGAGCGGCTTTGTCATCACGTCCACCATGAAGCCCGGACCAAGGACGTAGAGCGTCAGGATGAACCCCCAGGCGCGGGGCGGCAGAACAGACGCTCGACCGGCTAAACCAATAACAGTGCCCAAGGTGGCGGCGACGCAAAGCAGGATAGCGGCATTCCAGATGGCCATGCGGAGCGCTTCCGCAAGCGGATTGCCATCGAAAGCGAACCCCGCGGTCGGGTCATGGAAGGCTTCAGAAACGCGAAGGTCGATCTCTGGCCAGATCGCGAAGACCGCGAAGGTGAAGAGTATGCATCCGAGGATCCGAGCGACGTGGCGGTCGGTATTGATGACCGCAGGACCAAGATCGGGCAGGACGGATTTGGCACCCTTTGACTCAAGCATCCGGTCCCTCGCGACGTGTGGTCAACGCGAGTGCATCGATCCTGCCCTCTTCCCCAACCTGCGAGACAGCGGATCGACCGAGAGACGCGACAGCGTCCTCGCGTGTGGCGGTGGATCCAGACGCAGCGAAGCTGAGAGCGACAGGAAGTGCCTCTGCCATCCGCCGGTTCTCCAGAACTGGCCCCAGGACCGTCCCGGCAAGAAGGATGACGCTCACGGCGTCGGCACTCCTGGCAACCCGGCACAGCGACCAAGCGGCTTCCAGCGAGGCAGAACCCATTGGGTTGATCGGGATCATCAATCGGCGCACCAGTGCTAATATGTGAGTGTGGTCCTGCGACCTGCCACACAGGTGCGGCACTCACGGGCCCAGAGCCAGTCGATCTGCACGAACGGACACCGTGGCTGCATGAACGCCCGATTTCGTGGTTTGAAACCGAGAGGTGGTCCGCTAGCTTTCGGGAGACGCAGATTACGAGTAGGTCACCTTGTCCAGCAGAGCACGCTATCCGTTGCTTGATGACCTCGTGGTGCACGTGGATCCCCGACACTCCTGGACGGGTTACTTGGTTGCAGCAGGCACCATCCTATCTTTCGGCCTCGCCCTTAGCGAACCTTCGGCATCAAGCGGGCTCGGCCTGCCTGCGCGATTCGTATTCTGGCTGGCCCATGTTGCTTCGGCTTTGATCTTATATGAGCTGACTCAGATCACCCTTGGCCGCATCGCCATGTTCGGGCATTTGCCGCCTGTCTTTTCGGTCACGATGGTCGGCGTGGTAGGTGCCCTCCTGTTCTCGACATTCAATCTTCTCCTGCTGGACAGGATTGTCTTCCTGATCGGCGATGTGCTGGACCCTGAGTCGATTTCCATTGCCGGACTGATGGACGAACTGCGTGACAGCGGCGCAGTGTCCGTTCTGTTCTGGGTGCTTCTGAACAGCCCGCGTCTGATCATGATCGCCGAGCAGAAGAATGCAGATGAGGCGGGCGAACCACCGCCGGCCGAGGTCGCGTCCACGCCACCCGATGCAGCAGACGCTCCGTCCGAGGCCGGCAGACTGCTACTCGACCTGCTGTCGCGTCTGCCCCGGCGCATCGGGACCGACATCGTCGCGATCTCTGCCGAACTGCACTATCTGCGCGTCTACACACTTGCAGGGGAAGCGTTGATCTTGATGTCCTTTGGCCGCGCCGTCGAAGCGCTCGGCGTGATCCCGGGGCAAACGATTCACCGCTCGCACTGGATTGCAGTGGCGCATGTAGCGACCTTGGAAAGCGACGGAAATCGCGTCATCTGCCGGTTGGATACGGGTCTGGAACTGCCGGTCAGCCGCACCTACCGTCCAAGATTGCGCGCTACCCTTGCTGGCCGTGACCATCAACGGGTGCTTCAAGCCGCCGGAAGGATAGCACCGGCACCGAATGCCGTCGAATGATCCAGGTGCGCGTAAACCTAGTGGAAACTGTTGGTGCGATGAGCGGGCCAGGGCTGGACCGCGCCGCGTTGCGTGATCCCAAGCGGGAGACAGGGCCGGGACAGCCGCAATCGCAGGTGCAGAGCCAATAGTTCTCTCGCAAGCCTCCGGTCAACTTGGAAAAGGCTTCATCAACGGACCTTCGCTTGCGGCCAGAAGGCAGAAAGCGGAAGTTCGCTGCCGCAACGACTGACGGTCGGCTTGTGCCGAGGCTGTGTGAGAACTTGGTCCGATAGCGCCACCCGAACATAACAGTGTTCGCCGGTAGCCAACATGCCGCAACGAGGTCCCCGTCGAGGGCGGCGGACGACGTTGCTTGGAAAAATGCTCTCGGCAGGATCGCAAAATCTGGGTTTTCACACAGCCTCAGCAGCAGGTGGCAGCGCATCTTTGCGTGAGGTATCGGACTGCTCTGCACGTCTAGGCGTGTGACAGCAGCAGTCGGACGGCGCGCAGTTTTCTTACCTTTCCATAAGCTGGGTGCTGCGCCACCACGCTGGCCTGCCGGCACCCTCGGCTGACGATTGTGGGCGGCTGGGATCATCGCGTGGTGCGTCAGGGGCATTGCTTTGGGGCCCGCCCATTAGGCCCCAGACATGCTTATGTGCGAGGCTCGGCCTGCGGATCCAGCATCTCTGGCGAAGCTTGGACGCGCAAAGCTGGCGCATGTGCGGGGTCTGGCGCCGCGGCACGATGCCCACCCTATTCCACGCCCCTGGCTTGGCGTACCATCAGGCCATGAAGCTGCGTCAGACCATCCGGTTCTGCAACTCGGCGGACGGCGCCCGTCTCGCCGTGGCGTCCTGCGGCAGCGGGCCGGTGATCCTGCGGGCGGCGCATTGGCTGAGCCACGTCACCTTCGACCTCGAAAGCCCGGTCTGGCGGCCTTGGCTGGCGGCGATGTCGCGGCGCGGCTGCTTCATCCGCTACGATCCGCGCGGCTGCGGCCTGTCGGACCGCTTCGTCAGCGATCTCTCGATCGATGCCTGGCACGCGGACCTGCAAGCGGTGGCGGACAGCATCGAAGCGCCGCGCTTCGTGCTCTTCGGCCTGTCGCAGGGCGGCGCGCTGGCCATCGTCTACGCCCTGCACCACCCGGAGCGCGTCTCTCATCTGGTGCTGGCCAATGCCTATGGCCAAGGCGGCTGGGCCCGGGCCGGAACCGACGCGGAGCGGCTTGAGGCCGAGACCTTGGTGAACTTCGTCCGGATCGGCTGGGGCCGGGAGAGCCCCGCCTTCTGCCGCTTCTTCACCAATCTCTTCATCCCCGACGGTACAGACGAGCAGCACCGCTGGTGGGGCGACCTCGAGCGCGAGACCGCCAGCGCCGAGGTGGCGGCCGAGCTGCTCTACAACATGCAGCGGATCGACGTGCTCCACCTCGCGCGCGACCTGCGGGTGCCAACGCTGATCCTACACAGCCGCCGCGACATGCGTGTGCCCTTCGAGGAGGGCCGCAAGCTCGCCGCGGCCATTCCCGGCGCGCGGTTCGTGCCACTGGACAGCGGCAACCACGTGCTGCTGCCGAACGAGCCCGCCTGGCAGGTCTTCCACGCCGAGCTCGACCAGTTCCTCGGGAGCAGTCAGGACGCGGGCCCGCTGCAGCAGGCGGGGCTGACCGCGGCCGAGGCGGCGGTGCTGAGCCTCATGGCCCAGGGCCTCGACAACCGCATGATCGCGGCGCAGCTGGGCAAGAGCGACAAGACGGTGCGCAACCAGCTGTCGGTGATCTTCGACAAGCTGGGGGTGAAGACCCGGGCGCAGGCGATCGTCGTCGCGCTGACGCGTTGATCTCCCACCGGTCGGGACATCCGTCCCATGCAAGGGCGCAATTTCCCGGGGGCGGCGGGACATCCTCCCCATGCGCCCCGCCTCCGCCGGCCACAAGGTTCCGGCAGGCGGTATCCCTCGCCGCCGGGGATCATGGAGGATGAGATGAGACAAGTGAACGAGACGGAGCTCAACACGCTGGTGGGGCGGGTGCTGGCCGATCTCGGCGGCGCGGTCAGCGTGCCGCTGGTGCGGATCGGCGACCAGCTCGGGCTGTACCGCACCCTGGACGAGATCGGTCCGGCGAGCGCCGAGGACCTAGCGAGGGCGGTCGACTGCGCACCGCGCTACGTACGCGAATGGCTCGCGGCGCAGGTGGCCTCGGGCTATGTGACCCATGCCGAAGGACGCTTCTCGCTGACCCCGGAGCAGGCCTTCGTCTTCGCCGCGCCGGACAGTCCGGCCAGCATGATCGGCGCCTTCGACACGGCGGCGGCGATGGTGGAGAACCAGCCCAAGGTGCAGGCGGCGTTCAAGACCGGCAAGGGCGTCGCCTGGGGCGACCAAGCCGGTTGCCTGTTCTGCGCCGTGGCGCGGATGTTCTGGCCCGGCTACGTCAACGCGCTGGTGCAGGAATGGCTGCCGGCGATGGACGGCGTGGTGGACAGGCTGAAGGCTGGCGCAAAGGTGGCCGACGTCGGCTGCGGTCACGGACTGTCAACCATCCTGATGGCGCAGGCCTTCCCGGCCTCGCAATTCGTCGGCTACGATTTCCACCCCGCCTCGATCGCCGCGGCGACGGCGCATGGGCTGTCGCACGGGCTGACGAACCTGCGCTTCGAGGTGGGCCGGGCGCAGGACTTCCCGGGCAGTGGCTTCGACCTGGTCACCTGCTTCGATTGCCTGCACGACATGGGCGACCCCGAGGCGGCCGCGGCCCATATCCGCAAGACGCTGAAGCGGGGCGGCACTTGGATGGTGGTCGAGCCCGCGGCGGGCGACCGGCTGGAGGACAACATCAACCCGGTCGGCCGGCTCTACTACTCCGCCTCGACGATGATCTGCGTGCCGACCTCGCTCGCCCAGGAGCGCGGGTTGGCCCTCGGCGCACAGGCCGGCGGCGAGCGCCTGACCGAGGTCATCCGCTCCGGCGGCTTCACAAAGGTACGGCGGGCGGCGCAGACGCCGCTGAACATGGTGCTGGAAGCGACCTGAAACATGGGCCGCAGAAAATTGCGGCTGCCTTGTCGAGCAAGCGATAAGCCATCCGCAATCGCCGGAGTGCGGGCACCATGCATATTCGCGGCGGAGCATCAGGCACCGTTTTGCACCGCCGCGACGTGACGAAACCTCTGCCGATAGATCAGTGGCGGCACACCCGTCGCTCGCTTGAAGATGCGGCGGAAGGCGGCGGTCTCCGTGTAACCGACCTCGTCGGCAATCGTGTCGATCGCGGCACCGGTCGTTTCCAGCATCTGCTTCGCCTCCTCGATGCGCAAGGACTGGACATAGTCGAGCGGGGCATAGCCGGTGGCGGCGTGGAAGCGGCGAACGAAGGTGCGGGGCGCGAGGCCGGAGATCCGGGTCATCCCGGCGACCGGGGCCTCGCCTGCATAGTTGTCGGCAATCCAGATCTGAGCCGCGGCCACCGCAGCGTCGTCGTGCTGGCGGGGACGCACGCGGGCGGCGAAGGGGAGTTGACCGTCGCTCCGGTCGCCGAAGAGGAACAGCTTCGCGGCGCGGCGGGCCTCCTCCTCGCCGCAGAAGCGGGCGACGAGATAGAGCGCGAGATCGGTCCATGACGCCATGCCGCCCGCGGTGACCAGCCGGTGGCCTTCGCCCGCCGTCACCAGCACGCGCTCGGCGCGGAGACGCACGGCCGGATAGCGGCTGCGCATCTGGTCGACCGCCGCCCAGTGGCATGTAGCCTCGGCGCCGTCGAGCAGTCCGGCCTCGGCCAGCATCAGCGAGCCGGTGCAGACCGAACAGACAAGCGCGCCCTGGGCATGTTGCCGCCTCAACCACTCGGTCGCGGCGGGCCATCGGCCACGGGTCTCCTCGTCGCGGCCGATGGCCAGATCTCCGACGATGACAATGTCGGCGCGCTTCGCCTCCGCGAAGGAGAGGTCGGGCGCGATCGGCAGGCCGGCCACGTTGCGGAATGGAGCGGCGCTTTCGGCGACGATGCGCGGCAGGAACCGCCGCGGTCCCGGTGGCCAGCCGGTCAGCAGCCCCCAGCCGGGGCCGACGAAGGAAAACACCTCGTAGAGCCCGTTCAGCACCCCCGTCGCCATTTCTGGCGCCGCCAGCAGGCACACCGAAACTCTGGTTGGAAAGGGCGTGGGCATGGCCGATCATGGCATATCCGGACCGGTTTCGTCGACTCCGTGCCTCACGCTGCGGGCCAGTCCCGTGTCATTCCCGATCCGCGATCCATCCGATCGCAGCATGATCGGGAGACCTCTGATGACCCTCGAAACCAGTGCCACGCTTGCGGAGGCCAAGACCGGGCTGCGCCTGCCCATCACCATCGCCGCCCTGCTCCGGGGGAAGCGCCATGTCTACGTCGCTCCGGACCGGCTGGATGACCATCTGCTGAGCGACATCGGCCTGCGGCGCGACCGGATCGACGGGATGGCTAAAGCCCTCTCCCGAAGCAACCGGCGACACCGCGGGGCCAGCGCCCCCGGGTCGCCCACCGCTTGAAGGACCGCCTCCATGTTCGCCACCACCAGACGCAAGCTGCTCGGCACGACCCTGCTCGGCGCCGGTGCGGTTCTGGCCGGCCTGGGCTTCGCCCGGGCCGAAACCCTCAGCACGAAAGGAAGGACCATGCTCGATTCCTATTCCCCCCTCACCCGCGGCCTTGTCCAGGCGGCGAGCTTTCCCCTGATGGAGGCGATCCACGGCCGGCGCTCGCGCCGTTTCGCCAAGGGCGCCAGCATCCCCAACGGTCCGCTGGCCTTCACCTCGCGCCATGCGCCCGAGGCGCTGGACCCGCTGGAGCAGATGCTGCTGATCTCGACCATTGCCGGCAACACCGGTTGGGCGAACCTCTTCGCCCATCATCCGGGCTACGCGGGAAAGCTGCCGAACTACACCACGGCCGCCGGCGGGCGCAGCTTCCCCTCCTCGGCGGGCTTCAACACCTCCGAGTTCTTCTTCACCGACGATACCGGCGTGTATTTCCTGCCGACGCGCGACATGACGCCGGTCCAGACCGGCGGCGGGGCCGACCTGAACCGCTGGCTCGAGGCGCATCGCGCGCGGATCGTGAAGCTCGCCGACGGCCGGCTGAACATCCCCGCCGAGATGCCGCATATGGAGGGCCACAATACCTGGTGCGCCAATGTGCCGGGCTCGACGCTTGTGTTTCCCGTGGCGGATGTGGCGCAGCAGGTCATCCTGCTGCTGCTCTATCTCGTGCAGAACGGTACCGGCATCTACGACAACGTCAACGGGCGGCCCATTCCGGGGCTGGAGCGTTACACGCATCGGCTGAACCTTGAGGTCGCCTATCCGATGACCTTCCTCGAACAGGTGGCGCTCACCGACGCCTCGGTGGAGATGGGGACCGCCTGCTATGCCGGCGCGCTGATGCTGCAGGCGCTCGGGCTGGGCGGCTGGATGTACACCGGGCTGAACCCGTTCACCGTGCTCGGTGCCAGCGGCGATCCGGCGGTTCCCGGTCTCGGCTTCCGCTTCGAGAAGCAGGAGGGCAACCCGCTTCCGCATTTCACCGGCCTGCCGGGGGTGTTCGAGGCGCATGTCCCTCCGCATCATGCCGACATGCGCGCGGCGGTCGAGGCGGTGGTGGCGCGCAAATTCGGCGCGGGCGGGCCGTTCGATCCGGCGCAGAAGGGGCCATACAAGGAAACGGCGGCGATGCGCGGCAGCGCAGCCAGGATCGACGCCGAAGCCATCGAGATCACCACGCTGATGGCCGATTACGTCCTTTCCAGCTTCGGACGCTTCCCCGCAACCGTCCCGGCCGTTTTCCTGCACACCTATCTCCAGGCGCACAGGCTGGACACGGAGTTCTATGACACGCATTTCGGGACGGGAGCGTATCTGCGAACCCACGCGGACCATGATCGCAACTGGAGCTGACGTGGCGGATCAAACGAACAGGGCCTGCCCATCCGCCCCGCGGATGGGCAGGCACGTGAGACATGCTGCAGGCCATCTCTCGTGTAGTTCGACCCCACGGCAACAGCGTGGGGTCGCCGGCGGACAAAAGCAGTCGTCTATGTCCGCCGCCTGCGCCCAAAAAATCACCGAGTTTTCCCGAGGCGGAATCATGCAAAAAGCTCCAAGACTCTTGGACGTTTCCGGGACAGAAAATGCCCGTTCACGGCCGCCTTCTGAAGGCGCAGGTAAGCTCGAAATGATCGCCCAGCTCCGCAGACCCCCACAAGCTGCGCCAAACCGCCGCAGTCTGCGTGTTCGGCCCATTGCCGCCGCTCGAAAGCGCGCCGCCGCTGCGGCGCGGCGTTCCCTAAAGTGGTCGCTTATCATGGAATGCCGCATTTTAAGCTGATGAGTGACCGCGCGCTGGCCTGTTGGTTAGCCTGATCCAACTATAAGGACCTCTGCCGTTCCGGATAGAAAGTCCATGCAATAAACCGACTGGTTTTCTGGCCCTGCGCCATTTCGACAACCTTAAATTCGGCAACCTTCGCTTTCTTCAGCAGTCTGGAGAGCGGCTTGAGGTTGTCCTTCTTGGACACCAAGCAGGTGAACCAAAGGCATTGGTCGGCAAAATTCATGCTCTGCTCGATCATTCTGGCGATGAAGCCGATTTCACCACCCGGGCACCAGAGCTCGGCATTCTGGCCGCCAAAATTGAGTTCGGCTGAGTGGCCCTTGCCAAGATTTCGCCACTTGCGCCGCGTGCCCTCTTCCGCCTGCGCAAGCGACGCATGAAACGGGGGATTGCACAGCGTAAGGTGGAAAACATCATCTGGGCCGACGACGCCTTCGAAGATATCCTCCGCGTTGTTCTGACGTTTGAGCTTTATATTCAGCCTGTTTCGCTGGCAGATTTGCCGTGCTGATTTGATTGAGACCGGATCGATATCGACTCCCGTGAAGTCCCAGCCATATTCATGCTGACCGGTCAGTGGATACACAAGGCTTGCACCGGTCCCAATGTCCAGCACCTTGATATCGGAGCCGTGCGGGATCTCTTGGTCGTTGCTTGCGGCAAGCAGATCCGCCAAGTAATGAATGTAATCGACACGGCCCGGGATCGGGGGGCACAGGTAAGCGGCAGGAATGTCCCAGAAATCAATTTCATAGTGGGTCATCAAGAGCGCCCGATTGAGCAGACGGACCGCGCCCACATCCTGAAAATTGATCGTCATCTGACCGCGCGGGTTTCTTGTCATGAATGCCTCCAATTCGGGGGATTTCACGAACAGGCGTTCAAAATCATACCCCTCTCGGTGTTGGTTGCGGGGGTGCAACATGAGTTTGACAGCCATGGGAAACCTTCTAGCCTATTGGTCTAGGCAGCCTGCCCGACAGGGCGTCAAGCATAGAGCTTCCTAGCTGCCCAAGGAATACATGAACGGCTTACCTGCCATCCGGCACGGTCGCGCCGCCAAGTGCGGCTTCCTCAAGCCGGCCGCTCATGTTTGCCGCAGCGATCCAGACCGGGCAAATCTCTGATGCGAACGAAGCGGACCTTTACCTCTCGTCCCCCGGCCGTAAGCACGCATTGGCGACGAGGCGATCCGACCCGTAACCCTACTGCCGGATGCGCCAGCCCGTCCGGAAGATCCACCAGACCGCCGCGAGGCAGGCGGCGGTGAACAGCAGGATCGCCAGCAGGCTGATCATCACCGGCACGTCTGCAGTGTCGAAGAACGACCAGCGGAAGACCGACATCAGGTACACCACCGGGTTGAACAGCGCGAGGGTGCGCCAGATCCCCGGCAGCATATTCACGCTGTAGAAGCTGCCGCCGAGGAAGATCAGCGGGGTAAGGACCAACAGCGGGATCAATTGCAGCTGTTGGAAATCCTTCGCCCAGATGCCGATGATGAAGCCGAACAGCGAGAAGCTGAAGCTGGTCAACACCAGCAGCGCGAACATCGCGACCGGATGCGCGATCGGCAGGTCAACGAACAGGAACGCCGTGGCGAGGATCACCAGACCGATCAGGACGGATTTCACCGCCGCCGCGCCGACATAGCCGATGACGATCTCGGCCGTGCCGATCGGCGCGGTCAAGAGCTCGTAGATCGTGCCGATGAACTTGGGGAAATGGATCGCGAAGGACGCGTTCGCCACCGACTGGGTGATCACCGTCAGCATGATGAGCCCTGGCACAATGAAAGCGCCATAGGTCACGCCATCCACCGTCTCGATCCGGCTGCCGATGGCGGCGCCGAACACCACGAAATACAGCGAGGTCGAGATGACCGGAGAGACCAGCGATTCGACGATGGTGCGGTAGAAGCGCGCCATTTCGCGGTTGAAGATCACCCGGATTGCCTGGACGTTCATGCCTGCCTCCTGACCAAGCCGACGAAGATGTCTTCGAGGCTGCTTTGCCGTGTCGCGAGGTCAGTGATCTGCAGGCCAGCCGCGCGCATCTCGCCCAGCAGGGTGACAATCCCGGTACGTTCGCCCTTCGTGTCGTAGGTGTAGGTCAGGCTGCGGCCGCCCGGCTCCAGCTCCAGGGCGTATCCGCGCAGCGCCTCTGGCACGGCCGTCAGCGGCTCGGCCAGATCGACCTGCAGCTGCTTCTGGCCCATCCGGGTCATCAGCCCGACCTTGTCCTCGACCAGCAGGATCTCGCCCTTGTTGATCACGCCCACCCGGTCTGCAATCGCCTCGGCCTCTTCGATGTAATGGGTGGTCAGGATGATCGTCACGCCCTGCGCTTTCAGGTCGGCCACGACCGACCACATGTCCTTGCGCAGCTCGACATCCACGCCGGCAGAGGGTTCATCGAGGAACAGGACCCGGGGCTGGTGGGCCAGCGCCTTGGCGATCAGCACGCGCCGCTTCATGCCGCCCGACAGCGGCTGGATCGGGCTGTCCTTCTTGTCCCACAGCGACAGTTGCCGCAGCACCGTCTCGACCTGCGCCGGGTCCGCCGCCTTGCCGAACAACCCGCGCGAGAAGGAGACCGAGTTGATTACCTTCTCGAACGGCTCCAGCGTGATCTCCTGCGGGACGAGGCCGATCAATTCGCGTGCGGCCCGGAAATCGCGCACGACATCATGCCCGCCGACAGTCACGCTGCCCGAGGTGGGGCGCACGATGCCACAGATGGTCGAGATGAGCGTGGTCTTGCCCGCGCCGTTGGGGCCGAGCAGCGCGATGATCTCGCCCTCCTCGATCTCCAGATTGACCGACTTGAGCGCCGAAAAGCCTGACTTGTAGGTCTTGGTCAGATCCCGGACGGATACGATAGTTGGCATGACTTCCCCCGACCTCCGATGGGTTCTTGTATCGCGCCGAAGCGCCTGAAGCCAGCGATCGTGGTCCGCGTGTCGCTTGCGGGCCTATAGCTGCCCAACCATCCAGATGCGACCAAGGACCGCATTCGGCCCTTAGCGGCCGGCCGGGCTCAACCTATGCTGCGTCGCCGCATGCCTGGAAGCGGACGTTCGAGTGTCGCCGCAGCAGAATCTCGGCCACAGTGGTCGACCCTCCCGGCGCCGACCGCCAACGCGGTCAGCAGCTCGCTGACGACCGTACGGCAAGCAGCATCAGGTCAGAGACTGGCCCGAAGAAGGCGGCCAAGCTGCAGACGCAGTATCGGCCGGTTTTTCGCGCGACCAAACATCGCCGCGAGACCGCCTGTTGCCCTATTGTAAAGGGCCATTGTTGGCACCTATTCACCTGCACCTTTTCGCTTGTGAACTTGGCATCTAAAGTGGCAGAGATGGGCTACCAGTAGATCCGTTCTGAGCAGTCTCCCTCGTTAAGGGACCGTTCGGGAAATCGGTCGAACAAACGATAGGGCGTAGTAGCGTAGACTATGGCTTCCCAGATTCGCACCTGCTTCGTTACCGCTCCAGCCGGAAGCGAGCTCAAGGTACTTATAGATGCTCTGCATAGACGCGGCCTAAAAGTCGTTGAGCCACGGCTGCCTTCATCCGAAGGCGATCTGGAGCACGAGACGGCAGAGGCGCTTCGTGCAGCAGACCTTGTCATCGGTGTCTTGACACGCGAGCGGCGTTCGGAGTGGATCCTGTTCGAGCTAGGGCAGGCTTGGGCACTCGGAAAGCGTATCCTTCTGTTTGCGCCGCCAACATCTATCTACTTACCAACTACGCTGCGCAGGTTTATGACAGTTCGCACTAGCGTTTCGAATGTTGAGGCCGTTAACTTCGCCCTTGATCAGTTACTTGCCTCACCCGAGCCAGTTAAAGTTTCTGAAGGGAAAACTAGGCAGAAGCGACATCTCGCAGAAGGTTCCCGGAACTATCTCCGATATAGTCTGGAAGCTGTTGGCACAGCTGATCCTAGAGAACTCGAAATGTTAGTTGCCGAGACCCTGCGACAGAGTGGAGTAGACGTTCTCTCGGAATCGCGACCCGGAGATGAGCGAGCGGATCTAGCAGTTTGGTCGGACGAATTGCAGCCGTTTGTGGGCAACCCGATCCTTGTTGAAATAAAGTCAAATTTGCAGACCCGTGAGGCTGCGTCCCGAGCCGGCAAACAACTTGCTTCTTATGTAGCGGCGGCTGGCGGGCTATGGGGCCTGTTGCTTTACACGAAGGGCCCAGATGAGCTGAAGTCACTCCCGCCCAATGTTCTAGCCCTACCCATCGAACGTCTATTCGAGCGCCTGAAAGAAGAAACCTTTGATGACGTGGTCCGCGACCTACGCAATCGCCGAGTTCATGGGGTAGGTCTGTAGTGCCGGCGATAGATCAGGCCCGGGTGCAAGCTCTTATTTCCATAGGTCAGAACGCAGCGACGACCTTTGACAAAGGACGTGCCCTCGAAGATCTCATTTGTGAGGTGTTCGGTCTCATACCTGGGATCGCGATCACTCATAGAAACCAGATGAACCAGTTTGATACTGAGGAGATCGACGTCGCACTGTTCAATGAGGATATTCACTCGCTCCCTAATATCATCCTCGTTGAGGCGAAGAACTGGTCAAACCGAGTTGGAAGTATTGAAGTCGCCTGGCTCCTTACAAAGCTGCAGAACCGAGGGCTCGACTTCGGCATCCTTGTGACGACCCATGGCATCACTGGCGATGCCGCCGATTTGAGTCGCGCGCATGCGCAAGTCGCGGCTGCTTTGGTGCAGAAAAGGCGACTCATAGTAATCACAACCGCTGAAATTCAAGCGCTTCAAGACACTGATGCTTTGGTTAAACTGATAAAGACAAAGCTTTGCGGTTTGGCAGTAACAGGCACTGTATCCTAATAGCTATTGGCGTCTTTGGTAAAAGTCTCTTGGCAGCATCTAGCGGCGACGCTGCCGCGCCAACGACGCGGACTTCCTGCGTTCTGACGGCTGCATTGGTTCCCAGGTGGACCGCCGGCTTGCTCCGCTTCGCTGCCGTTCCTAGCCTGGGCCGCGAGGCACCGCTATTGCCGGGCTCCCGCGAGCGCGATGTCGCACTGCCGTCAGACCGCTTTCCGCCCTTGGCGTCGATCGACACGAAGGGCCCATTGCGGACTTTGACCTTTACGATCGATGCTGCATTGCAGCTTCGTCAAAGCTGACCTTGGCGCGGCGACCCATACTCGCTACGTCGCGATTACACTTCTGCCGCTCGCGGACTTGGCAACGTCTTTACAGTAGCGCTTTCGGCACTGTAGGATTTCGACGGCCCTTTGAGTGGGATGTGAAGAAAATATGCCAATTTTCGAGCTTGAAAAAGATGACCTTCTTGGCCTTGATGATGGTCATTTAGAGGAGCTAATTGCACGCCTTTGTGAGGCTGAAGTCGCTGCAAAAAGGCATGCAATTAGCAGCGTTCGTTGGGGTGGAAGCCTCACAGCGGCGGATGGCGGTGTCGACGTTCGCGTAACTGTCAAAGATCCGACCTTTGTGGGAGATTTCATTAGGCGCAGGGATACGGTCTACCAGGCCAAAGTGCCATCTATGGCACAGGCGGCCATCAAGAAAGAGATCTCAGGCAAAGACACCAGCAAAGATCTATTTCAAGAGTTGGCTGTATCTCATGGCGCATACGTCATCGTCAGCCTAAGAGATGACCTTGCGCCTGCCAAGCTGACAGAACGCCGTCAGCTTATGTCGGAAGAGGTGGACAAGCTTGTCACCCCAGGCTCTGTTGCGTTGGATTTCTTTGATCGCTCCACTCTCCATCAGTGGCTTCGTCAACATGTTTCCGTCCAGCTGTGGGTTCGCCGTGCCTTGGGAAAATCGCTCTCTGGGTGGCGACCATTTGAGCGCTGGACGAATGTCCCATGTGATGCTGACGACACCTTGATCGTCGGAGAGGGGCTATATCTGTCACTTCCCGGAAAGAACTCCGATCTCTCAATGGCAGAAGGAATCCCCGCTGTCCGCGAGCTGATTTTGACTTCTTCAAAGTCTATCAGGGTGGCAGGGTTGTCAGGGGTCGGTAAGACCCGGTTCGTTCAGGCACTCTTTGAGGAAGGGTTTGAAACCGATCCGCTTGATCGAACCAAGGTGATCTACGGAGACATTGGCTTCGGCGTGGAGCCCTCGGCAACCGTGATAGTTGACACACTGGTGGCCGAGAATAGAGATGCGATACTTGTTCTCGATAATTGCGCAAAAGATGAACATTCACTCATAGCCAACAGGATCGCTCGCACTAGGCCAGCGATTAAGCTGATCACGATTGAATATGATATCCGTGACGACACGCCGCAAACCACAGAAGTGGTGCGATTGACCGCCCGCGGAACTGAGATGTCAGAGCAATTGGTCACAAGGCGATATCCTCAGCTTGGCAGTCTCAATGCGCGGCGTATTGCGGATTTCTCAGGCGGAAACGCTCGGCTTGCCCTGGCTCTCGCGGATTCTCTGCCTGACAACGTCAGTCTGGCTGGTTTGTCCGACGAAGAACTCTTCGAGAGATTGTTCGAACAAAGACACGAGTCTGACAATAAACTTCGTGAACAGGCTGAAGTCCTTTCCTTGGTCTACTCTATTTCAACGGCAGAAGACGAAGAGGGTGTAAACGAACTTGCTGTCTTGGGTGACCTTTGTGAGGTCAGCGCCCGGAGAATGGCGCGGGCTTTAAACACCTTGCTCGAACGTCAGATTGCTCAACAACGGGGTCGCTGGCGCGCAGTCCTACCCCATGCTGTCGCAAACCGATTGGCGGCCGATGCGTTGCGGCACATCCCGGTTGACGAAGTTCTGCGGACGTTCGAAGAGAATGCCGGAGAACGAATGTTGAGATCGTTCAGCCGAAGGATTGGGTTCCTACATACCAGCCCTCAGGCGCGAGAAATCTCAAGGCGATGGCTTCGGCCGGATGGGCTCTTACACAAGACTATGCAGCTCAATGAGCTGGGAGCCGCAATGCTCGTGAACATCGCCCCAATCGACTGTGAAATTATCCTGGCGTGTTTCGAAAGCCAAAAGACTGAGATCCTTTGCGCTGTAAAGGACATCCGCAAGCAAACGGAAATCCGTCGCGTGATTTCACTGCTCAGCAAGATCGCTTATGAGCCAGAACTTTTTGACAGAGCGCTCTCCCTACTTCTCGAAATAGCAGATGAAGCAGGTGATGAAGAGGGCTACGATGGGCCGCGAAAGCGGGTCCGGGCATTCTTCCAGATCCGTGGGTCCGGAACTCATGCAACGCTTCGGCAACGTGTTGACGTGCTTGAGGCGTGCCTGGCGGACCAAAGAAGGCACCGATTGGCTCTCGATTGCTTGGCTTCGAGCCTTGAAATCAGGAACTTCGAGAGCATAAATCTGAGAGACGCAGAGTTCGGGGCACGTCCACGAGACTATGGAGCCCGACCTCATGGTGAAGAGGCAGTAACTTGGTTGTCGCGGTTTCTGGCAATTTCCGCCAAAATCGCACTTTCGAGTATTGCCCCAGATCGCAAGGCAGCTCGACGCATCATCGCAGCGCAGTTTAGTGGATTGTGGGCTGTCGAAGGCCTGCGGCCAATGCTGGTCGAGCTTGCCGAAAAATTGCATGCAGATGGTGGGTGGTTAGAAGGCTGGCGCGCCGTGAAGGGCAAGATGCACCACGATACGTTGCGATCAAGTCGAGAGGGGCGGATGGCAAAAGAAGACCGAGAGCTGGTCAGGCTATGCGAACTACTTGCCCCATCAGACCTGGAGGGACGAGTTCGGGCTATCGCACTCGCGGAAGGGCATCGCATCTTTGCCTTGGATGAAGAGTTCGACCTCGACGATCCGAAAAAATACGAAGCTTCTCGGAAACGGTTGGCCGAAGAAGCATTTCGTCTCGGTCAGGACGTCGCAACTGATTCCGCTGTGTTTGATGCTGTCGCCAATGATCTTTTCGAGCAGGCCTATGCGCCCAATCGCACGGCTTTCGGTCGCGGTATGGCGGCAGCGTGCAGCGATCAACGCGTGTTGTTGGAGAAGGTCACCGATCGCATAAGAGCATTGGGTCGCGCGATTTTCAACGATTGCGTGCTCTCCGGAATCCTGATGGAGATTTCTCAGGTCGATCCAGCACTGGCACAGATATTCCTGGATGAGATCTCTGAAGACGAGTTGCTTCGACGCAGGATAGTAGGACTAACCCCGGCCGACAACTTTTCACTCGAAGACTTTCAGAGGTGCGAGCGAGTATTTGACGCTATCGGCCTGGAACTGTGGGGCGTTGATAATTTGTTGTGGCGGGACAATTGCGCCGCCATAAGCAGAGAGAATAAGGTCCGGCTGGCAAACAGCATATTGGCCCAAGAAGGTGGTGCAGCTGTTCTGTTACACGCCTTCAGCATGATGCTGCATGGGACTGATCGCTCGATTGATACCCTCGGTCCAGAGCTGCGAGCTTTGGCTATTCAGGCTGCTGCGATCCTAATCAGCAACGATGATAGCGATCCGGGAGGAATAAGAGACCACGATCTCGAACAGGTTTTGACCTCCGCGTTGGCTTGCCGCGGCACTGATGCAGAGGAGAAGCAACTGCTGGATGGCCTCTTCTCAAGAATGGAAAGGCGATATGGCTCTTTCCCGCATTTCGAGAACGGAATACAAGTCATAGCGAAGTCGCGGCCAGATGCATTCTTGGATCGGCTGATGGCATATGCTTCAGGGAACGAGGATGATGACATCCACTGGGTCGACAACTCCTTTGGTGAGCGCGCTCCTTTAGATGCGGTTAGTGCAGCCGAGCTGGCTGCCTGGTGCGGTAGGGGTAACGACGTCCGCCGTTGGAAACTTGTTGCCGGTGCTATTTCTGTTTTTGAGGATGATAAAGAAGGTTGCATGAGGTTGTCTGAACAGGCGCGATCGCTCGTCCGTATGTGTCCGGAACCGGAGGCGATTATCGAGATCTTTGGTCTTCATCTAAGTCCAAAGTCATGGTCAGGAAATAGGTCGATGCATATTCAACAGAGGGCTGCCGGGTTGAGTGAGCTATTGAAATTCGAGGATTCACGGGTAGTGACCGCGACTGAAGAACTGCTAAGTCGCGCGGCGAATATTGCGGACCAAGAGCGAAAACGAGAGCAAGTGAAAGACGCGGAGAGGGAGCAGACTTTCGAGTGACTTCCGCGTCCTACGCGCGACGTAGAGCCGCGATAGCCGAAACATTTGTCCTCGCGAACAGCGGAAGTCTTCCGTCCGCCGTCTGTGTAGGTCACGCTGGGATTGATGATATGAAGTCGATCGGATGTCCACTTTCATCCTGCGACAAGGGCGCCTTCGCACGTGCAGAGAAACCCAGCTTTCCGCCCCTCACGTCGATCCCGCGCCGAGATGCTGCGCGATGTTCGAGCGGCGGCTCCAGTTCGATGCTGCTCGCGCTCTGCTGCACTGCCGTCAGTCCGCTTCCCGCCCGTTGCGTCGATGTGGCACCGAGAAGGCCGCGCAGGAATCGAGTACGCCCTTGCCGGGGCTCTGCCGTCAGGCCGCGCGCCGCGATCGACGCCTCGCAGTTCACTAACGCCCGCGGTTCGCTTGTCGGAAGAGGTGCCGTCACCGGTCGCATCGGGCATCTGCCCTGCAACCCGAATAACCGCTCTTTCGCCTCCTATTCGTCTCCCGTCGCATACAGATGGAGAACCAGCTCCTCGCCAACACCCGCCACAAAGGTAAAATTGGTGCCGCGCTGGAAGTCATCGAGGCGGAGATGCGGGAAGGCGAAGTACTTCTCGGGCACCTTCGCCTGCGTCGCAGCGAAAATCACTCGCTCCATTCTCGCAAAACGAAAGGCCGACAGGCACATCTCGCAGGGCTGTAGGGTGGAGATCAGCACGCAGCCCGTCAGATCGGTCGTCCCCAGGACCTGTGCGGCCCGGGTGATCGCCACCATTTCCGCATGCTGGGTGGGATCGCACTGCAGGTGGACCTCGTTTTCGCCGGTCGCAACGACCTTTCCGGCCTTGAGGACCGTCGCGGCGATCCCCGACTTGCCGCTCTCGCGCGCCGCACGAAGCGCCCTGTCGATGGCTTCATTCATGGCAGAACGTTCATCTGCCGACGGGCCGGCCGAGGCCTGCGCCTTCTGATCCATGCTTCCCCCTTCTCGCCTACACTCCCGCGGTGCAGAGCGTTCAGGGCAACTTAGTCCTCGTGGCATCTGCGTCCACGCGGCAGGTGAAGTCCAACTACCAGCCGTTGCACGGCGCATAGTCCGCAGGGGAGCCAGGCCAGGACCGGACATCAACCTTTCGCGCGGCAGTCGGTTTAACGTGTAAACGGCTCTGAGCTCAGTTCTCGTCGATGGAAATTCCCTGCTCACCGATCCTGATTTCGACGCCGCTCTGGCTCTCTTGATAGTAGAGGTAGCCGACAACCGCGAGACCAACGAGAAGCACGCCGATAAGGAGGTAAAGCGTATTGCGGGTCATGATTTTTATCCTTCGAAGGTTCAACTCCAGCCTTATGTCCGTTCGCTGTCGATAGCCACCATCATCCTCACGGCAGTTCCGGGCATCCCGGAGCGATAGTCCCGGCGGAAATGCAGTGCGAATTGCGGCCGGGCCAGGCACAGTCGGCTCGTAGCGACACCACGAAACATTGCAGCCCATCCAGCTGAAAAGGTTTCAATAACCTTTCTCCTTGAAGTTGCCGAATTTCTCACCAAGGCTCGGACCCTGTATCTGCGCTTTGCCGAGGACGCCAAGTTTGAGCCACCCGCCGACCCTTCTCGCCCATGCTGTCTCGATTGACCTGGAAGTCGATCCGAAGACAGCCCGGCTCTTCGCCTTTGCGGCGGTCAGGGGCGAGGACGATCGGGCGATGCTACACCAGCGCGGAGATCTCGACGCCGGGCTCGATCGGCTGGAGGCATTCTGCGACGGTGCCAGGCATCTGGTTGGGCACAACATTCTGCGCCATGACCTGCCGCATCTGGCAGCCAACCGGCCCGGGCTCGCAGCGCTGGGACAGGCGGCGATCGACACCTTGTGGCTAAATCCGCTGGCTTTTCCGCGCAATCCCTACCACCACCTCGTGAAGCACTATCACGACGGCCGGTTGCAGGCCGGTCATGTGAACGACCCGGAGCGCGATGCGCGGCTGGCCTTCGAGGTTCTGCAGAACCAGCTCGCCGCCTTCGCGCGGATGGCCGAGGAAGCGCCGGACTCCCTCTCGGCCTACCACTACCTGACCACGCGCGGCGAAGGTGCGGGCGGCTTCGATGCGGTCTTCCGCCATATTCGAGGGGCCGAAGCGCCGTCGCTGCCCGAGGCGGAGGCCGCGATCCGCCGGCAGCTGGCGGCACGCGCCTGCGACCACCGGATTTCTCAGACGCTGGGGCGGCTCTCCAGCCCGCAGTTGGGCTGGCCGATGGCCTATGCGCTGTCTTGGATCTCGGTCGCGGGCGGGGACTCGGTGATGCCGCCTTGGGTGCGGGCGCAGTTCCGCGAGGCCTCGAAGATCGTGCGGCATCTGCGCGACACGAGCTGCAGTGATGCAGGCTGCGCCTGGTGCGCCGAGATGAACGATCCTCGGCGCGCGCTGCAGCGCTGGTTCGGCTTTCCCGCTTTCCGCCCCACGCCGGTGGATGCGAGCGGCGCGCCGCTGCAGGAGCGCATCGTCGCCGAGGCCATGGCCGGCAAGAGCATCCTCGGCATCCTGCCGACCGGGACCGGCAAATCGGTTTGCTACCAGATCCCGGCGCTGTCCCGTTTCGACAAGACCGGGGCGCTGACGGTGGTGATCTCGCCGCTGGTGGCGCTGATGGCCGACCAGGTGCAGGGGCTCGCGCGGGCGGGGATCTCCTCGGCCGTTACTGTCAACGGCATGCTGTCGCTGCCCGAGAGGCATCATGCACTGGAACAGGTGCGGATGGGCGACGCGGCGATCCTGCTGATCTCGCCCGAGCAGCTGCGCTCGGTGTCGATCCGATCGACGCTGAAACAGCGCGAGGTCGGGCTCTGGGTGCTGGACGAGGCGCATTGCGTCTCGAAATGGGGCCATGATTTCAGACCCGACTACCGCTATGTCAGCCGCTTCATCAAGGAATACTCGGGCGACGAGCCGCCCGCGCCGGTGCTCTGCCTGACCGCCACGGCAAAGCCCGAGGTGGTGCGCGACATCCGCGAGCATTTCCAGAGCCGCCTCGAGGTGGAGCTGCAGCTGCTCGACGGCGGCGCGGTGCGGACCAACCTGACCTTCGCAGTGCTGCCGACCCAGCGCAGCACCAAGCTGGCCGACATCCTCAACGCCATCGAGGAGAAGCTGCCAGCCGAGGGTGTGTCCGGCGCGGTGGTCTATTGCGCCTCGCGCGCGGCGACCGAGAAGGTCGCCGAGTTCCTCAAGACCCAAGGGCTCGCCGCCGAGCGCTTCCACGCCGGTCTGCCGGCGGACGAGAAGCGCGAGATCCAGGAGCGGTTTCGCGTGGGCGAGCTGCGGGTGATCGCCGCGACCAATGCCTTCGGAATGGGGATCGACAAGCCCGACATCCGTCTTGTGGTGCATGGCGACATCCCGGGATCGCTGGAAAACTACCTGCAGGAGGCGGGCCGCGCCGGGCGCGACACCGCCCCCGCGGATTGCGTTCTATTGTTCAGCGCCGATGACGTGGAGCGCCAGTTCAGCCTCTCGGCCCGCTCCCGCCTTGCCCGGCACGAGATCGGGGCCATCCTGAAGGCGCTGCGCCGGCTCGACACCCGCACCAAGAAGACCGGCGAGGTGGTGGCGACGCCGGGCGAGATCGTGCGCGAGGAGACCGAGCAGGAATTCGACCGCGACAGCGCCACCGACGACACGAGGGTGAAGACCGCTGTCGCCTGGCTGGAGGAGGCCAAGCTCCTGTCGCGCGAGGAGAACCGGGTGCAGGTCTTCCCCTCCTCGCTGCGGATCCGCAGCATGGAGGAGGCTGCGAAGATCATCGACGCCGCGAAGATCACCGGCGCGCGGCGGCGGCAGCTGCTGGATCTGGTGCGGCAGGTGATGAACGCGCCCGCCGACGCCGGCATCTCGACCGACCATCTGAGCGGGGCTTGCGGCCTGACCGGCCCCGCCCTGCGCAAGGCGCTGAGCGATCTGGAGATCCTCGGCATCGCCAGCGACGACACAGCGATGACCGTCTTCATCCATGCCGGCGTCGAGGATGCCTCGCTCCGCCGGCTCGATTTCGCCGCGCGGCTGGAGACCGATCTGATCGCCCTGATGCGCGAGGCGGCACCCGATGCCGATGGCGCAGAGCCCCAGCCGCTGAACCTGGCAGAGACCTGCCAGACCCTGCGCGAGCGTGGCCATGGCGGGGTGCGACCCGATCTGGTCGAGACGCTCTTGCGCGGCATGGCCCATGACGGGCGCGACCAGGAGGGCGGCCGCGGCAACCTGCATCTGCGCAAGGTGAACCGGAACACGGTGTTCCTGCGGCTGCAGCGCTCGTGGAAGGTGCTCGACCAGACCGCCGAACTGCGACGCCAGGGCGCGCTGATCCTGCTGCAGCACCTGATCGGCAAGCTGCAGAAGGGCATGCGCGGCAAGGATATCCAAGTGGAGACCACACTCGGCAACATGCTGGCGGCGCTGAACGGCGACGCGCTGCTGCGCTCCTCGGTGCAGGAGATGTCGCGGCTGATGGACCGGGCGCTGCTCTGGCTGCACGAGCAGCAGGTGGTCACCCTGGGCCGGGGGCTGACCGTTTTCCGCTCGGCGATGACGGTGCAGCTGAACCAGAAGGGCGGCCCCTTCACCCTGCAGCACTTCGCCCCGCTCGAGGAGCATTACACCGAGCAGACCATCCAGACCCATGTGATGGCGGCCTATGCCGAGAAGGGCCTCGCTGCGCTGGATCAGGCCGAGCTTCTGTCGAAAGACTATTTCACGCTGGAGCGCGACCTCTTCCTCGAGCGCTGGCTACCCGGCCGGGGTACCGAACTGCGTCGCCAGACCACCGGAGCGTCCTGGAAGACCATCGTCGAGGCGCTGAACAACCCGGTGCAGCAGGAGATCGTCCGCGACGATCGCGAGCAGACCAACGTCCTGGTCCTCGCCGGCCCCGGCTCCGGCAAGACCCGGGTGCTGGTGCATCGCATCGCCTATCTGATCCGGGTGCGGCGCGAAGATCCGCGCGGCATCCTGGTGCTCACCTACAACCGTCACGCCGCCACCGAGATCCGCGAGCGGCTGCGCCGGCTGGTCGGCGACGATGCAGCCCTGGTCACCGTGTCAACCTGCCACGCCCTGGCGATGCGGCTGGTCGGGGCCAGCTTCATCGGCGACCGCGACGCCCCGCGCGACTTCGACGGCATCGTGCTGGAGGCGGTGCGGCTGTTGCAGGGCGACGGCCTCGGCAAGGCCGAGGCGGAGGCGCTGCGCGACACGCTGATCCAGGGCTATCGCTGGATCCTGGTCGACGAGTACCAGGACATCGGCCCGGAGGAATACGCGCTGATCGCCGCCGTCGCCGGCCGCAGCCTCGACGATCCCGACCTGCGGCTCAGCCTCTTCGCCGTCGGCGACGACGACCAGAACATCTACGCCTTCGCCGGCGCCTCGATCGACTTCATCCGCCGCTTCGAGGCCGATTACGCGGCGAAGCCGGTGTTCCTGACCGAGAACTACCGCTCCACTGCGCATATCGTCGCCGCCGCAAATGCGGTGATCGCGCCGGCGCAGGGCCGGATGAAGATCGGCCACGACATTTCGGTGAACCGGGCCCGCGCCAAAGCGGCCCCCGGTGGCGGCTTCGCCGCGCTCGACCCGGTGGCTCAGGGCCGGGTCACCCTGCTCGATTGCCCGCCCGGTGACGCGATGCAGGCGGTGGCGGCGGTGGACGAGCTTCTGCGCCTGTCGCGCCTCGACCCCGATTGGCAGTGGCGCAGCACGGCGATCATCTCGCGCGACTGGCGGCGGCTCGAGCCGGTGCGCAGCTACGCCGAAAGCCTCGGCCTGCCGGTGGAGCTGGCCAGCGAGACCATGCCGAGTCTCTGGCGCATGCGCGAGATGCAGGCCTTCATCCGCGAGATCCTGCGCGAGCGCGCCCGGCTGCTGACTATCCCGGATCTGGTTGCAATCCTGAACGCCCTGCCGCAATCGCGCTGGACCGACCTGATCGGCGAAGGCCTCGGCGCGCTGGCCCGCGAGCTGGGCGACAAGGCGGCACCGGTGACCGATCTCGTGGAATGGTTCGGCGAATGGGCCCGCGAGGCGCGTGGCGAACAGCGCGGCCTCTTGCTGCTGACCGCGCACCGCGCCAAGGGGCTGGAGTTCGACCATGTTGCCATCCTGAACGGCGGCTGGGATCGCGCCTCGCGCGGCGAGGACGCAGACGCCCCGCGCCGGCTGTTCTACGTGGCGATGACCCGGGCCAGGCAGAGCCTGACCGTGCTGACCAGCGGCGGCCACTGCCTCCTCCAGCCCGGCGCTCCCGCGATCCTGCCCCGCAGCGTGACGCCTTGCCCATCGGCCCTGCCGCAGGACCGGCGTCGCCATGTCGCCCCGGACCTGAAGCTGGTCGATCTCTCCTACGCCGGCCGCATGCCGCCCGGCCACCGCGCCCTCGCCGCGATCACCGCGGCAAAGGTCGGCGACCCCGTCACGCTCTCACGCGACGGCGAGCGCTGGCAGATCCTGGACGCACAAGGCCAGCCGCTCGGCCGCCTGTCCCGCGCCTTCACCCCGCCCGAAGGCGGCAGCTTCCTCCGGGCCGAGGTCGCCGCAATCATCAGGTGGCGCAAGGCGGACGCCGACGAGAGCTTCCGCCACGTGATGCGACGTGATGAATGGGAAGTCGTGCTGCCGGAGTTGATCTACGAGGACATTTAATCCCGTAGCGAGCGCCCGACACGCTGAGTCTATTGACCCATTCGAGGCTCGGCAAACCCGGCCGCGCGCTCCCGGCGACCGGGCCCGCCCCTCGTTTACAGCAGCCGCGCCAGCGCCTCGCGGTTGCTGATCACCAGCTCCTGCGCCTCGGTCCCCTGCCCCGCGCTGACCGTGTAGGTCAGCCGCACCGGCTCGATCCGGAAGCCGCCGAACAGGGCGCGGATCTCCGGCGCGTCGTTGATCGACAGCACGAAAGCTCCCTTCAGCGCGGCCAGGATCTCGGCCATCCGGGCGTATTGGCTGCGGTCGAAGAGGCCGCGGCCGTAGTCCGCCTCGCCGCCGAAGTAGGGCGGGTCGAGGTAGAACAGCGCGTCGGGCGTGTCGTAGCGCGGAATCAGCTCGGCCCAGTCCAGGCTCTCGAAGACCACGCCGTCGAGCCGCTCATGCGCCGCGTCGAGCAGCGGCTCGAGGCGGGCCAGCGAGAAGCGCGGGGACGTGCTGGCCGAGACGCCGAACACACCGTCGATCTTGCCGCCGAAGGCCAAGCGCTGGAGGTAGAGGAAGCGGGCTGCGCGCTCGAGGTCGGTGAGTGTGGCGGGATCGGTGGCGCGCAGCCGCTCGAACTCGCGCCGGCTGCAGATCTGGAAGCGCATCACCTCCTTCAGCTGCGGATAGTGGCGCTGCAGGATGCGGAAGAGATTGATGATCTCGCCGTTGCGGTCGTTCATCACCTCGAGCCGCGGCCGCATCCGGCGGCGCAGGAAGACGCCGCCCATGCCGACGAAGGGCTCGATGTAGCTGCGATGCGGGATCGCCTCGATCCGCTCGATCAGAAGGGGATGGAGGCGCTTCTTGCCCCCGAGCCAGGGGGCCACTGGGACAGCGGGTCGCACTTGTTGCATGATCTGATTCTGCTCCAGAAGGCCGCTGCCCTCGCGAGGAAGCAGGCGGCCTGGAAGCATTCGACGGGCTGGCGCGGTCATTTCGAAAGTTTAAGCCGCGTGGTTCGGGCTGTTGGCGCAGCCCGGCCTCTGCCGGGGCGGGACCGGGCGCGAACGCCCGGCCGGTGCTCAAGGTGGCGGAGGCGTTCTCTCCCGCGCCGGGGATCCGCGCCGGCGGGAGGCAGGCTCGCGGCCGGCGCAGTCGTAAAGCCTCGCCGCGTTTGTTAAGTCACGGCTGGTTAAGGCTTTCCGCCGAGTTAAGCGCAGCGAAACCACCGGGGTGCGAATGACCCGCGCCACAGGATCGCCCGGGAAGGACCCGCGGGATTCCGGCAGAGGGAGAGCAAGGCTCGGCGGCGATCGCCGCGCTCCTGCCGATCGCCCACCTGATGCTGTCGGGATCAAGGTCATGACCACTCCCCGCCTTCACCGCGTCAGCGCCTCCAGCCCGCGCTGCAGGCGGTCGAGGTAGCGGGCCTCGGCCTTGCCGCTGTTGCAGCCGGCCATGCTGCGCAGCGAGTGGTCGTTCAGCACCACGTGCTCGACCGCCGGGCGGCAGGACGCGGGGATCGCGGCCCACATCGCGTGGAAGCGGCGGCGGCGGTCGAGATGGGCGACGGCCGGGTCGAAGTCGCTGGCGCTGGTGTCGACCTTCACCATGGCGGCCAGCATGTCGCGGCCGCGCCGGCCCTGGGCGGCCTCGGCCAGCTGCTCGGCGGCATTGGCCTGGGCGGCGCTGAGCTTGCCCTTGCGCAGGTAGCGCTCGACCCAGGTCTCGCGCCGGGTGCGGATCACGCCGTTCGGGTTGGAGGTCTTGCCGGTCTTAGGATCGACCGTCGTGACCGGCTCGATCACCTTGCCCGCGATCTGGCGCGGGGTCAGCGGGCCGAGATCCCAGGGGGCCCTGCTCAGCGTCACCAGCGCCAGCCGGTCGGCCGCCTTCAGCTTCTTCTTCGCCGCCTTGCCCACCGCTTCCGTCGCCGCCATCGTGCCGCCCGCCTTCATGTCCAGTGCCATCGCTTCCGCCTTTCCCGCCGTCTTCATCGTCGCCGTATCCGCAGCCTTCTTCACCGCCGCTCGCATCCTGCCGCCCACATCTCCTCTTCTTCCGCCCGCATCGTGCCCGCCTTCCTCCGCTTCCTCCCGTCACGCCGCCTGCCCCTTGCCGGCCGCGCGCTTCGCCCGTCCCGCGGCGACGATGTCGCGCGCCTGGCGCAGGTCCTCCTCGTAGGCGGCCAGCGCCGCCCGGTCGTCGGCCGTGGCCGTGCCGCGCTCGACCCGGCCCAGCATCAGCTCGCGGCCGCGCTGGTTCTCCGCCGCCTCCTCGAGGATCTTGCGGCGGTCCATCGCCATCGGCGGCCGGGGATGCCGGCGCAGGAAGCGCAGGAGCTCGACAAGGTAGCCGCCGAGCTCGGCCTTCGGCCCCTCGATCGAGGCGAGCCAGCTGGTGACGATCGGGTGCTCCATCAGCGGCCGCTCCTGCAGGCCGCGCGCCAGCCCGCGGATCACCGCCTCCGAGGGCCAGACATTGCGCCGCGGCCCCTCGGCATGGTCGAGCACCAGCTCGGCCAGCACCGCCAGCGTGTCGGGCCCCATGTAGCTCAGGAACCCGGCCAGCCGGGTCAACGCCTCGGCATGCGCCGCCTCGCCCATGCCCTTCGGCCGCACCAGCCCCGCGCCGGCCAGCCGCTGCAGGAAGACCTCGCGCACCAGCGCCCGGCCTTCCTTGCCTCCTTCGGTCTCGTCGCTTCCGTCCTTCATCCCTCGCCCCTTTCCCCAGCCTGCCCTGCGTCCCTTCCGCGCCGCCGGATCCGGTCCCGCGCCGCAAGATCTCCTTTCATTTCCTTTCCTTTCCTATGGCTGGAACTGTTCCGATCTGTTCCAGAACGTTCCGGAACAGTTCGGAACTGTTCCTGGAACAGTTGATGTCGTTTCAGATCAGGAGCTTGGCGGCCGCCGCCTCCGCTTCCGCGCTCCGGACTGCGCCCGAGCGCCCGTGTTCGTCGGCCAGCGGCTGCAGGAAGGCCGCGCGCAGCACCCCCTGGCCCCGCCTGCTTTCCCTGCCGTCCTTCACGTCGTCACCCCTCATCCCTTCCTCCCCAGCCCGCCCGGCGTCCCCGCTGCGCCGCCGGCTCCGTTCCCGCGCCGCAAGATCTCCTTTCATTTCCTTTCCTCTCCTCTGGCTGGAACTGTTCCGATCTGTTCCAGAACGTTCCGGAACAGTTCGGAACTGTTCCTGGAACAGTTGATCCCGTGTCAGATCAGCCGCTGACCGCGCGCAGCATCCATTTCTGCGCCACGGCATGCATCAGGGCGCGCTCGTAGGAGGCGCGGGTGCGCTTGCCCGGCGCGTGCTCGGTCAGCCAGCCGTCGATCCGCTGCACCAGCACGTCGTCCGCCACCACCGACTTGTCGCAGCCGAGGAACAGGAGCCCCTCGCGCAGCCGCTTCAGGCGCTGGTAGACCGCCTTCTCCTCGTTGCTCTGGACGCGCAGGATCCGGCTCTCCACCGTCTCCTCGGCGATCTTCGTCACCACCGGATGCGCCAGCCGGATCTTGGCGCCGCACCTGACCCGCCGCCATTTGTGCAAGGGGCCCATCTGCCGGGCCCGCAGTTCCTTCCAGCGGCCAAGGTCGATGCGCAGGAGCGAGGCCAGGAGCTCGTCGTCGTCGGGCAGCGTGCCGATCGGCCGCTGCTTCTGCGACAGGAAGATCAGGTTCAGGTAGAACCAGCCGCATTCGGCCGACATGCGCAGGAAGGTGTCGCTGTTGAGCCAGCGGTCGTGGTCGAACATGACGAAGCGGTGGCCCTTCAGATCCTCGTCCTCGGCGATCGGGTACTGGTCGAGCGCATCGCTGTCGACCGGACGGAGCAGAGCCTCCTTCATGCCGCGGTCCTCCAGCTCGGGCCGGCCGCCGCCGGCGGGGACGAGGCTCCCGGAGCGGCGGCCAGAGGTTTACCGGGCTGGGCCGTCGCCGGCGTAGTGACGGGGGCCGCTGTCTTCGCC
>NZ_PZKG01000046.1 GCF_003034985.1 Cereibacter changlensis JA139
GCCATGGGAGCGGTCAGATGCGCCGGGGGTGTGTAGGGCGTCGAACGGTCTCCGCCACGCGCGCGCCGCCGCGCGCGGGCGCGCTGCGAGCCGCTGACCACGAGGGCCACCGCGGAGGCGGCCGGAACCAGCCCGGACAGGGCGGAAAATGCGAGTGTCATGGGAAATCCTCATCAGGAAGCAACAGCCGCGGGGGTGCGGCTGACGGAAGGTGCATCAGCTGAGGAGGACGGGCGGCGCGCGGGAGGGCGGCAGGCGGACGGCGCTGTCGGGCCGGCAGGGGGTGACTGGCGGCAGGGCGAGCGTGCTGCAGCCGCTTTCGGGGCGATGCGCCAGGGGCGGCGCGCTGTCGGGCAGGCCGAGCGGTTTCGGCGCCTTCGCCTCGGGCCGGACCATGGCCTGGAACCGGTCCGAAGCGACCAGCACGGTCTGGACATGCGCTGCCACCTGTTCCGGCGCCTTGGCCCGGGCCGCCGACGGCCCCTGCCCCACCACCAGCAGCGCCGCCAGGAACAGCCGGGCGGCGAGCAGCAGGGTAAGGAAAGGGCGGGTCTGGCGCGACATGCTGCGGAAGATGCGCCAGCCGGCGCCAAGGATCAACAGCGATGTTCGCGGCTCACGAAGCCGCGATCTCGGGCGGCCCGGCCAGCGGCAACCGGATGCGCAGGCTCAGCCCCGGCCCCGCGTCGGCCACTTCCACCGAACCGCCATGCAGCCGCACGATCGCCGCGACGAGGCTGAGGCCCAGCCCGCTGCCCTCGCTGTTGCGGCTGCGCTCCAGCCGGTAGAAGCGGCGGAACACCGCCTCCTGCTCGGCTGCCGGGATGCCGGGGCCGTTATCGGTGACGCTCAACAGCGCCTGCCCCGGCAGCGCCTGAAGCGTCATGCGGATCTCGGCCGGCGCCGGGCAGTGGCGGAAGGCGTTCTCCACCACATTGCTGATCGCCTGGGCCAGGAGATCGCGGTCGCCCGAGACGGTCAACGGCACGGTCTCGCAGGTCAGCCGGTGGCCCAGATCCTCGGCCACCGGCTCCAGCATCTCCTGCAGGTCCGAGAGCAGCCCTCCCAGATCCAGCGGTGCGAAGCGGGGCCGCGCGCCGCCGCCCTCCAGCTGGGCGATACGCAGCAGGGCGTTGAAGATCTGCACGATCCGGTCGCTCTGCTCCATTGCCGCGGTCACCTCGGCAGCGGCGTCGGACGGCAGGTCGGAACGCAGGGTCAGCGGCTCCAGCCGGGCGCGCAGCCGGGTGATCGGGGTGCGCAGGTCATGCGCCACGTCGGAAGAGACCTGGCGCAGGCTCTCCACCGTCTGTTGCAGCTGGTCGAGCGTGGCGTTCACCGCGCGTGAGATCCGGCCGATGTCGTCGCCGCCCGCCTCGGCGGCGCGCTGCGCCAGATCGCCCACCGCGGCCCTATCCAAGACCTCGCTCAGCCGGGCGATGCGCCGCTCGGCCCGCCAGGCGAGCGCCAGCGCCACCGCCACCGCCAGCGCGATGGCGAGGCCGAGCCCCAGCGCCACCGATTGCAGCACGATGCCCTGCACCTCGTCCAGGGCCGAGGTCTGCCGCGCCGCCATGATCCAGCCCGCCGGCAGCTTCACCCCATAAGCCGAGAAGCCCAGCCCCTGCGGCGCCTCGCGCCCCGGCAGCAGCAGGTCGCGGCCCGAGACGAGGTCGCGCGGCCCGGTGAAGGGCTGGCGCAGGCTGAAATTGCCGAAGACGATGCGGCCGGAGTTGTCGATGAAGAGATAGAGATTGGCGAAATCGCGGGTGGTGGCGATATTGGTGGCGATCTGCGCGTGCAGGTCGATCAGCCCGGCCACCTGATAGGTCGCCCCCAGCGATTCCGCCATCTGCCGCGCATCGGCCCTGAGCCGCTCCTGCAGCGCGTTGGTCAGCAGCGAGAAGGACACCACCCCCGCCAGCAACGTCGCGCCGACGAAGATAAGCGCCAGCCGCGCCGCCAGCCGCAGCGAGGAGGAGCGCATCAGCCGGGTGAGCGGCGCGTCGCTCATGCCTTCAGCATGTAGCCCGCGCCGCGCACCGTGTGCAGCAAGGGCTTGTCGAAGGGCCGGTCGATCTTGGCGCGCAGCCGGCTGATGTGGGTTTCCACCACGCTGGTGTTCGGGTCGAAGTGGAAATCCCAGACAGCCTCCAAGAGCATGGTGCGGGTCTGCACCCTGCCCGCGCTGCGCATCAGATGCTCCAGCAGGCGGAACTCGCGCGGCTGCAGCTCGATCTCGGTCCCGTCGCGGCTGACCGTGCGGCGCAGAAGGTCCATCGTCAGGTCGCCGACCCTGAGTTGGTCGCGCGCGCCCTCCTGCATCGCGGGACGGCGGGCCAGCGCGCCGAGCCGCGCCGAGAGCTCGGAAAAGGCGAAGGGCTTCACCAGATAGTCGTCGGCCCCGGCCTGCAGCCCCTCGACCCGGTCGTTCACCCCGCCCATCGCCGTCAGGAACAGGATCGGCGCCTTCATCTGCGCCGAGCGCAGCGCCTTCACCAAGGACAGCCCGTCGAGCCCCGGCATCATTCGGTCGATCACCATCAGGTCGTAGGGCTGCATCGTGGCGCGCACCAGCGCGTCGCGGCCGTCGGCGACATGGTCGACGCTGTAGCCCTCGGCCGTCAGCCCCTGCCGCAGGAACTCGGCGGTCTGGCTGTCATCTTCGGCAAGCAGGATCTTCATCTCGGGGTCCATCCTGACAGGGTGACGGCCTGGGCTTGCCGCCACCTGTCCGCAATCTCACTGATCGGTAAGCTAATGGGTTAGCCGCGCCGGCGCATCCCCCGATCACGAGACCCCATCACGAGGCTGAGAGCTTACCGAATGGTAAACCGGCGGTAAGCCGGATCACAGGCTGCGGCGCCATCTTCGCTGCCAAGGCCCCCGCTGGCCGTCCCTTGCAGGAGATACCGCAGATGTTGCTACCCTCTATCCGTTCCTCGCTGAAAGCCGCGCTTCTGGCCAGCACGATCGCCACCGCCGGCGTCGTCAGCACGGCCCCGGTCCATGCCGCGCCCTTCGAGGGCTATGCCGATCTGGTCGAGCAGGTCTCGCCCGCCGTCGTCTTCATCGAGGTCACCGCCAAGTCGAAAGAGCCGGCCGGCCCGGCGATGAGCCCGCAGATGGAAGAGTTTCTGCGTCGCTTCGGCCAGATCGACCCGCGCTTCCGCATGCCCGAGGCCCCGCAGAACGAAGGGGTGACGCGCGGGCTCGGTTCCGGCTTCCTGATCTCCGCCGATGGCACCATCGTCACCAACAACCATGTCGTCGCCGACGCCACCTCGATGAAGGTGAAGCTGCAGGACGGCCGCGAATTCACCGCCGAGCTGGTCGGCACCGATCCGATGACCGACATCGCGGTGATCCGGCTGAAGGACGCCGAGGGCCTGCCCTTCGTCGAACTGGATGCGGCGGACGACCTGCGGGTCGGCGACGCGGTGGTGGCGGTCGGCAACCCCTTCGGGCTGGGCGGCACCGTCACCTCGGGCATCGTCTCGGCGGTCGGGCGCAACATCAACTCCGGCCCCTATGACGATTACATCCAGACCGACGCCGCCATCAACCGCGGCAACTCCGGCGGGCCCCTGTTCGACACCGAGGGCAAGGTGGTCGGCATGAACACCGCGATCTACTCGCCCTCGGGCGGGTCGGTAGGCATCGGCTTCTCGATCCCGGCCTCGACGATCCAGACCGTCGTCGCGCAGTTGCAGGAGACCGGCTCGGTGTCGCGCGGCTGGCTCGGGGTGCAGATCCAGCCGATGACGACGGATCTGGCGCAGGCGCTGGGGCTCGAGTCGACCGACGGCGCGCTGGTGGCCGCAGTGCAGCCCGACAGCCCGGCCTCGGCCAGCGAGCTGCAAAGCGGCGACGTGATCACCGCGGTGAACGGCACGGCGGTGACCGAGAAGCGCAGCCTGCCGACGCTGATCGCCGCGATCCCGGCGGGCGAGACGGCGAAGCTTGCCGTGCTCCGTAATGGCGAGGACCGCACGGTCGAGGTGAAGATCGGCGAGCTCTCGCCCGAGAAGCTGGAGATGGCCGCGGTGGAGGATGGGGCCGACAGCTCCTCCGCACCGCTGGGCGTGACGGTGGAGCCGCTGGCGCCGGAGCTGGCGCGGCAGCTGGGCCTCGACCCTGAGGCCAAGGGCGTGGTGATCAGCGAGGTCGCCGCCGACAGCCCGAACGCCGACCGGCTGACCCCCGGCGACGTGATCGAGGCGGTGGCCGGCAAGCCGGTGGCGACGCCCGAGGCGCTGGCCAAGGCGCTGCGCGAGGCCGAGGGCGACATGGTGCTTTTGAAGCTGAACCGCCGCGGCGCGGCGCTGTTCGTCGGGGCCGAGATCGCCAGCTCCTGACCTGAGCTTCGAGCCTTGCGGCGGCCGCATCCCCCGGGGTGCGGCCGCCCTTGTTTGGGCGCGTCATTCCGGCGCGGCGCGGGGATTGCCTCTGCCCGCCCCTCCCGGCAAGATGCACGCGGAGGAGGCCCGGCAGAACGCCGGGGCAAATGAGGGAGGACTGCCATGGCGCGGATCACGCTGACCGGAACACTCACCTGTCCGAACGAGGACGACGCCGACGCCGTGGCGCGTTACGTTCAGGAGCATATCGACCTGAGCCGCGCCGAGGCGGGCTGCGAGAAATTCGACATCACCCCGACCGACGACCCGCTGGTCTGGCAGGTCGACGAGATCTGGACCGACCGCGCCGCCTACGAGGCGCATCTGGCCCGCACCCGCGGCTCGGTCTGGTTCGTCATCGCCCGCGACGTGCGCCGCGATTTCGAACTGACCGAGGCCTGACCTGCCGCCGACCGGGGCGCCAGACGCTCCGGTCGGCCGCGGCGGCTGGACATTCCCGGCGCGGGGGGCGATGAGATGCGTCCCAGACGCCGGAATATCCCATGACCCAGGTCCACCGCCCCTTCGCCGCCGCCCTCTGGATGGTGGGGTCCATCACCGCCTTCACCACGATGGCCGTCGCCGGCCGCATGGTCTCCGGCGCGCATGACACCTTCGAGATCATGACCTGGCGCTCGCTGGTCGGGCTGATCCTGGTGGTCTCGGTCGCAGGCGCCGCCGGACGGCTGGGCGAGATCCGCACCGACCGGCTGGGCCAGCACCTGCTTCGGAACCTCTTCCATTTCACCGGGCAGAACCTGTGGTTCTACGCGCTGGCGCTGATCCCCTTGGCGCAGCTGATCGCGCTGGAGTTCACCTCGCCGATCTGGGTCATCCTGCTGGGCCCGATCTTCCTCGCCGAGCGGATCACCCGGGTGCGCGCCTTCTGCGCCCTGCTGGGTTTCACCGGCATCCTGATCGTCGCCCGGCCGGATTTCGGCCATGTCGACCTCGGCGTGCTGGCCGCCGCCGGCTCGGCCATCGGCTTCGCCGGCTCGATCATCATGACCAAGGCGCTGACCCGGGGCGAGAGCATCGTCTCGATCCTGTTCTGGCTGACGCTGATGCAGCTCTGCTTCGGGTTGATCTGCGCCCTGGCCGACGGCCAGATCGCGCTGCCCACCGCCGAGACCCTGCCCTGGCTCGCCATCATCGGCTTCTGCGGCGTCACCGCGCATATGTGCCTGACCATGGCGCTGTCGCTGGCCTCGGCCAATATCGTGGTGACCATCGACTTCAGCCGCCTGCCGGTCATGGCGCTGGCCGGGATGCTGATCTTCGGCGAGCCGTTGAATTCCCTCGTCTTCCTCGGCGGCGGGCTGATCCTTCTGGCCAACTGGATCAACATCCGGGCCGCAAACCGGGCGGCGCGGCAACAGCCGGTCGGCGCCGGAACCGTTACGCCGCGTTACTGATTGACCGGCGTTCGGCGCACGGACAGTCTTCAGCCTCAAGATCGACACCAGGGGGGAACTTCATGAACAAAGCCGCAATGGCTGCCGGATTGCTCGCGCTCGGCGCGAGTGGTGCGTCGGCGGGCGATATCGAGCGCTCGACGCAGAGCGTCGCCATCCTGTTCGAGGAAGGCCGCTACGCCGAGGTGAACCTCGGCTTCGCCATGCCGGATGTCAGGGGGTCCGTCGGCGGTCTGGACTCCGGCAACATGGCGGGCGATTTCGCGACCTTCTCGCTGGGCTACAAGCAGCCGCTCGGCCCCGACATGGACGTGGCGCTGATCATCGACCAGCCGATCGGCGCGGATGTCGAATATCCTTCAGATCGCATCTACCCCTTGGCGGGCACCACGGCGGAACTGCGCTCCAATGCGGTGACGGCTCTGCTGCGTTACAAGCTGCAGAACAACGTCTCGGTCTATGGCGGTCTCCGGGCGCAGTCGGTGAAGGGCACGGCGCATATCCTGTTCAACACCTTCTCACCTTCGGGCGTCATCGACTACAACCTTGAGACCAACACCGACTACGGCTTCGGCTATGTGCTCGGCGTGGCTTGGGAAAAACCCGAGATCGCCGCCCGGATTGCGCTGACCTACAACTCGGCCATCGACCATACCCTCTCCGGCACAGAAACGCCGGTTCTCCCTGGCTTCGACAGCGAGAGCGACTTCGAAACCACGGTGCCGCAGTCGATCAGCCTCGAGTTCCAGACCGGCGTTGCACCCGACACGCTGCTCTTCGGCTCGGTCCGCTGGGTCGAATGGTCGGAATTCCTGATCGACCCGGCAATCTACCAGCAGGTCTTCGTGGGCGTGCCGCTTGTCGGCTATCGGTCCGACCGGACCACCTACACCCTCGGCCTCGGCCGCAAGTTCTCCGACAGCTGGTCGGGTGCCGTCACCGCCTCCTATGAGCCCTCGACCGGCGATCGCACCGGCAACCTCGGACCGAACGATGGCTTCAAATCGATCGGCATCGGCGCGACCTACACCCGTGACGCGATGAGGATCACCGGCGGTATTCGTTACGTCAAACTGGGGAGCGCCACGACCAACATCGACGCCGAATTCGACGACAACGAAGCCGTCGCCGTCGGCATGCGGGTCGCCTACAACTTCTGAGGACAACGCAAGCGGCGCCCTCGCGGCGCCGCTTGCGCAGCTTCCGGGTCGCGGGACTGCCCTCGACCTGCTACGCCCTGCGGGATGACCCCTCCCGACAGGACCGCCGCATGACCGCGCAGAAATCCCTCTCTCCCCGCGCCTGGACCGAGCTGCTGCTCCTTGCCTGCATCTGGGGCCTGTCCTTCGTGGCCAACCGCGCCGCCCTGCAGGAGGTCGGCGTCGCCACCACCGTCGCCTTCCGCGTCGCCGGCGCCTGCCTGATCCTCTGGCTCTGGGTCGTGGCGCGCCGCCTGCCCCTGCCGCGCGCGCCGAAGGTCTGGGCGGCCTTCCTCGTCATGGGGCTGCTGAACAACGTCATCCCCTTCTCGCTGATCACCTGGGGCCAGCTGACCATCCCCTCCGGCCTCGCCGCCATCCTCAACGCCTCCACCGCCATCCTCGGCGTGCTGGTGGCCTCGCTCTTGTTCCGCGACGAGAGGTTGACGCCGCGCCGCATGGCCGGGGTGCTGCTGGGCTTCGCCGGGGTCGTCACCGTGATCGGCCCCGAGGCGCTGCTCCGGCTCGACCTCACCTCGGTCTCGCAGCTGGCCCTCCTCGCCGCCGCCCTCTCCTACGCCCTCGCCGGGGCCTTCGCCCGCAAGGCGCTGACCGGCCTTGCGCCGCAGGTCGCCGCCGCCGGGATGCTGACCGGCTCGACGCTGGTCATGCTGCCCGCGGCCCTCTTGATCGACGGGCCGCCGAGCCTTGCGCACAGCCTGCCGATCTGGGCCTCGCTCGGCTATCTCGCGGTGATCTCCACCGCCGTGGCCTACCTGCTCTACTACCGGGTGCTCGCCATGGCCGGCGCCGGCAACCTCAGCCTCGTCACACTGCTTGTCGCCCCTGTCGCCATCGTCGCAGGCGCGCTGATCTTCGACGAAGCGCTGCCGCTGCGCGCCTTCGCCGGCTTCGCGCTGCTCGGCCTCGGGCTGCTGACGCTCGACGGGCGCATCCTGCGCATGTTTTCGCGTGAACTCGGTCCCGCCCCGCGCTAACAGGGGGGCCGAGGCACGAGGGGGCAGTCCATGATCTATTCTTCCGCAACGGATTGGCGCGCATCGCGGGAAAAGCGCGTCCTGCTGTTCGGCATGTCCGGCCTCGGCAAGACCCATGTCTCGAACCTGCTGCGCGACAGCGGCGGCTGGTTCCACTACTCGGTCGATTACCGCATCGGCACCCGCTACATGGGCGAGTTCATCGCCGACAACTTCAAGCGCGAAGCGATGCGCGTGCCCTTCCTGCGCGAGCTTTTGATGACGGATTCCGTCTACATCGCCTCGAACATCACCTTCGACAATCTCGCCCCGCTTTCCACCTATCTCGGCAAGCCCGGCAACCCCGAGAGGGGCGGCCTGCTCTTTGCCGAATACCAGCTCCGGCAGGACCAGCACCGCGAGGCCGAGGTCCGCGCGCTCTTGGACACCCCCCGTTTCATCGGCCGCGCGCATGACATCTACGGCTACGACAATTTCGTCTGCGACTCTGGCGGGTCGATCTGCGAGGTGGTCGATGCCGACAACCCCGCCGATCCGGTGATGACCGCGCTGTCGCAGAACCTGCTGATGGTCTGGATCAAAGGCTCCGACAGCCACACCGACGAGCTGATCCGCCGCTTCGACCGCGCGCCGAAGCCGATGTATTACCAGCCACAGTTCCTGCTCGAGGCCTGGACCGCCTATCTCGCCGACCATGACGTGACCGAGGCCGAGGTCGATCCCGATGCCTTCGTGCGCTGGACCTATGCCCGCGCCCTCACCCACCGCCAGCCGCGCTATGCCGCCATGGCGCGCTGGGGTCTGACCGTCACCGCCGAAGAGGTCGCCTTGGTCCGCGATGCCGCAGGTTTTACCGATCTCATTGCCCAAGCGCTGGAAACCCGCCAGACCACCGCCTAGATACGCCGCCCGCCCCGAGGAGCCGCCATGCCGATCAAGCTGCCCGAAACCCTGCCCGCCTTCGACGTCCTCCGCCGCGAGGGCGTCATGGTCATGTCGCCCGAACGGGCGGCGCGGCAGGACATCCGCCCGCTGAAGATCGCGCTCCTCAACCTCATGCCGAAGAAGATCCAGACCGAGAACCAGTTCGCCCGGCTGATCGGCGCGACGCCCTTGCAGATCGATCTGCATCTGATCCGCATGACCGAACACCAGACCCGCAACACCGCCGCCGAGCATATGGCCGCCTTCTACCGCCCCTTCCAGGAGGTGAAGGAAGAGAAGTTCGACGGCCTGATCATCACCGGCGCCCCGATCGAGCACCTGCCCTTCGAGGAGGTCACCTATTGGGACGAGCTCCGCGAGGTGATGGACTGGACCCAGAGCAACGTGCAATCGACCTTCGGCGTCTGCTGGGGCGGGATGGCGATGATCAACCACTTCCACGGCGTGCACAAACACATCCTCGACCACAAGGCCTTCGGCTGCTTCCGCCACCGCAACGTCGATCCCACCTCGCCCTACCTGCGCGGCTTCTCGGATGATTTCGTCATCCCGGTCAGCCGCTGGACCGAGATGAAGCAGGACGAGATCGACCGCGCCCCGGCGCTGCAGACCCTGCTCGGCTCCGACGAGGTCGGCCCCTGTCTGGTGGCCGATCCGGATCACCGCGCGCTCTACATCTTCAACCATTTCGAATATGACAGCGACACGCTGAAACAGGAATACGACCGCGACGTGGCCAATGGCGTGGCGATCAACGTGCCGCGGAACTACTATCCGGATGACAATCCCGCGATGCCGCCGCTCAATCGCTGGAGAAGTCACGCGCATCTTCTATATGGCAACTGGATCAACGAAATTTACCAATCGACACCGTATGACATTGCCGAAATTGGTCGCTAGCCTCGTCGCCGCGACAGTCGTTCTTGGTGGCTGCGCCGCCGCCGTCGATACCAGGGCATCCCGCCGCGAAGCGCTGGCCGAACAGCTCTATCCGCCGACCGGGCAGCTGTTGCAGGTGAACGGTCGCACGGTGCATGCACATGTCGAGGGTCAGGGCCCCGATCTGGTGCTGATCCACGGCGCTTCCGGCAATACCCGCGACTTCACCTTCAAGCTGGTCGACCAGTTGAAGGACCGCTACCGCGTCATCGCCTTCGACCGCCCCGGCATGGGCTGGTCGGACGACATGGGAGCTGAGGGGCTGAGCCCGCTGGTGCAGGCCGACGTGCTGCGCGCCGCGGCGGACCAGCTGGGGGTGAAGAACCCGCTGGTGCTGGGTCACAGCTACGGCGGGTCGGTGGCGCTGGCCTGGGGGCTGCGCGCTCCGGGCGACACCGCCGGGCTGGTGATCGTCTCCGGCGCCTCGATGCCCTGGCCGGGCGGGCTCGGGGCGCTGAACGCCGTCACCGCCTCGGATTTCGGCGGGGCGACCATCGTGCCGCTGCTGACCGCCTATGTCGCGCCGGAACGGACCGAGCCGGTGGTGGAGGCGATCTTCGCCCCGCAGGCCGCGCCCGAGGGCTATGCCGAATATATCGGCATCGGCCTGTCGCTGCGCCGCGACAGTTTCCGCACCAACGCCAAGCAGCTGTCGAACCTGAAGCCCTATCTACAGCTGATGATGCCGAACTACGCCAAGCTGCCGATGCCGGTGGAGATCGTCCACGGCACCGGCGACACCATCGTGCCCTCCAAGGTGCATGGCGAGCCGCTGTCGAAGCTGATCCCGGGCGCGCATCTGACGCTGCTGCCAGACATCGGCCATATGCCGCAGCATGTCGCCGCCCCCGCGGTCATCGCCGCCATCGACCGCGCCGCCGCGCGGGCCGGATTGCGCTGACCGGGCCAATCGCCATACTTGCGGGACCCAAGGGAGACTGCCGATGGACCTGCCATTCGACGCCGCGATCAGCCACTTCTACCGCAAGGAAGCCCCGAACTGGCTGCGCGAAGCCATCGAGGGGGCCGACAAGCACGCGATCCTCGCCAGGGACTACCCCTATCGCGAGAGGCTGAAGCGCAAGCTCTACGACGCGCATATGGAGGCGCTGCAGATCCAGCTCGCCCGGCTGCAGGCCGATGTGAAGGAGACCGGCAAGCGCATCGTCGTGGTCTTCGAGGGGCGCGACGCCTCGGGCAAGGGCGGCACCATCTCGGCCATGCGCGAGAACCTCAATCCGCGCGTCGCCAATGTCGTGGCCTTGGCGAAACCCTCGGACCGCGAGGCGACGCAGTGGTATTTCCAGCGCTACATCGACTGGCTGCCCGCTGCCGGCGAGATCGCGCTCTTCGACCGTAGCTGGTACAACCGCGGCGTGGTCGAGCCGGTCTTCGGCTTCTGCACCCCGGCGCAGCGCGAGCATTTCTTCTGCCAGTTGCCCTCCTTCGAGGAGATGCTGGTCGAGGAGGGCATCATCGTCGTCAAGCTCTGGCTGAACGTCGGCCGCGCCGAACAGCTGCGCCGCTTCCTCGCCCGCGAGCAGGACCCGCTGAAACAGTGGAAGCTCAGCTGGATCGACATCGAGGGGCTGAAGAAATGGGACGAGTATACCGAGGCCATCGAGGAGACGCTGGCGCGCAGCCACAGCTTTGCGGCGCCCTGGACGGTGATCCGCTCGGATGACAAGCGCCGCGCCCGGCTGGCGGCGATCCAGACGCTGTTGGTGAAAGTGGATTTCAAGGGTCGCGACCTGAAGGCGATCGGCGCGCCCGACCCGGCGATCTGCGGCGGGCCCGGGCTCCGCAGCGATGACGGCCGGGACTCCGGCCGGGAATGACCAAGCGCGGCTACCATCACGGCAACCTGCGGCAGGCGCTGGTCGAGGCGGCGCTGGCATTGATCACCGAGAAGGGGCCGCAGGGCTTCACCCTGTCCGAAGCCGCCAAGGTGGCCGAGGTGACGCCCGCCGCCGTCTACCGGCATTTCGCCGGCCGCGAGGATCTGATCGCCGAGGCGGCGCGGCAGGGCTACGACATCTTTGCGGCGCTGATGGAATTCGCCTATGACGACGGCAAGCCCTCGGCGCTGGCGGCCTTCGAGGCGACGGGCCGGGCCTATCTCGCCTTCGCCCGCAAATATCCCGGGCATTACATGGCGATGTTCGAAAGCGGCCTGTCGATGCAGGCCAATCCCGATCTGGCGCTGGCGGCACAGAAGGCGCGCGACGTGCTGGAACGGGCGGCGGCGCGGCTCTCGGACCATATCCCGCCCGAGAAACGCCCGCCCGCAGCGATGTTCTCGGCGCATATCTGGGCGATGAGCCATGGCGTGGTGGAGCTCTTCGCCCGCGGCCCCGCAGCCCGCTCGCCCTTCCCGCCGGAGGATCTCCTGGAGGCCGGCATCGGCATCTACCTGCGCGGCCTCGGCCTGCTGCCGCCGGATCGCTAGGCGCCGGATCCTTTCACGGATCTTGCGACGCCCGCGTCAGGCGTCGCTTGAGTATTTGAGCCAGGAAGAAGCCTCAGCGGAACAGCACCAGCGCCCCCGCGCTCCAGGCGATGCGGGCGCGGGCGCCGATGTCGAGCACCGGGCGGCCGAAGACATTGCGCATCGAGATCCGCGTCGGGCTGGCCGTGCCGTCGAGCCGGACGTCGTAATAGGTCATGTCGCCGTAATAGACCACTTCCTCGATCGTCCCCATGCTCTCGCGCTCGGCGGTCGGCTGGCCCTCGAAGAGGATGGTCAAGGTCTCGGGGCGGAAGCCCACGGTCGCGCCCTGACCCGAGGCAGCGCCCGGCGCCTGATCGGGGGCGAGGGTCACGCGGCCGAGGCCCTGCGCCTCGATCTCGATGCCGCCGGGGCCTTCCGACAGGATCTCGGCGGGCAGGAAGTTCATCGTGCCGATGAAATCCGCCACCTTCTTCGAATTGGGCCGTCGGTAGAGCGTCTCGGGATCGGCGAGCTGGGCGATCTCGCCCTCGAACATCACCGCGATCCGGTCCGACATGACCAGCGCCTCTTCCTGATCGTGGGTGACGAGGATGAAGGTGATGCCGACCTGCCGCTGCAGCTTGATCAGCTCCACCTGCATCTGCTCGCGCATCTTCTTGTCGAGCGCCGAGAGCGGCTCGTCCAGCAGAAGCACCTTCGGCTTCAGGATCAGCGCCCGCGCCAACGCCACCCGCTGCCGCTGCCCGCCCGACAGCGCATGGGCCGCGCGCGCGCCGTAGCCCTTCAGCCCCACCATCTCCAGCGCCTCGCCGACGCGGCGGGCAAGCTCGTCCTTGGCCAGATTGGCGCGGCGCAGGCCGAAGCCCACGTTCTGCGCCACGGTCAGATGCGGGAAGATGGCATAGCTCTGGAACACCATGTTGGTGGGGCGCTTGTTGGCCGGCACACCCTCCATATGCTTGCCGTCGATCATCACCGCCCCCGAGGAGATGCCTTCGAAGCCGGCGATGGTGCGCAGGAGCGTGGTCTTGCCGCAGCCCGAGGGGCCGAGCAGCGAGAAGAACTCGCCGGCGCGGATCTTGGCGGTGATGCCGCGCAGCGCATGGTAGTCGCCGTAGTATTTATGAACGTCGCGGAACTCGATCATGGTGGGTTTCTCGACGGTCACAGGAAGCCTCCGGTATCCTTGGCGCCGGAGCGGGCGAGGCCGCGGCGGCGGAAATATTCGGCGATGGTCAGGAGCAGGATCGACATGCCGACGAGGATGGTGCCGAGCGCCATGATGACGGGCACCGCCTGCGGGAAGCGGAACTGCGAGAAGATGTAGACCGGCAGGGTCACCTCGGTCCCGGCGAGGAAGAAGGCGATGATGAACTCGTCGAGGCTGATGGTGAAGGAGATCAGCAGCGACGAGATGATGCCGGGCATCACCAGCGGCAGGATGATCAGCCGGAAGGTCGAGACCGCGGTCTCGCCCAGATCATAGGCGGCCTCCTCCAGCGAGCGGTCGAGGCTCTGGAAGGCCGAGGACAGGATGGCGATGGTGAAGGGCGTGCAGATCAGCACATGGCCGAGGATCACCGTCAGGATCGACAGGTTCACCCCGAGGCCCAAAAGCACCACCAGAAGCGAGACGGCGACGATGATCTCGGGCAGCACCAGCGGCAGCATGATCAGCCCCATGATCCCGCCCTTGAAGGGGAAGTCGTAGCGCGTCGAGGCGCGGGCCGCGAAGACGCCCAGCGTCGTCGCCAGCACCGAGGCCGAGACCGCGATGATCAGGCTGTTCTTCACCGCCTGCCCCAGCGCCGGCTGCGTCGTCATCTCCGCGAACCACTTGGTGGTGAAGCCCGACAGCGGGAAGGCGATCACCGTCGCGTCGTTGAAGGCGAAGAGCGGCAGGATGATGATCGGCGCGTAGAGGAAGATCAGGTAGCAGATGGCATAGATGCGGAAGCCGCCGCCCTTCATGATTTCGGCCCTTTCAGGTAGCGGCGGTTCAGGAACAGGAACAGCAGGCTGACGACGGTCACGATCCCCATGGCCGAGACGGCGATGGCCGAGCCGAGCGGGTAGTTGTCGAGCTTGAGATATTGCAGCTGGATCAGGTTGGCCACCATCCGCCCCTCCGGCCCGCCGACGAGCTGCGGCGTGACGTAATCGCCGATGGTCGGGATGAAGACGATCAGCACCGAGGCGATCACCCCGGGCATCGCCAGCGGCAGCGTCACCCGCAGGAAGGTCATGAAGCGGCTCTCCCCCAGATCCTGCCCGGCCTCGAGCAGCGAGCGGTCGATCTTCTCCAAGGCGACGAAGATCGGCAGGATGGCGAAGGGCGCATAGGCATGGGCCAGGGTGATGACCACCGCGTTCACGTTGTAGAGGATGAAGGTCAGCGGCTCGTCGATGATGCCGAGCCCCATCAGCCCCGAGTTCACCACCCCGTTGAAGCCGAGGATCACCTTCCACAGGAAGACCCGGATCAGGTAGCTGGTCCAGAACGGGATGGTGATCAGGAACAGCCAGAGCGATTTGCGCGAGGGGTCGACGTGGAAGGAGACGAAATAGGCCACCGGAAAGGCCAGCACCACCGTCACCAGCGTCACCGCCATCGACACGCCGAGCGAGCGCAGCATGACGGTGCGATAGAGCTCGTTGGTCCAGGCCTCGTGGTAGTTCGCCAGCGTGAAGGTGCGGACGATCTCCAGATAGCCGTCGGTCAGGAAGCTGTAGAGGATGATCGTGCCCAGGGGCGCGGCCAGCAGCAGGATGGCATAGAGCGCGGTCGGACTGACCAGCATATACCCGCTCGCCGCCTCGGACCGCCTGAAGCGGTCCCATCGCGATCCCAGTTCCATCATGCCCCCTGGAAGCTTCCCTGCCGTTTTGATTGCACAGGTTACGCCGGAAGGTAAAGCGTTTCGGCAGCGAAACGCGGCAAATGCGCCCGATGCTTGGGCAGAGGCGAGGGGTGGGGCGGGACCGAAGCGCGCGGAACAGGATGAGTCGATTTTATGAACTTAATGCGACAGTTACGCGCCGTTTCTCTCGCCGCGTCTGAACCGTGTCGGTCACGGTCGCAATCTCAGCCTGCCACCCGTTCAATCGCGATCGCCCGCTTTTTCAGCTCGTCGTAAAGCGCCGGCAGCACCCGGGTGGAGCCGACGGCGACGCGCAGCGCGTCGGTCAGCCGGGCCTCGCTGACGCCCTCCTCGGCGACGCGCCAGATCATGCGCCGCGTCACCCCGTCGTCATAGACGATTTCCGTGCCGCCGTTGCGGCTGCGCCGCAGCCCGAGAAAATCCGCCCCGCCATGGGGCGCGTGAAAGCCAGCCTGATGCGTCATTGTGAACTCTTTTTGAAAAATGCGTCTGCATCAAACGTGCCACCGCGAAAACTCTCCGTCAATCAAACCCTTGCGCAATTCCCACAGGGCGAGTCCCGCGCGCCACACTAGACCGCGAGTTCCGCCGGCGGTCGCGCCAGCAGATCGGCCAGCACCCGCAGCGACTGGTCGAGTTGCGGCCGCGGCAGCCCGCCGGCGATGGCCAGCCGGACGGCGTTGGGCGAGCGGCCGTGCACCAGCGCGTATTCGTCGGCCGAGCGCACCAGCACCCCCTCGGTCTCGGCCATCCGGGTGAAGGTCGAGACCCGCCAGCCGGAGGGCAGCCGCAGCCAGACGAAGGGCAGCCCGGGCTGCCAGGACAGGTCATAGGCCCCCAGCGCATTGACGATGGCCTGCAGCCGGTCGGCATATTCCGCCTGCACCCGGCGGCGCAGCTCGGCGGCGACGCCGGAGGTCAGCAGGTCCAGCACCATGTCCGAGACCGGACGCGCCAGCGCGAAGAACGAATGCTGCGCCGTCAGCCGCCCGGCCCGGCCCATGCCGGCGGGACAAACGATATAGCCGAAGCGCAGCGCCGCCGAGATGCTCTTGGACAGGCTGCCGACATACCAGGTCCGCTCCGGCGCCAGCGCGCGGATTGCCGGCCAGGTGCTTTCGGCGATGGAGTAGCAGTCGTCCTCGATGATCTGCAGCTCGTGGCGTCGGGCGATCTCGGCGATCTCGGCGCGCCGGGCTTCGGGCATCCGGACGGTGGTCGGGTTCTGCGCCTCGGTGGTCAGGCAGAGGATCTGCGGCCCGTGCCGGCGGCAGGCGGCCTCCAGCGCGTCGGGGCGCAGCCCGTGCTGGTCGAGCTCCACCCCCACCACCTCGGCCCGCGCCAGCCGCGCCGCGTGGCGGAAGCCGGGATAGGCCAGGTCTTCGGTCAGCACCACCGGCCGGTCGCCACGCAGGCAGCACAGCATGACGAGGCCGATGGCGTTCTGCCCGCCATGGGTCAGCGCGATGTCGTCGGGACCGAAGCTGCCCAGCACCCGGTCCGAGAGCCAGCCGACCATCGCCGCCCTCAGCGCGGCCTCGCGGCGTTGCGAGCTGTATTCCACGTAATCCGGGCCGATCTGGTCCGCCACCCGCCGCATCGCCCCGGCGAAGGCCTCGCTCTGCCCCACGTCGGGCAGATGCGGCGCGCGCATGTCCACCAGCGAGCTGACGCCCTGCGGATCACGCTCCGTGAACAGCGACTGCGTCGGCCCCAGCCGCGGGGCCGAGGCCGCCACGAAGGTGCCCCGCCCCACCGTCGCCGCCAGCAGCCCCTCCTGCGTCGCCAGCTGGTAGGCGCGCGACACCGTCCCCGGCGTCGCGCCGATCTGCCAGGCCAGATCGCGCACCGTCGGCAATTGTGCCCCCGGCGCCAGCCGCCCGGAGCGGATCGCCTCGCGCAGCGCGCGGGTCAGCGCCAGATACTTCGGTCCGGGGAATTGTGCGAGGTCGGGCTGCCAGATTGTGTCTGTCACAATGTTCCTCTGGTGCGATTGCCTTTGTATTGTATACTTCACCTACTTGATACAGAGGATTGTATCAACACAAAAGGTGTACCATGCAACGCTCCCTGCCGATGACCCCCGGACTGAACCTGAACCGCCCGATGCCGATCCTGTCGCGCCTGCTGTTCTCGCTCGCCGCGACGGTGCTCGCCTGGGAGACCCGACGCCAGACCCGCGTCAGCCTCTCGCGCCTTGATCCGCATCTGCTGAGAGATATCGGGCTGACGCAGCAGGCCGCCGCGCTCGAGGCGCAGAAACCCTTCTGGCAGGGCTGATCCGGCCCGCCGACCGCTTCCCCACTGGGGCCGGGGCAACCTGGCCCCCTTTTTCGTTCTAGCCCCGGCTGTCCCGGCCGTCCTCCAGAAGCTCGACCTGCAGGCGCTGGATCGTCGCCAGCCGCTCCCACTGGCGTGCCAGATGCAGGTCGATCTTGTCGTGCAGGTGGCGGATCTCCAGCTCGGCCTTCAGGTTCACCTTGTAGTCGTTCTCCGACCGCTGGCGGTCCTTTTCCTCCTGCCGCCGCTGGCTCATCATGATGATCGGCGCCTGCAGGGCGGCAAGGCTGGAGAGCACGAGGTTCAGAAGGATGAACGGATAGGGATCGAAGGCGCGGAACATGAGCCCCGTGACGTTCAGCGCCATCCATCCCACCAGCACCACGGCGAAGCCGATGATGAAGGCCCAGGACCCGCCGAAGCGCGCCAACGCGTCGGCCGCCTTCTCGCCGAAGCTGCGAGGCTCGTCCTCGGAGGCGCCGACCTCCTGCGCCACCGGCAGCCCCGATTGCAGGCTGTCGAGCACCACCTTGTCCAGCCGGGTCAGCGCGCCCCGCTCCGATTGCAGCAGCTCTTCCAGATGCCGCCTGCGGAATCGCGCGGCATCCGTCCGGCAGATCAGCGCATCCGGTTCAAGCTGATGCCCCTCGGCCACAATCACCGCGCGGATCGAGGGGGTCAGATCGCCCACCGATCGCATGCTCGCGCGGGGAAAGGTCTTGCCACAGACGGCGCAGGCGCCGGTGTCGGAATGCATGGCGGTCTCCGGAAGCTCGTCCCAAGCAGCATCGGCGCCCGCAGGCCGAGATACAAATGAAAAAGGCCCGCGCGAGGCGGGCCTTTCTGCAAAATCGGCTGAAGATCAGCGCTTGGAGAACTGGAAGCTCTTCCGGGCTTTCGCCTTGCCGTATTTCTTCCGTTCCACCACGCGGCTGTCGCGGGTCAGGAAGCCGGCGGCCTTGAGGGCCGCGCGCAGCGAGGGTTCATAGAGCTGCAGCGCCTTGGAGATGCCGTGCTTGACCGCACCGGCCTGACCCGACAGACCACCGCCGGCGACGGTCGCGAAGACGTCGAACTGGCCTTCCACACCGGCGACGGTGAACGGCTGGCGCAGGATCATCTGCAGCACCGGACGGGCGAAGTATTCCGCCATGGTCTTGCCGTTGACGACGACCTTGCCGGAGCCGGGCTTGATCCAGACGCGGGCGACCGCGTCCTTGCGCTTGCCGGTGGCGTAGGAGCGGCCCAGCTTGTCACGGACGGGGGCGCGGACGACGGCCGCTTCGACAGCCACGGCCGCCTCGGAGACGACCGATTTCAGATCGTCGAGGGATTTGATGTCGGACATGCTCAGGCGCTCCGGGTGTTCTTCGGGTTCAGCGACTTGAGGTCGAGAACGGTGGGCTGCTGCGCTTCATGCGGATGCTCGGCGCTGGCGTAGACGCGCAGGTTGGTCATCTGCTGACGGCCGAGGCTGTTGCGGGTGATCATCCGCTCGACGGCCTTCACCACGACGCGCTCGGGGTGGGCGCCGTCAAGCACCTGAGCCGCGGTGCGGAACTTGATCCCGCCCGGGTGGCCGGTGTGCCAGTAGTAGCGCTTGTCGGCGCGCTTGTTGCCGGTCATCTGCACCTTGTCGGCGTTGATGATGATCACGTTGTCGCCCATGTCCATGTGCGGCGTGAAGGTCGGCTTGTTCTTGCCACGCAGGATATTCGCGACGATGGTCGCAAGACGGCCCAGAACGATGCCTTCGGCATCGATCAGGATCCATTTCTTCTGAATATCCGCCGGGGTAGCGGTGAAGGTTTTCATCTGGAATCCCATGCAGTGATGCGAGGGACAGCCCCCGCGAATTCGGATGGGGGTGTTTCCTCCATCCAGCGCATCGCGTCAAGAGGCGAAAGCGGGATAAAACCCATGCAGAACAGCGGCTTGCAAAAACGGTATCATTATACCCCATGCGCAAGCCCTGCCCCTGCCCCGGAAATCGCGATTCCCGGGGGCAGGCGCCTCAGCGCAGGATCGGCGGGCGGTTCGGGTCCATCCCCGGCGCCTGCGGCTGGGCGGGCTCCGGCGCCTCGATCACCGGCAGGTCGAAGCGCAGCGCGACCCGCTGCATCGCCGCCGTCGCCGGGTCCTGCGCCGCAAGGAAGGTCACATCCATCTCGCCCGCCTCGACGCCCGAGAAGGTCAGCGCCTCCGCCGCCGCCCGCGCCAGCGCGGCCTCGGCCGCCAGCGGCGCATCGACGAAAGCCAGCATGTGCCCGCGCCGCCCGCCCTCGTAGGTGACGCCCGCCAGCAGCGCATGGCTCGCCATGCCGCCGGCCCGCGCCAGCTTGGCGTCGAGCCCGGTCAGCAGCCGCTCCGGCACCGCGGGGGCGTGGAAGCTTTCGGGCAGCGCCTCCAGCTGATCCGGCCCGTGCAGGATGGTCTCGGCCAGCCAGTCCACCGCCTCGGCGGGCAGCAGCATCGACGAGGGCGCGGTGCCGAGGTTCAGCCCCAGCCCGATCCCCTTGCCCGCCAGATGCGCCGCAACCACCCGGCCCGGCAGCGCCGCATAGGGCGCCGGAATCCCGGTGAAGGCCGACAGCCGGTCCTCGGCGTCGAAGACCAGCACCACCGGCCCGTCCTCCAGATCGAAGACCTTCGGCGTCAGCACCTCGCCCTCGGCCTCGGACTCGAGCAGCAGGAACAGCTCGCCATCCGCCAGCCGCTCGTAGAAGGCGAGCCGTGCGGCGTCATCCTCTGGGGCGGCTTCCATCGCGGCATGGGCGGTATCGAGAGCGGTCATGTCATCTCCATCACGGCGCGCACCTCGGCACGGAGCGCAGGCAGCAGCTCGGTTTCGAACCACGGGTGGCGTTTCAGCCATCCCGTAGTCCGCCACGACGGATGCGGCAAGGGAAAGGCGCGGCTCTGCGCCAGATGGGCGCGCCAATCGGCCACCGTCTCGGTCACCGAGCGCGTCCCCAGATGCCAACGCTGCGCCGCCCCGCCGACCACCAGCGTCAGCTCGCGTCTGCATAGAGTGTGCATCACCTGTGCATGCCATGTGCGGGCGCAGATCGGCGGTGGCGGCAGGTCCGAACCCTTCGCATCGTATCCCGGAAAGCAGAAGGCCATCGGCACGATCGCCACCCGCTCCCGGTCATAGAACTCCGCCTCCGAGAGCCCCGTCCACAGCCGCAGCCGGTCGCCGGAGGCGTCGCGGAACGGCTCTCCGATCGCCTGCACCCGCGCCCCCGGCGCCTGCCCGGCGATCAGCAGCCGTGCCGAGGCGCGGAACCACGGCACCGGGCGCGGCTCATGCGCGGTGGCGGTCGCGGCAAAGCGCGGGGCGCACAATCGGCAGGCTTCTATCGCGTCGGAGAGGGCAATTGGGCGGTTCATCGCCCACCATATCGCCCTTGCTGTGCTGCGCGGCAACACCCTGTCACCGAAGCGTCATGCCACCGTTGCAGCGCCCCCGCGCCGGGTCTAAGGCGCGGATCAGTGTCGGAGCCCTCCCATGTATCGTGTCTCGCCCTTTCTGCGCAAATTCGGCTGGTCGCTGCTCGCCGGCGCCGCCCTGGCCACCCTGTGGGTCAATCTCTTTCCCGCAAGCTATTACGACGCCATAGAATTCCGCCTCGCCGACCTGCCGCTGCCGCGCTGGGTCAGCCCGATCCCGATCAGCCTGACGCCGATGGATCTGACATCGGACCTGCTGATGTCGCTCTTCCTCTTCGTCGTTGGCAAGGAACTGTGGGAGGCCCTGGTGCTGCAGCGCGGCGCGCTGCGCGGCCCGCGCACCGGCGTGCCGCTCCTGGCGATGCTGGGCGGGCTGATCGGCGCCGCTCTGGTCTGGCTGGTGCTGACCGCGCTGTTCCAGACCGCGGAGGAGGCGCAGCCCTTCGGCGGCTGGCCGGCGCCGCTCGGCGGCGACGTGGTGCTGGCCTGGCTGGTGGGGCGCATGGTCTTCGGCGCCAATCACCCGGCGCTGCACATGCTGCTGACCATGACCGTGGGCGCTGACATCATCGCGCTCCTGCTGCTCGGCGTCGCCTATCCCGGCGGGGCGCTGCGGCTCTTGTGGCTGGCGCTGCCGATCCTCGCCTGCCTCGCCGCCTGGGCGCTGGTCGGCCGCAACCCCGGCCGCCACGCCAGCGAGCGCCGGGTGCAGCGGGCGATGCATCTCTGGCCCTATGCCTTGGCGGGCGTGGTCTCCTGGGTTGGCGTCGCCGCCTCGGGCCTGCCTCCGGCGCTGGGGCTTCTGCCGATCCTCCCGGCGATCCCGCATGCCGACCGGGCCTTCGGCCTTTTCGCCCAGGCCGAGGAATACCTGACCGACCCGTTGAACCGGCTGACGCATCTGATGGTCCGGGCGGTGCCGGCGGTGCTCTTCCTCTTCGGCCTGACCCGCGGCGGGGTGGATCTGGCGGCGCTGAGCCCGACCACCGGGATCCTCCTCGGCGCGCTCTGGATCGGCAAGCCCTTGGGGATCCTCCTCGGCGGGCTGGTGGTGGCGCGGCTCTTGCACCGCCGCCTGCCTCCCGGTGTGCGGCCGCGCGACGTGATGGCGATCGCCGTGATCTCCGGCATGGGCTTCACCGTGCCGCTGTTGGCGCTGGAGCGCGCCCTGCCCGGCGGCGCCATGCAGGAGGCGGCGCGGCTCGGCCTCGCGCTCAGCCTGCTGGCGGGGCCGCTGGCGATGCTGCTGCCGCGCCGGCGGCGCAGATAACCCTCCCCGCGACATAATGCAGCCACAGGGCCGGATCGGCCGCTGCCGAGCGTTCCGTTAACCATTTCCCGGCCGGGCTGCGCTAAGACAGGCGCGGGTCTGGCGGGCATGGGGCGGAAACAGCGGCATGATCGAATTCGCGGCGGTCAGCAAATCCTTCTGGACCGGCGCGCAGCGCAAGGTGATCCTCGACCGCGCCTCGTTCCGCGTGGAGCTCGGCCGATCGCTCGGCATCCTCGCCCCGAACGGCGCCGGCAAGACCACGCTGATCAACATGATGGCGGGGCTCGAGAAACCCGACGAGGGCTCGGTCACCCGCAGCGCGCGGATCTCCTTCCCGCTGGGCTTCATGGGCGGGGTGGTGAGCAAGCACAGCGGCACCGAGAACGCCCGCTACATCGCCCGGCTCTACGGGCTCGACCCCGATTATGTCGAGGGTTTCTGCCGCTGGCTCTGCGAGATCGCCGAGTATTTCGACATGCCGGTCGGCACCTATTCCTCGGGGATGCGGGCGCGGTTCTGCTTTGCGCTGATGCTGGCGCTGGAATTCGACATCTACCTGATCGACGAGGGCATGCCCGCCACCACCGATGTGGCCTTCAACCGCCGGGCGGCGAGCATCCTGCGCGAGCGGCTGCGCCGCACCACGGTGGTCGTCGTCTCGCATCAGGCCGCGACGCTGGAGAAATTCTGCCGCTCCGCCGCAGTGCTGCGGCATGGCCGGCTGCACATGTTCGACACGCTCGAAGAGGCGAAACGTCTGTATGATTACAAAGCCTAAGGTGACGCGTTACCGCATCGACAAGCCCGCCCCCGCCGCCCCGCCGCCGGAGGACGATCCCTTCGACCCGCCGCCGGACGACGGATTCGGCGCGCTCGACCTGCGTGACGCCAACGCCGGGGCCGAGCGCGAGGCGATCCGCCGCGAGGGGCTGTCGCCACGGCAGCTGCGCAACGCCCGGCGGCTGGCGCAGCGCCATGGCCTGCCCGCCGGATCGGACGCCGAGGCGGTGCGGCAGCTGCGCCGCGCCGGCATCGACCCGTTCCAGCGCGCCGACCTGCTCGACGGCGTGGCGCCCGGCGCGGACGGGTCGCGGGCGCTGGCGCTGCAGGACGGCCCGCCCCTGCCCCTCCCCGCGGCGGAGGACGGCGGCCCCGCCGGCGAGATCCTGCGCATCCAGCGCGGCATCATCCGCCGCCGCCGCCGCCGGATGGCGCTGCTCTGGGCGCGGCTCGCCGTCTTCGTGCTGCTGCCGACGCTGCTCGCCGGCTATTACTACCACCGGCTGGCGACGCCGCTCTATGCCGCGCAGAGCGAGTTCGTCATCCAGCAGGCCGACAATACCCAGACCAGCCCGCTCGGCGGGCTGCTCAGCGGCACCGGCTTCGCCACCTCGCAGGACAGCATCGCCGTGCAGGGCTATCTGCAGTCGCGCGAGGCGATGCTGCGGCTCGACGCCGACATGGGGTTCCGCGCGCATTTCAGCCAGGCAAGCATCGACCCGGTGCAGCGCCTCGCCCCGGGGGCCAGCGTCGAGGCGGCCTACCGCGTCTACAGCCGCAACGTGAGGATCGCCTACGACCCGACCGAGGGCATCGTGAAGATGGAGGTGATCGCCGCCGATCCGCAGCTGGCCGTCGGCTTCGCCACCGCGCTGATCTCCTATGCCGAGGAGCAGGTCGACCAGCTGACCCAGCGCATGCGCGAGGACCAGATGGCGGGGGCGCGGCGCAGCTTCGAGGATACTGAGGCCAAGATGCTGGCGGCGCAGCGCCGGGTGGTGGACCTGCAGGAGCGCTTCAAGGTGCTCTCCTCCGATGTCGAACTGGGGCTGATCACGACGCAGTTGAGCCAGCTGGAAAGCCAGCTGACCACCGAGCGGCTGTCGCTGCAGCAGATGCAGTCCAACCCCGCGCCGAACGCCGCCCGGATGCAGCCGGTGCGCCGCCGCATCGAGGCGCTGGAGGCGGAGGCCGCCTTGGTGCGGGCCCGGCTGACCGAAGACAGCGCCGGCGGCCTGTCGCTGGCCAAGGTGCAAAGCGAGCTTCTGGTGGCGCAATCCGAGGTGGCGACGCGGCAGCTGATGCTGGCCCAGGCGCTGCAATCGCTGGAGGCGGCGAGGGTCGAGGCCAACCGCCAGACCCGCTATCTCTCGCTCTCGGTGAAGCCGGTGGCACCGGACGAGCCGCGCTATCCCCGCGCCTTCGAGAACACGCTGGTGACGCTGCTGATCTTCGCCGGGATCTACCTGATGATCTCGATGACCGCAGCCATCCTGCGCGAGCAGGTCGCCGCCTGACCTGCGACGCTAACCGTTCCTTCACCCGGGAACCCCAATGTCCTGCAGGGGCCTGCGATTCCCGCTTGCCCACGGCTTCGGGGACCGGCCATGCGACTGACCATCAAGACCAAGCTGGGCGCCACTTTCGCCCTGGTGTTCCTTCTCGCCGGGGCCGCGCTCTGGATGGCGGCCAGCCAGCTCGGCGCGATGAGCCAGCGGATGAACCAGCTCGTCGCGGTCGACATCGCCCAGGTGTTCCATACCGAACGGCTGAGCGCGGCGCAGACCGCCATGCGGCTCACCCTGCGCGACATGATCCTGGCCGAAACCAGCATGCGCCAGGAGCAGCTCCTGCCGCGCATCACCACGATCCGCGCCGAGATCCAGCAGGCGCTGGATGGGCTGACCGAAGCCGCCGAACCCGAGGATATCGCGGCGCTCGACACCTATCGCGCCACCTGGGCCGCGGCTGCTGATCTCAACAACCAGCTCGTCAGCCTCGCCCGCGAACGCCGGATGGAGGAGGCGCGGGCCATGCTCAAGACCCAGTCCGATCCGAAGATGCAGGAAATGGCTGAGCAGACCGAGGCGATCCGGACGGCCCATATGAGCCATGTCACGCTGGCGGTCGCCCGGTCGGAGGAAAGGTATCACGCCGCGGTCCGCACCCTTGCGGCGCTGATCGGCGCCGCCGCCCTGCTCGGCATCGGCGCGGCGGTCTGGATCATCGGGTCGATCTCGCGCGGGTTGAACAGCGCCCTCGCCATGACCCGGCGCGTCGCCGCCGGCAACCTCGCCGTCACCGCCGGGGCCGGAGGCCGCGACGAGATCGGCGAGCTGCTGCGCGCGCTCAACGGCATGACCGAGAAACTACGCGCGGTGGTGGGCGAGGTCTCCGCCGTCATCCGCCAGGTCGCCTCCGACAGCAGCGACATCGCCGCGACCTCGGACCAGCTGTCAAAGGGGGCCAACCAACAGGCCTCGGCCACCGAACAGGCCTCGGCCGCCGTCGAGCAGATGGCGGCGAACATCCGGCAAAGCGCCGACAACGCCGCCGAGACCGAGCGCATCGCGCAGAAATCGGCGAGCAGCGCGCGCGACAGCGGCGAAGCCGTCTCGGGCGCGGTGGGGGCGATGGAATCGATCGCCGGCAAGATCCTGGTGGTGCAGGAGATTGCCCGCCAGACCGACCTGCTGGCGCTGAACGCCGCGGTGGAGGCGGCCCGCGCCGGCGAGCATGGCCGCGGCTTCGCCGTGGTCGCCTCGGAGGTGCGCAAGCTGGCGGAGCGCAGCCAGACCGCCGCCTCCGACATCGCCTCGCTCTCCACCGGGACGCTGCGCGCCGCGACGGCGGCGGGCGACCGGCTGACCGAGCTGGTGCCCGACATCGAGACGACCTCGAACCTGGTGACCGACATCTCGGTGGCTTCGCGCGAGTTGGCGACCGGGGCGGCCCAGGTCTCGCTGGCCATCCAGCAGCTCGACCAGGTGACGCAGCAGACCTCCTCCGCCGCCGATGCGCTGTCCAGCGGGGCCGGCACGCTGGCCGGCCAGGCCCATCGCCTGCAGGAGGTGATCGGCTACTTCAGCCTGGAACCCGATCTGCCCGCAGCGCCGCCCGGCGAGACGCCGGCCTTCGCCCCGCCGAATACCACCGCCCGCGCGGCCTGAGCCATGCCGGGCCCGCTCTTTCCGCCTGCGCCATCAACCCCGGATCAGGGGATGCGACAGCGCCCGGACCACGCCGCGCAGCTCGGCCAACCCGCGCAGCCGGCCGATCAGCGGATAGCCCGGATGGGCGCCGCGCGCCGCGTCGTCCAGCAGGTCATGGCCATGATCCGGCCGGAACGGGATCTCGGCATCGGCGCGGCCGCTGTCGCGCCGGCGGGCCTCCTCCTCCAGCAGCGCCGCAATCAGCGCCACCATGTCGGTGTCGCCGTCCAGATGCGCCGCCTCCTCGAACGAGCCGTCCGGATCCTTGCGCACGTTGCGCAGATGCGCGAAGTGGATCCGCTCCGCGAACTGCCGGGCGATGGCCGGCACGTCGTTCACCGGGTTGGCCCCCAGCGACCCGGCGCAGAGCGTCAGTCCGTTGGCCGGGCTGTCCACCGCCCCGAGGATCCAGCCGATGTCCTCGGCATTCGAGACGATGCGCGGCAGCCCCAGGATGTCGCGCGGCGGATCGTCCGGATGCACGCAGAAGCGCATGCCCAGGTCTTCCGCCGCCGGGATGACCTCCTCGAGGAATCGGCGGTAGTTGGCCCGCAGCGCCTCGCGGCCGATCCCGTCATAGAGCGCCAGCCCCGCCCGCAGCCCGGCCACGTCGTAGCGGTCATAGGCGCCCGGCAGCCCGGCCATGATCGAGCGCAGCAGGGTCTCGCGATCCTCCTCCGTCGCCTGCTGGAACCAGGCCGCCGCCTCGGCGCGCACCTCGGGGCTGTAATCCGCCTCGGCCTCGGCGCGGCCCAGCATGTGCAGCTCGAAGGCCGCCATGCGCGGGGCCGAGAAGCGCAGGCAGGACCCGCCGCGCGCCACCGGGGCGGCGAGGTCGGTGCGGGTCCAGTCGAGAAGCGGCATGAAGTTGTAGCAGATCGTATGGATCCCCTCGGCGGCCAGGTTGGCCATCGATTGGCGATAATTGGCGAAGAGCGCCGAAAGATCGCCCTCGCCGCGCTTGATCCGCTCGTGGATCGGCAGGCTCTCCACCACCACCCAGTCGAAACCGGCGGCCTGCACCTTGTCGCGCACCGCGGCGATGCGCTGGCGCGGCCAGACCTCGCCATAGGGAATCTCGTGCAGGGCGGTGACGATGCCGGTCGCCCCGGTCTGCGCGATCTCGGGCAGGGTGATCTTGTCGAAGTCCCCGTACCAGCGCCAGCTTTCCCTCACAGCAAGTCCTCCACCGCCTTGCGCGCGCCGACGGCCCGCAGCCGGTCATGCGCCGCCGTCACCCCCGATTCCAGCGCGCGCGCCAGATCCTCGGAGAACACGGCCCGCAGCGCCAGAAGCGCGGGCACTCCCTCAGCCGCCCGCCGCGCCAGATCGGCGGCAAGCGGGTCCTTCACCTCGATCGGCCGGCCGGCCTCGTCGGTGCCGCCGACATATCGCATCCAGCCAGCCACCGCGAGCATCAGCCCCGGCGCGCTGCGCCCGGCGGCCAGCGTCTCGGCCAGCGTGCCGAGGATGCGCTGCGGCAGTTTCTGGCTGCCATCCATGGCGATCTGCCAGGTCCGGTGGCGGATCGCCGGGTTCCGGTACCGGCCGAGCAGCTGGTCGGCATAGGCGGCCAGCTCCACGCCGGGCGGCGGTGTCAGCACCGGGATGATCTCGTCGCGCCAGAGCTTCTGCACGAAGGCGGCGAAGACCGGGTCGGCGACGGTGTCGGCGATGGTCTCGTGGCCCGCCAGATAACCCAGATAGGCCAGGGAAGAATGCGTCCCGTTCAGCATCCGGAGCTTCATATGCTCGAAAGGCGTCACATCCTCGACCAGTTGCACGCCGACCGCGCCCAGATCGGGCCGCTCGCCACCGACGAAATCGTCCTCGACGACCCATTGGCTGAAGGGTTCGTGCATCACCGGCAGGTTGTCCTCGATGCCCTGCGCCTGCAGCCGGGCGATGTCCTCGGGCTTGGTCGCCGGCACGATGCGGTCGACCATGGTCGAGGGGAAGCGGCCCTCGGCTTCGATCCAGTCGGCCAGCGCGGGGTCGATGCGGCGGGCAAGGTCCAGCACCACGCCGCGCACCACCCGGCCGTTCTCCGGCAGGTTGTCGCAGCAGAGCACGCTGAAGGGCGGAAGCCCGGCGGCGTGGCGGCGCTGCAGCGCGCGCACCAGATAGCCGGGGGCGGAGCGCGGCAGCGGCCCGGCCAAGTCGTGGGCGATGTCGGGATGATCGGGGTTCAGCGCGCCGGTGGCCGGGTTGTGGCAATAGCCCTTCTCGGTGACCGTCAGGCTGACGATCTTCACCGAAGCGCGGGCCATCGCCGCCAGCACCGCCTCCGGATCCTCCTTCGCCACCAGGATGTCCTGCACCACCTCGATGCGGCGGACGGTCTCGCCCTCGGGCCCCTGCTCCACCGCGTGATAGGCGAAGCCCTGCGGCGCCAGGGCGTCGCGCATGGTCGGCGACTGCAGGCTCACGCCGATGATGTCCCAGTCGCCGCCCGAGGCCTGCATCGCGCGGCTGACATAGACGGCGCCATGGGCGCGGAAGAAGGCCCCGAGGCCGAGGTGGACGATTCCGGGTTCAGCGGGCAAGCCAGCCTCCGTCGACATTCAGGACAGCGCCATGCACATAGGCGGCGGCGGGGGATGCAAGAAACACCGCCGCGCCGGCGATATCGGCGGCCTCGCCCCAGCGACCCGCCGGGATCCGGTCGAGGATCGCCTGACTGCGCGCAGGATCGGCGCGCAGCGCCTCGGTGTTGTTGGTCTCGATATAGCCCGGGGCGATGGCGTTCACGTTTATGCCCTTCGCCGCCCATTCATTGGCCAGAAGCTTGGTCAGCCCGGCCACGCCATGCTTCGACGCGGTATAGGAGGGCACGCGGATGCCGCCCTGGAAGCTGAGCAGCGAGGCGATGTTGATGATCCGGCCGCCGGCGCCGCGGGCCAGCGCCGCTTTGGCGAAGGCCTGGCAGGTGAAGAACACCGCCTTCAGGTTCACGTCCATCACCTCGTCCCAGTCGGCCTCGGTGAAATCGACCGAATCCGCCCGGCGGATGATGCCGGCG
>NZ_PZKG01000047.1 GCF_003034985.1 Cereibacter changlensis JA139
GGGAACGCCCGGAGGAAGCGTGCGCCTCCGGCGGGGATATTTTCAGACAGAAAATGGGCTCAGCCTGCCCAGTCGGCCCGCACCAGCCCGCGCAGCGAGTTGCCGAGCCAGAGCTGGACGCGGCCGAGATCGGCGGCGTGCAGCACCGCCTCGCGGCAGCGGCCTTGGGCCAGCATCTCCTCGCGCAGCACGCCGGGCAGCAGGCCCGAAGTGAGCGGGGGGGTGCGGAGACCGTCGCCGGCGTCGAAGAACAGCGTGGTGATCGTGCCGTCGCAGACCTCGCCGCGCTCGTTGAGGAAGACGACCTCGTCGAGCCCGGGCGGCAGCGCGGCGCGGGCCGCGTCATAGGCGGCGCGGCGGCTCGACTTCACCTGCAGCCAAGGATCGTCCGAGGCAAGCCGCGCCTCGGCCAGCCCCAGCCGCCAGATGGGCTTGCCCGGCGGCAGCGGCGACGCCGTCACCTCGATCGCCCCTGTGGCGGCCAGCGTCAGCCGCATCCGCGCCGGGCCTTGGGGCGCCGCCGCGCGCAGCGCCGCCGCCGCGCCGTCGCAGCGCCAGCCAAAGCGCGCGGCGGCCCGCGTCAGCCGCGCCAGATGCCGCTCCTCGCGCGGGAAAACCGCGCCATCCCAGCCCAGCGTCTCGATCAGCCTCAGGCTGTCGTCGCCGGCAACTCGGCGAAACGTGCCTTCCACAGCGCCTCCTCCCATTCGCCCTGCGCGGTGGAATCCTGCACCACCCCGCCGCCCACGTTCAGCCGCACCCGCCCGTCCTGGAACAGCCGCAGCGTGCGGATCGCCACGTTGAAGGCGGCGCGCCCGTCCGGGGCCATCCAGCCCAGCGCGCCGCAATAGGCCCCGCGCGGGAAGGGCTCGACCTCGCGGATGATCTGCATCGCCCGGATCTTCGGCGCGCCGGTGACCGAGCCGCAGGGGAACAGCGCCGCGATCAGCGCGCCGAGCCCCGGGCGCCCCTCCAGCCGCCCGACCACCCGGCTCACCATCTGGTGCAGCGTGGCATAGCTTTCCACCGCGAAGAGCTCCGGCACCTTCACCGAGCCCACGGCGCAGAGCCGCGAGATGTCGTTGCGCAACAGATCGACGATCATCAGGTTCTCGGCCCGGCCCTTCTCCGAGCGGCGCAGCTCCTCGGCCAGCGCCGCGTCGCGCGCCGGATCGGGGTGGCGCGGGGCGGTGCCCTTCATCGGCCGGGTGGAAATGCCCCCCTCGGCGTCGCAGGCGAAGAACAGCTCGGGCGAGCGCGACACCACCACCGGCCCGGCGCCCATGTCGCAATAGCCGCCATGGCCCACCGGCTGCCGCGCCCGGAGCGCAACGTAGAGCCCGAGCGCGGTGCCCGCCTCCAGCCGCGTCTCGATCGGAAAGGTCAGGTTCACCTGATAGACATCGCCGGCGGCGATATAGTCGGCGACCTTGGCGAAGGCCCGGTCGTAGCCCGCGCGGTCCACCAGCGGCCGCAAGGGCCCCAGCCGCGCCGCGCCGGCCTCTGCCGCGGCCTGTGCCAGAAACGCCGCCGGATCACCGGGCCCGTCATAGGCCCCGAAGGCCAAGAGCGGCCCCTCGCGACCCGCCGGCATCAGCCCCGCCAGCCGCGGCTCGAAGACCAGCCCGGCCTCGTAGGCGGCATGGCCCGCCACCCAGGCCCCCTCGGCGCGCAGCGCCTCCAGCCGGGCAAGCGCGGGCTCCACCTCGTGAGGCTCCCAGGCGACGACATGCTCCGCCGCGCCGGAAAACAGCACCGGCCCGCCCGAGGGTCCATTTTCGCACAGGATCACGCCCAACTCCGCCTTGCCGTCCGTGGGCCGCATCTAGCACGCCCCCCGGCCAAGGCACAGGCCGCGCGCGACCCATCGGAACAGGGTTGCGCCGCGCCGCCACCCGACTATAACCGCGCCAATTTGCGCAGAGCGTAAGAATCCGGACATCCTGCGGCCCACTGGCCCCGGGAACATAGCTGTGGGGCCCAACATGCCGAAAAGAACCGATATCAAGTCGATCATGATCATCGGCGCAGGGCCCATCATCATCGGTCAGGCCTGCGAGTTCGACTACTCAGGCGCACAGGCCTGCAAGGCGCTGCGCGAAGAGGGCTACCGCGTCATTCTGGTGAACTCGAACCCCGCCACGATCATGACCGATCCGGGTCTGGCCGACGCCACCTATATCGAGCCGATCACCCCCGAGGTCGTCGCCAAGATCATCGAGAAGGAACGCCCCGACGCGCTGCTGCCGACCATGGGCGGGCAGACCGGGCTGAACACCTCGCTGGCGCTGGCCGACATGGGTGTGCTGGAAAAGTTCAACGTCCAGCTGATCGGCGCCAATCGCGAAGCCATCGAAATGGCGGAAGACCGCAAGCTCTTCCGCGAGGCGATGGACCGCATCGGGCTGGAGAACCCCAAGGCGACCATCGTCGCCGCGCCGAAATTGCCGAACGGCAAGTATGACATCAGCGCCGGCGTGGCCGAGGCCATCGCCGCCATCGAATACGTGGGCCTGCCCGCCATCATCCGCCCCGCCTTCACCCTCGGCGGCACCGGCGGCGGCGTCGCCTACAACCGCGACGATTACGAGCGCATCGTCCGCTCCGGTCTCGACGCCTCGCCGGTGGCGCAGGTGCTGATCGACGAATCCCTTCTCGGCTGGAAGGAATTCGAGATGGAGGTGGTGCGCGACCGCAAGGACAACGCCATCATCGTCTGCGCCATCGAGAACATCGACCCGATGGGCGTGCACACCGGCGACAGCATCACCGTCGCCCCGGCGCTGACGCTGACCGACAAGGAATACCAGATCATGCGCAACGGTTCGATCGCCGTGCTGCGCGAGATCGGGGTCGAGACCGGCGGATCGAACGTGCAATGGGCGATCAACCCGGCGGATGGCCGCATGGTGGTGATCGAGATGAACCCGCGCGTCTCGCGCTCCTCGGCGCTGGCCTCCAAGGCCACCGGCTTCCCGATCGCCAAGATCGCGGCCAAGCTCGCCGTCGGCTACACGCTGGACGAGCTGGACAACGACATCACCAAGGTGACGCCCGCCTCCTTCGAGCCCTCCATCGACTATGTCGTGGTGAAGATCCCGCGCTTCGCCTTCGAGAAATTCCCCGGCTCCAAGCCCGAGCTCACCACCGCGATGAAGTCGGTCGGCGAGGTCATGGCCATCGGCCGCACCTTCCACGAGTCGATCCAGAAGGCGCTGGCCTCGCTCGAGACCGGCCTCACCGGCTTCGACGAGATCGCCATCGAGGGCGCGCCCGACAAGGCCGCCGTCATCAAGGCGATCTCGGCCCAGACCCCCGACCGCCTGCGCCTCATCGCGCAAGCCATGCGCCACGGGCTGTCCGACGACGACATCCAGGCCGCCACCGCTTTTGATCCGTGGTTCCTCTCGCGCATCCGCGAGATCCTCGAGGCCGAGGCCGAGGTGCGGGCCAAGGGCCTGCCGCTGAAGGCCGACGGCCTGCGCAAGCTGAAGATGCTCGGCTTCACCGACGCCCGGCTCGCCACGCTGACCGGCCGCGACGAGGCGCAGGTGCGCCGCGCCCGCCGCAACCTCGGCGTCACCGCGGTGTTCAAGCGCATCGACACCTGCGCCGCCGAGTTCGAGGCCCAGACCCCCTACATGTATTCCACCTACGAATCCCCGGTCATGGGCGATGTGGAATGCGAGGCCCGCCCCTCCGCCGCCAAGAAGGTCGTCATCCTCGGCGGCGGCCCGAACCGGATCGGTCAGGGCATCGAATTCGATTACTGCTGCTGCCACGCCTGCTTCGCGCTGACCGAGGCCGGCTATGAAACCATCATGATCAACTGCAACCCCGAGACGGTCTCGACCGACTACGACACTTCGGACCGGCTGTATTTCGAGCCGCTCACGCTGGAGCATGTGCTGGAGATCCTGCGGGTGGAGCAGGACAACGGCACGCTGCACGGCGTCATCGTCCAGTTCGGCGGCCAGACCCCGCTGAAGCTGGCCAATGCCCTGCATGACGAGGGCATCCCGATCCTCGGCACCACCCCCGACGCCATCGACCTCGCCGAAGACCGCGAGCGCTTCCAGCAACTGCTGCACAAGCTCGACCTGCGCCAGCCGATCAACGGCATGGCCCGCTCGCGCGACGAGGCCTTCGCCATCGCCGGCCGCATCGGCTACCCGCTGGTGATCCGGCCCTCCTACGTGCTCGGCGGCCGCGCCATGGAGATCGTGCGCGACGACGCCCAGCTCGAGCGCTACATCCGCGAGGCGGTGCATGTCTCGGGCGACAGCCCGGTGCTGCTCGACAGCTATCTCGCCGGCGCGATCGAGGTGGATGTGGATTGTCTCTGCGACGGCGAGGCGGTGCATGTCGCCGGGATCATGGAGCATATCGAGGAAGCCGGCGTGCATTCGGGCGATAGCGCGTGCTGCCTGCCGCCGCATTCGCTCTCGGCCGAGACCATCGCCGAGTTGAAGCTGCAGACCGAAAAAATGGCCCTCGCCCTGCACGTCAAGGGGCTGATGAACGTCCAGTTCGCCATCAAGGACGGCGAGATCTTCGTGCTCGAGGTGAACCCCCGCGCCAGCCGCACCGTGCCATTCGTGGCCAAGGCGACCGACTCGGCCATCGCCTCCATCGCCGCCCGGCTGATGGCCGGCGAGCCCCTGTCGAACTTCCCGCTGCGCGAGGCCTACCCCGCCGGCGTCGGCCCCGACACCGACCTGCCGCTCGCGAACCCGCTGACCCTCGCCGACCCGATCACCCCGTGGTTCTCGGTCAAGGAATCGGTGCTGCCCTTCGCCCGCTTCCCCGGCGTCGACACGCTGCTCGGGCCGGAGATGCGCTCCACCGGCGAGGTGATGGGCTGGGACCGCAGCTTCGCGCTGGCCTTCCTCAAGGCGCAGATGGGCGCCGGCACCCACCTGCCGGAAGAGGGCCGCGTGTTCCTCTCGGTCAAGGATGCCGACAAGTCCCCGGCGCTGGCCACCGCCGCCCGCGACCTCACCGCGATGGGCTTCGAGCTGATCGCCACCCGCGGCACGGCGGGCTGGCTCTCCGAGCAGGGCATCGCCGCGACCCGGGTGAACAAGGTCTACGAAGGCCGGCCGAACATCGTCGACATGCTGAAGAACGGCGAGATCGCGCTGGTCCTGAACACCACCGAGGGCTCGCAGGCGGTGTCAGACTCGCGCGATATCCGGGCGGTCGCATTGTATGACAAGATCCCGTATTTCACCACGGCGGCGGCGAGCATCGCGGCGGTCGAGGCGATGAAGGCCCGGGGTGAGGGCTATGGGGTGCGGACGCTGCAGGGGTGAGAGGCGTCCGGCGATCTTCCAGTGGAAGATCGTCAGCGCCGAACGCCCGCCGCGGAAGCGGCGGGCCGGGAGAGGCAACCCCCGTAGGGTGCGCATTCATTGCGCACCATCCCCTTCCCGCTCATGCGCCGCATCCGCGCCCCAAGCTCCTCCCGCACCTCTCCTTCCGCCTCCTCCGGATCCAACGCCGGGTCGCCCCCCGTTGGCTGTTCGCCGTCGAACGCCCGGAGGATCTTCCGGCGGAAATCGCCCGGCCTCGCCCCCACAAGCGCAATCGGCCGACCGGAAGCGGGTTCCTGAGCGCCAGACGTCGCCAAAGCGTCGCATCCGGACCTTGCACCGGGCGCCTGCCGATGGCATTTGTCACGGCAAGCCGCTCCCGTGGGCTTCCCGCAGGGGCTTCGCCCCTCCAGGCGGGACGCGAGCGCCGGATCGGGGATTGCGTCCCCGTGGTTCCGCTTGTGCGGCATGCCGAGTTCAATGCAGATTTGCCAGGCGGTAGCGGAGCAGGATTTCGTGATCGAACAGACTGAAGACGCCCGGCTCGAGGCCCTCCAGCAGCTCAGGCTGCTGGACACCTCCGCCAGCGAGAGCTTCGACCGCATCACCCGAATGGCGAGCCAGATCTTCGGCCTGCCGGTCGCCGCCGTCTCGCTGACCGACCAGGACCGGCAGTGGTTCAAGTCGCGCGTCGGGGTCGAGCATATGAGCATCCCGCGGCACAAGGCCCCCTGCGCCCAGGTGGCCGAGACGACGATGCCGGTCGTCATCAACGACCTGCTGGCGGACCCGTTCTATGCCGACAGCACGCTCGGTCGCAACGGCACGCGGTTCTACGCCGGTGCGCCGCTGGTCACCCGCGAGGGCTTCGGCCTCGGCGCGCTCTGCGTGCTGGGGACCGAGCCGCGGCAGGCCTCGCCGGCCGAGCTGTCGGCGCTGGTCGACCTTGCAGCGATGGTCATGGCGCAGATCGAGTTGCAGCACGCCTTCGGCCGTCTGGACCCGGTCAGCGGCCTGCCAAGCCGCAACCAGTTCCGCGACGACCTCGCCGATCTGGCCCGCGACGGCCAAGGCGAGCCGCGCTTTGCCGTCGTCGTCGATTTCGCCCGCCCCGACCAGATCAGCCAGATCTCCCGCGTCATGGGCGGCGCGCGGTTCGACGACCTGATCCGCGAGGCGACCCGCTCGCTGCGCCGCATCCTCGGGCCGCAGCAGGCGCTCTACTACGTCGGCCTCGCGCAATTCGCCTTCCTATCGCCGCCGGAGGCCGCGGCCGAGACCTATATCGAGGAGCTGCAGGCGCTGCTCGACCAGCTGCGCGCGGCGCCGACGGTCGGCTTCGTCACCGACATCAGCCTCGGGGCGCGGCCCTTCCTGGTGGGCGAAGAAGCGGCCGACGACCTGCTGCGCGGCTCGGCCAGCGCGGCGCAGGATGCGCGCAGCGCCAGCGCCGGGGTCATGCTCTACTCGGCCTGCAGCGACCGGGTGCACCGGCGGCAATATGCGCTGCTGCAGGATTTCGCCGCCGCGCTGGTGGCGCAGGACCAGCTGCGGCTGGTCTACCACCCGCGCATCGACCTCGCGACCGGGCGCTGCGTCGGGGCCGAGGCGCTGCTGCGCTGGAACCACCCGGTGTTCGGCGAGATCTCCCCGGCCGAGTTCATCCCGATCGTCGAGCAGACCTCGCTGGCCCGCGCCCTCACGCAATGGGTGCTGGGCGCGGCGCTGGACCAGCTCGCCGCCTGGCAGGGCGGGGGCGTCGCGCTCACGCTGTCGCTGAACATCTCCGCCAGCAATCTGGCCGAGGCCGATCTGGCGCAGCGCATCCGGCTGGCGCTGCAAGGCCGCGGCCTGCCCGCCGACCGGCTGGAGCTGGAGCTGACCGAAAGCGCCATCATGAACCGGCCGGAGCAGGCGCTGGCCGTGCTGCAGGACCTGGCGGGGATCGGCCTCACCCTCGCCATCGACGATTTCGGCACCGGCCACAGCAGCCTCGCCTATCTGCAGCGCCTGCCCGCGCGGGTGATGAAGATCGACCAGACCTTCGTGCGCAGCCTGTCCGGGGCGGTGGCGGGGTCTGACCTCGTGCTGGTCGAGACGATGATCGGCCTCGCGCAGCGGCTGGGCTACCGCGTGGTGGCCGAGGGGGTCGAGACCGCCGAGGTGGCCGACCTCCTGGCCCGGCTCGGCTGCGAGGAGGCCCAGGGCTACTGGTTCTCCCGCCCGCTGGAGGCCGCCGCCTTCGCCGACTGGCTGGCGGATCGGGCGATCAACGCCCCAGCCCCGTAGGGCGGGTTTCCAACCCACCCCTGCCCCACCCCCGTAGGGTGCGCATTCATTGCGCACCACGCCCTCACCCCTCCTCACTCATCCGCCGCATCCGCGCCCTGAGCGCCGCCCGCGCTTCCCGCTCCGCCTCTCCCGGCGCCTCCGGCACGTCCTCCCCCAACTCCCGCGCCGTGTCGCCCCACCTTGGCCGCTCGCCGTCATACGCCCCTTCCCGCTGGCGATAGAAGTCCGCCGTCTCCGCCCCGCGGATCACGCCGGCGAGCCGCGCGTGCATGTAGACGCGCAGCACCTCGTTGATGCGCGGGCCGTGCCCGGCGCCCATCGACTTGAAGAAGCGCAGCACATCCTCCTCCAGCCCCAGCGTCACCCGGACCTTGCGTTTCGGCGTCCGCGCGCGGGCGATGGCGAACCACTCGGGCGGGATGCGGCCGGTGTCCTCGATCGACTGGTGCAGGTCGTATTCCAGCCGCCGCATCGCATCGGCCATGTAGTAGTAGTTCTCGCGCTGCCTGGCGCTCTGCTTCGAAAGATCGGTCATCGGCTTCTCCCTTTGCCGCGAATCCTTCGACAAATCGGTTAAAATCCGCCTCTCCCACCGTCTGCACGGGCCGTGCATCGCCCGTGCATCGGAATCATATCCTTGACTTCGGGGGCGAAAGGCCTCATCTCCCCCTCAACCGACGCCCGCTGCCGCGTGAGCAGCCGTCCCGCATTCCAACCCGGAATCCGGTCCAGGGCAGGTGATCCAGGTTCCCACCTTCACGCAGGGGCACCGCGACCAGATCGGCGCGTGTGGCATCCGGCTATGTGCGCGAGACTTTGGCCGCCCCTTCTGCCGGCTGTCGCGTCGTGGCGGCCAGATCCCCTTCCGGCGGGACAAGTCCCGCATTTGAAAGCATAAAATGTCCACATTCGACGCCCTCGGCCTCAGCCCGAAACTCACCAAAGGTCTGGAAAAGGCCGGCTACACCACGCCGACGCCGATCCAGACCCAGGCGATCCCGCATATCATGCAGGGCCGCGACCTCATGGGTCTGGCTCAGACCGGCACCGGCAAGACGGCGGCCTTCGGCCTGCCGCTCTTGCACCGCCTGCTCGACATCGGCCACCCGCCGGGCCCGCGCAACGTCCGCGCCCTGATCCTCGCCCCGACGCGGGAATTGGTCAGCCAAATCTCTGACAACCTTGAGGTTTTCACCAAGGGCACCCCGGTCAAGGTGGTCACCATCACCGGCGGCGCCTCGATCTTCCGCCAGTCGGAAAAGCTCGCCCGCGGCGCCGATGTTCTGGTCGCCACCCCCGGTCGCCTGATCGATCTGCTCGACCGCAACGCCCTGACGCTGGAGATGACCGGCTATCTGGTGCTGGACGAGGCTGACCAGATGCTCGACATGGGCTTCATCCATGCGCTGAAGAAGATCGCCAAGCACCTGCCGATGAAGCGCCAGACGCTGCTGTTCTCGGCCACCATGCCGAAGCTGATCGAGGATCTGGCCCAGACCTATCTGCGCGACCCGATCAAGGTGCAGGTCGCCCCTCCGGGCAAACCCATTGAAAAGATTGTCCAAGGCGTGCACTTCACCCCGCAGGGCGACAAGGCCAAGCTCTTGGAGACCTACCTCAAGCAGCACCCGGGCGAGATGGCGCTGGTCTTCGGCCGCACCAAGCACGGGTCGGAGAAGCTGATGAAGCTTCTGGTCAGCTGGGGCTTCAAGGCCGGCTCGATCCACGGCAACAAGAGCCAGAACCAGCGCGAGCGCACGCTGAACGAGTTCCGCGACGGCACGCTCGACGTGCTGGTGGCGACCGATGTCGCGGCGCGCGGCATCGACATCTCGGGGGTGCGGCACGTCTACAACTACGACATGCCGAACGTGCCGGAGAACTACGTCCACCGCATCGGCCGCACCGCGCGCGCCGGGGCCGAGGGCAAGGCGGTCGCCTTCTGCGCCCCCGCCGAGATGGACGAGTTCAAGGCGGTGGAAAAGCTGCTGAAACAGCCGATCCCGGTGCTCGGTGGCGCGCCCTGGGCGATGGATGCGGGCGCTGCCGCGCCGCGTCCGGGCCAGAACCGCGGCGGTCAGGGCCGCGGCAAGCCGATGGGCCAGGGCAAGCCCGCGGGTCAGGGCAAGCCGAAGCCGCAGGGCCAGAAACCGGCCCGTCCCGAGGGCGGCACGGACGCTCCGCGCAAGGCTTTCCGGCCGCGCCGCTCGGGCAATCGCAGCGCGGCCTGAGCCGCGCCGCGGGCCTGCTTCCGGTTGCCGCAGGCCGCAGTTCCACCAAGCCTTCGGTCCACAAATCCTCCATAATGGGGGACCGGCCAGCCGGAGTTGTTAACGAGTGATCCGGCGACTGCAGCGCCGGGGGTTTTTCTGTTGCGAGTTCCAAGCATTGCGCAAAGGGAAGCCCGGCGCTGGTCCGGCTTCGGTCGACGCCCCCGCCAGGCCTTCCCTTTGCTGCGCTGCCGGCATCTTGCACCCCCCGGCAGGGTTCGGCTATCTGCCCGGATGGCAAAACTCTACTTCCATTATTCAACGATGAACGCGGGCAAATCGACAGCGCTGCTGCAGGCCTCGCACAACTATCGCGAGGGCGGGATGCAGACCTATCTGATCACCGCCGAGCTCGACAACCGCGCCGGTCAGGCGCGGATCGCCAGCCGGATCGGCATCGCCGAGGCGGCGGACACCTTCGCCCCCGACGAGGATCTGCTCGCCAAGATCGCCGCGCGGCTGGCGCTCGGCCCGGTCTCCTGCATCTTCATCGACGAGGCGCAATTCCTCAGCAAGACGCAGGTCTGGCAGCTGGCGCAGGCGGTCGACGATCTGGGCGTGCCGATCATGTGCTACGGCCTGCGGGTGGATTTCCGCGGCGAGCTGTTTCCCGGCTCCGGCGCGCTTCTGGCCTGGGCCGACGAGATGCGCGAGGTTCGCACCATCTGCTTCTGCGGCAAGAAGGCGACGATGGTGGTGCGCAAGGGGGCCGACGGCCGGCCGCTGCACGAGGGCGAACAGGTGCAGATCGGCGGCAACGAGACCTATGTCTCGCTCTGCCGACGCCACTGGCGCGAGGCGGTCTGAGCCTCAGGCCGGGAGCGGCGCCTGCGCCCTGAGCGCGATCATCCCCCCGGCCCCGGCGATCAGCACCATGCCGAGCATCGCCATCGGCGTCAGCACCTCGCCCCAGAGCAGCCAGCCCCAGAGCGCCGAGGCGGGCAGGATGACATATTCGAAGACCGAGACCCGGCTGGCGGCGGCGACCTGATAGGCGCGGATCATCATCCCCACCCCCAAGAGCGACCCCGCCGCCTGGACGAAGGTCCAGAGCCAGAAGCCCTGCGACGGCCAGACCCAGCCGCGCTGCAGGAAACCCGCAGCCCCCTCGGGCGCCGACAGCGGGGCCAGCGTCAGCAGCAGGACCCCGAGCGCGCCCAGCACCCCCAAAGCGGCGAAGAAGCCGGCCAGCAGCGTCTCGGCGCTTTCCTCGGGGCACCATTCGCGGGTGGCGATATTGCCCATGGCGTAGAACAGCCCGGCCAGCACCGGCAGAAGCGCCGCCAGCGAGGCCTCGCCGGCAGCGCTCGGCCCCAGCACCATCAGCACCCCGAGAAAGCCGACGCCGACCGCGACGATCCGCACCGGGCCGATGTGATGGCCATAGGCGAAGCGCGAGATCAAGAGCACGAAGATCGGCGCGGTGAACAGCCCCGCCGCCACCTGCGCCACCGGCAGGAAGGCCAGCGCGCCGAAATAGATCAGCATCGCCGCCCCGTGGATCGCCGAGCGCGCCAGCACCGCCCGCGGGTTCACCGGCCGCAGCCTCAGCCGCAGCGGCAGGACGAGGAGCCCCAGCAGGGTCAGCGCCATCACCGAGCGGGTCAGGTGGAACTGCCAGAGCCCGGCCTCGGCGGCGATGACCCGCACGTAATTGTCGGTGAAGCCGATGAGCACGGCGTAGATCAGGATGAACCCTGCGGCGGCAACGGTGCGGTCGGCGGAAATCATCTTTGCCTCCTTGCGTCTTGACCCTTCCCTAAGACCGCAGCAGCGGCCAGACTGCGCGCCAGTATGCGACATTCATTGGTGGATTGTGGGAGGATCGGCGATGGGATGGCTTGCGGATGAACGTGGTCTGGAGAAATGCGCGGCCAATCACGCGCCGCTGACTCCGCTGTCGCATCTGGCGCGCGCCGCCGATGTCTATGCCGAGCGCACGGCGCTGGTGCATGGTGCGACCCGGCGCAGCTATGCCGAGTATCACGCCCGGGTCAGCCGGCTCGCCTCGGGTCTGGCCGCGATGGGCATCCGGCCCGGCGATGTGGTGGCGACGCTGCTGCCCAATGTGCCGGCGCAGGCCGAGGCGCATTTTGGCGTGCCGGCCTGCGGCGCGGTGCTCAACACCATCAACACGCGGCTGGATGTCGATACGGTGGCCTATATCCTCGGCCACGGCGGGGCGAAGCTGATCCTCTGCGACACGGCTTTCCTCGGGCTGGCGAAGGCCGCCTGCGCGGCGCTGGAGGGCGCGGCGCCGCAGATCGTCGAGGTGGCCGACCGCGAATCCGGTTTCACCCCGACCGGGGAGCATCCGACCTACGAGGATCTGCTGGCCAAGGGCAGCCCCTGGGCGCCCTGGGTGATGCCCGAGGACGAGTGGGAGAGCCTGGCGCTGAACTACACCTCGGGCACGACCGGGCGGCCCAAGGGCGTGGTCTATCACCACCGCGGCGCCTATCTTGCGACGATGGGCAATGCGATCTCGTGGCGGATGGTGCTTTACCCGGTCTATCTGACCATCGTGCCGCTGTTCCATTGCAACGGCTGGTGCCACGCCTGGATGGTGCCGATGCTGGGCGGCACGCTGGTCTGCTGCCGCGACGTGACCGCGAAGGCGATCTATGCCGCCATCGCCGAGGAAGGCGTGACGCATTTCGGCGGCGCGCCGATCGTGCTGAACGCGCTGATCAACGCCGCCGAGGAGGACCGCCGCCCCTTTTCGCATGTGGTCGAGGTCTTCACCGCCGGCGCGCCCCCGCCCGCAGCGACGCTGGCGGCGGTCGAACCGCTGGGCTTCAACGTGACCCAGGTCTATGGGCTGACCGAGGTCTATGGCCCGGCGACCGAATGCACCTGGAAGCCGGAATGGGACGTGGCGGCGGGCGAGGAGCGCGCCGCGCTGAAGGCGCGCACCGGCGTGGCGATGCCGACGCTGGAAGGGGCGGAGGTGCATGACACCCATGGCAAGCCCGTCGCGCGCGACGCAGGCCATCTGGGCGAGATCGCGATGCGCGGCAACATGGTGATGAAAGGGTATTTCAAGAACCCCGAGGCCACGGCCGAGGCCTTCAAGGGCGGCTGGTTCCGCACCGGCGACATCGCCTTCCAGCATCCCGACGGCTATATCAAGATCACCGACCGCGCCAAGGACATCATCATCTCGGGCGGCGAGAACGTGAGCTCGGTCGAGGTGGAGGGGGCCTTGATGCATCATCCGGCGGTCAGCCTCTGCGCCGTTGTGGCCAAGCCCGACGAGACCTGGGGCGAGGTGCCCTGCGCCTTCGTCGAGTTGAAGCGCGGCCAGACGGCGGATGAGGCGGAACTGATCGCCTTCGTCCGGGCGCGGCTGGCCGGGTTCAAGACGCCGAAACAGGTGATCTTCTGCGAGCTGCCGAAGACCTCGACCGGCAAGATCCAGAAATACGAGCTTCGCGCCGTGGCAAGGCTGTCCGCCAAGTGATTGTGACCGGCGGGCAAGCAGGCTATCGTCTCCGCGAGAGAAGTTCAGGCCGAGGCCGCACCCGCCCATGACGGCGCTGACGAAGTACCAGAAACTCGAATGCACAGGGCTCTGGCGCGATGCGCCGGATGCGCAGCGGCGCGAGGTGGTGGTGAATTTCGGCGAGGCCTCGCTGACCATGTCCGACCCGAGGTCGGAACTGGCGCTGTCGCACTGGTCGCTGCCGGCGGTGGAGCGGATGAACCCGGGCGAGATGCCGGCGCTCTACGCCCCCGGCCCGGAGGCCGACGAGACGCTGGAGCTCGACGACCCCGACATGATCGCCGCGCTGGAGACGGTGCATGACGCGCTGGTCTCGGCCCTGCCGCGCCCGGGGCGGCTGCGCAACTCGGTGCTGGGCGGGCTGACGGTGCTGGTGCTGGGGCTCGGCATCTTCTGGATGCCCGGCGCGCTGGTGACCCACACCGCCTCGGTGGTGCCGCCCGCCACAAGGGCCGAGATCGGCCGCATGGCGCTGGCCGACATGATCCGGCTGACCGGCCTGCCCTGCAGCGAGCCCTTGGGCGCGCGCGCCGCCGAACGGCTGACGGCGCGGATCTTCGGCCCCAAGGCCGCGCCGCTGCTGATCCTGCCCGACGGCGTCTCGCCCTCGGCGCATCTGCCGGACGGGCGCATCCTCCTGAGCCAGAGCCTGCTGGAGCGGCAGGACGGGCCCGAGGCGGTGGCCGGCTTCGCACTGGAGGAGGCGGCGCGGATCGACGCGGTCGACCCGCTGATCCCGCTTCTGCAACACGCCGGGACCGCCGCCACATTCCGGCTGCTGACCACCGGCGCGCTGCCGGAAGACGCGGTGGAGGGCTATGCCGAGCACATGCTGCGCGACACCCCCGAGCCGCCGGCCGAGGATCTGCTGCTGGCTCGGTTCGAGGCGGCGCAGATCTCCAGCACGCCCTTCGCCTTCGCCCGCGACCCCAGCGGCGAGTCGGTGCTGGGGCTGATCGAGGCCGACCCGTTCCGCGGCGCCTCGCCCAGCCCGGTGCTGACCGATGGCGACTGGGTCAGCCTGCAGGGCATCTGCCTCGACTGACGCTAGCAAAGAAAAACGCCCCACCGCGGAAGCGATGGGGCGCGAGGTTTATTCTGCCCGACTTTTTCTTGCCGTCCCTCGTCTCTTTGAAACGCGCTTCCCCGAACGCGTCTACCTGATGAATGCGTCGCGGAACCCCGCCTTGCGCGCCGCCGCCAGCGCCGCCCGCGCCTCGCCGGCCAGTTCGAACGGGCCGGCGAAGACGATCTGCACCGGCTTGCCCGCCATCCTCGCCTTGGCGCCGGCGACCGGAAGCCCGAGCGCCGCAAGCCGCGCCCGTGCGCCCTCGGCATTGGCCGGGCGGGCATAGGCGCCGATCTGCACATAGGCCTCGCGCAGCACCGTCTCGCCCACGGGCTCCAGCGCGCCGCCGCGCAGGGTCATCGGCCCGGCCAGACGGTCCGGCACCAGCGCGCCGGTCGCCGCCGTCGGTCCCAGCACGCCGCGCTCGGGGTTCGACGTGCAGATGCCGGTCTCGATCCCCGCCTCGGTCACGAAGCTGCCGCGATAGGGCGCGTCTTCCGGGCAGATGGGCGCCACCGGCGCCTTGCGTGCATGCGTTCCGCGCGCCCGCCGGGCCTTGGCCACCGGCGCAGCGGCGGGAGCGGCTTCGGCAGGCTCCGCCTCGGCGGTCTCGACCGGCTCCGGCTCCGGTTCAAGCTCGGCGATGCTCGGCAGGTAGCCGCAGAGCGGCGCGCCCTCCGGCGTCACCCGGCCGACCCAGCGGATGTCGCCCTCGACGCCGGCGCGCATGAAGACGCAGCCGCGGCTGTCGACATATTGCGGCTCGATGAAATCGGCCGGAGGCGTCTCCTGCGGGCCATCCGTCGCCGTCTGCGCAAGGCCCGCGCCCGCGAGGGACAGGCTTGCCAGCAGCGACAGGGTGACGGCACGCAGCATCAGGTTCTCCGGCAGGACGCGCACAGGATGCCCCGCGCGCCTCTGCAAGTAAAGCAAATTTGCCCCTATTTTGTACCAAACAGGCGGTCGCCCGCATCCCCTAGTCCCGGCACAATATATCCATGGTCGTCCAGCCTCTCGTCCACAGCTGCTGTGACGATCGGCACGTCCGGATGCGCCTCCTTCATGCGCTGCACGCCTTCGGGCGCGGCCAGAAGGCAGAGGAAACGGATGTTCTTCGCGCCCTTCTCCTTCAGGAGGTCGATGGCCGCCACCGAGCTGTTGCCGGTCGCCAGCATCGGATCGACGGCGATCACCAGCCGGTCCTCCAGCATGTCGGGCACCTTGGCGTAATATTGCACCGGCTGCAGCGTCTCGGGGTCGCGGTAGAGCCCGATGAAGCCGACGCGCGCCGCCGGGATCAGCTCCAGGATGCCGTCCATCAGCCCGTTGCCGGCGCGCAGGATCGAGATCAGCGCCAGCTTCTTGCCGTCGAGGATCGGCGCGTCCATCTCGCAGATCGGCGTCTCGATGGTCATGGTGGTCATGTCCAGCTCGCGCGTGACCTCATAGGCCAAGAGCAGGCTGATCTCGCGCAGCAGGCGGCGGAAACCGGCGGTCGAGGTCTCCTTCTTGCGCATGATGGTCAGCTTGTGCTGCACCAGCGGGTGGGTGACGACGGTGAGATGGTCAAGCATGGTCGGGCTCCAGTCGCTTGAGGATGCGGGCGCGGGTATCGGCATCACAGAAGGCGGCGTCAAGACTGGTGCGGGCAATCTTGCGGAACACCGCCTCGTCCCAGTCGAAAGCTTCGTGCAAGAGATCGTATTCGCGCTGCATCGTGGTGTGGAAGAAGGGCGGGTCGTCGGTGGAGACGGTCACCTTCACCTCGCGCTCGAAAAGCTCGCCGATCGGGTGCTTTCGCCAGCCGGGATAGAGGCCGAGGGCGATGTTGGATCCCGGGCAGACCTCCAGCACGATGCCGCGCTCGGCCAGCTCGTCGACCAGCGCCAGATCCTCGATGGCGCGCACGCCATGGCCGATGCGCTCCACCCGCAGGTCGGTCAGCGCGTCGCGGATGCTCTCCGGCCCGCCCCATTCCCCCGCATGGCAGGTGAGCCTGAGCCCGGCCTCGCGCGCCATGTCGAAGCTCCAGGCGAAATCCTTGGGCTTGCCGATCTTCTCGTCCCCCGCCAACCCGAAGCCGACGATGAAATCGCCCGCCGTTTCGGCGGCGCAGCGCGCGGTCTCACGCGCCTTGTCGGGGCCGAAGTGGCGGATCGGCGTGACGATGCCGCGCAGGGTGATGCCCATCTGCGCCTCGGCGGTGGCGGCGGCCTCGGTTATGGCATGCAGATATTCGCGCCATGCCCCCAGATCACGCCCGCCGCAGAAATCGGGCGAGAGGAAGGTCTCGGTATAGATCACACCGCTCTTCGAGCTCTCCTCCAGCACGGCGAGGGTGAGGCGGTGGTAATCCTCGGGCCGTTGCAGGGTCGATGTCGCGGCCTCGTAGACCTTCAGGAAGTGCCAGAAATCGGTGAAGGCATAGCTGCCGTCGGGGTTGAAGATCCCGCCGATGTCGATGTGCTTCTGTTTGGCCAGCCCGCGGATGAAGGCGGGCGGGGCCGCGCCCTCAAGGTGGAGGTGCAGTTCGATCTTGGGCAGCGGCGTCACAGAAAGCTCCTTCCCGGGCCTTGGGCCGGGATGTCGAGATGGGCGGCGAGGCTGGCCGCGACATCGGCGAAGGCGACGAGGCCGAGGCTTCCGGCCCCTGCCCCGGCGACCAGCACCGGCACGCGCTCGCGGGTGTGTTCGGTGCCGCGCCATGTCGGGTCGTTGCCGTGATCGGCGGTGAAGACCGCCAAATCGCCGGGCTGCAGCCGCGCGAGGAAGGCGCCGGCGCGGGCGTCGAACCCCTCCAGCGCGCGGGCATAGCCCGAGACGTCGCGGCGGTGGCCGTAGAGACTGTCGAACTCGACGAAGTTGGCGAAGGTCAATGAACCGGGCTCGGCCTCGTCGGTCAGACGCAGCAGATGTTCGAAGAGCTCGGAGTCCGACTTGCCCTTGTGCAACTTGCCGATGCCCCGGTGCGAGAAGATGTCGCCGATCTTGCCGACCGCATGGGTCGGACGGTCCGCACCCTGCACCCAGTCGAGCAGGGTCGGCGCGGGCGGGGCGATGGCGAAGTCGCGGCGGTTGGCGGTGCGCTCGAAGGCGCCTTCGCTACCGGTGAAGGGCCGCGCGATCACCCGGCCGACCTTCGTCGCATGCAGCGTCGGGGCCAGCGCCTCGCAGAGCGCGATCAGCCGGTCGAGGCCGAAGGCGCCCTCATGCGCGGCGATCTGGAAGACGGAATCGGCGGAGGTATAGCAGATCGGCCAGCCGGTCCGCAGATGCTCGGCGCCGAGCGCCGCGATGATCTCGGTGCCCGAGGCGTGGCAGTTGCCGAGAATGCCTTCGGTCCCGGCAAGGCGGCAGACCTCGGCCACCAGCGTCTCGGGGAAAGCCGGGCGGGTCACGGGGAAATAGGTCCAGTCCCAGGGCACCGGCACCCCGGCCAATTCCCAATGGCCGGAAGGCGTGTCCTTGCCGAGCGAGACCTCGGTCGCGGCGCCCCAGCGCCCCAGCGGCTCGGCCCCCAGCCCCGGCATCGCGTCGCCGGAAGCAAGGCGCACCGCCGCCGACAGGCCGAGCGCGTCGAGCACCGGCATCCGCAGCGGGCCGGTGCGGCCCTGCTCGGCCCGCCCCGCGGCGCAGGCCTCGGCGATATGGGCCAGCGTGTTGGCCCCCGCATCGCCGAAATCGGCGGCGTCGGGCGCGCCGCCGCAGCCCACGGAATCCATCACGATGAAAAAGGCGCGGGCCATCAGGCGATCCTCTCGTGGATCAGGGGAGGCTCCTCCGGCTCGGCGTCGCCGAAGCCGTAGGCCGCCTGCACCGCGCGCACCGCCGCATCGGCCTCGGCCTCGGTCGCGGCGTGGACCATGGCCAGCGGCAGGTCGCGGCTGACCTCCTCGCCGATCCCGGCAAGATCCGACAGGCCGACCGAGGGGTTCACCCGGTCGCCCTCGCGCAGCCGGCCACCGCCGAGATGCACCACGGCATGGCCCAGCGCCGCGCCGTCGATGCTGATGACATAGCCGGTGCGCGGGGCCGGAACCTCGCGCATCACCGGGGCCGAGGGCAGCCGGTCGGGCCAGCGCTCGACGAAATCGGCAGGCCCGCCCTGCGCCGCGACCATCCGGGCGAAGATCTCCGCCGCCGCCCCGCTCTCCAGCGCCATCTCGATCCGCGCCGCGCCATCCGCCGCATCCGCCGCCAAGCCGCCGAGCGCCAGCGCCTCGCCGCCGAGCGCCGCCGTCAGGTCCCAGAGCGCCGCGTTCACCGATGTGCCGGTCAGCGTCTCCATCACCTCGATCACCTCCAGCGCGTTGCCGGCGGCGGTGGCGAGCGGCTGGCTCATGTCGGTGATCAGCGCCGTGGTCATGCAGCCCGCGCCCTGCGCCGTGCCGACCAGCGCCTTGCCCAGCGCCTGCGCCTCGGCCATGGTCTTCATGAAGGCGCCCGATCCGACCTTCACGTCGAGCACCAGCCCCTCCAGCCCCGCGGCCAGCTTCTTCGACAGGATCGAGGCGGTGATCAGGTCGATGCTCTCCACCGTCCCGGTCACGTCGCGGATCGCATAGAGCCGCCGGTCCGCCGGGGCCATCCGCGCCGAGGCGGCGACGATGGCGCAGCGCACGTCGGTGATCTGCGCGCGCAGCTGGTCCTCGCCCATCGCGGTGCGGAACCCGGGGATCGCCTCCAGCTTGTCGAGCGTGCCGCCGGTATGGCCGAGCCCCCGGCCCGAGATCATCGGCACGTAAGCCCCGCAGGCCGCCAGCGCCGGGGCCAGCAGCAGCGAGATGCAGTCGCCGATGCCGCCGGTGGAATGCTTGTCGAGCACCGGGCCGGGAAGGTCCCACTCCAGCACGTCGCCGCTGTCGCGCATCGCCCGGGTCAGCGCCACCCGCCCCGGCGCGCCCAGCCCGCGCAGGCAGACCGCCATGGCGAAGGCCCCGGCCTGCGCATCGCTCACCTCGCCGTTCGCCAGCCCGGCGGCGAACCAGCCGAGCTCGGCGGCGCTCGGCGTCCGGCCCGCGCGCAACCCGGCGATGATGCTGCGGGCGTCCACCTCAGGCGCGGTCCATATGCGCGGCGGAGAACACGCCGGGCAGCAGGTCGGCCACCGTCATGGTGCGCGACACGCCCTCGGTGGTGCAGAGCGTGACGCGCGCGTCCTGCGGCGCGAATTCGGCGATCTTCTGCCGGCAGCCGCCGCAGGGCGGCACCGGCGAGGGGCTGTCGGCGATCACCAGCACCTCGGCGATCGCCGTCTCGCCCGCCGCGACCATTGCGGCGATGGCGCCTGCCTCGGCGCAGGTGCCCTCGGGATAGGCGACATTCTCGACGTTGCAGCCCGCATAGATCGCGCCGGAGGCCGAGCGGATCGCCGCCCCGACCTTGAAGCGCGAATAGGGCGCATAGGCGTTTTCACGAACGGCGGTGGCGGCTTGAAGCAGCGGCATGGCGGTCTCCGGGCTGGCCCCCGACCGGCAGGGGGCCTTTTCCGCGACATTGCGGCCTGCCTGCGTCGGATGCAAGCGCGGCAGGCGGAGAGGCGCGGAAGCAGGGCCGGACAGGCGGGCAGCGGCGCTGCGGGCGAATGCAGGGTTTGCACCCACCGGCATATAGTTTAATGCTGAACCATCTTTCGGAGAGGCGACCATGGACGAAATTCGGCACGACAACACCCGGCAGGCGGCGCTGGATTATCACGAGTTCCCCAAACCCGGTAAGCTGGAGATCCGCGCGACGAAGCCTCTGGCCAACGGCCGCGACCTCGCCCGCGCCTATTCTCCGGGGGTCGCCGAAGCCTGTCTGGAGATCAAGGCCGACCCCTCGACCGCCAGCCGCTACACCTCGCGCGGCAACATGGTCGGCGTCGTGACCAACGGCACCGCGGTGCTCGGCCTCGGCAACATCGGCGCGCTGGCTTCCAAGCCGGTGATGGAGGGCAAGGCGGTGCTCTTCAAGAAGTTCGCCGGGATCGACTGCTTCGACATCGAGCTGAACGAGCCCGACCCGGTGAAGCTGGCCGAGATCGTCTGCGCGCTGGAGCCGACCTTCGGCGCGATCAACCTCGAGGACATCAAGGCGCCGGACTGCTTCATCGTCGAGAAGCTCTGCCGCGAGAAGATGAACATCCCGGTGTTCCATGACGACCAGCACGGCACGGCCATCGTCGTCGGCGCCGCGGCGACCAACGCGCTGCATGTCGCGGGCAAGCGCTGGGAAGACATCAAGGTGGTCTCCACCGGCGGCGGCGCGGCGGGCATCGCCTGTCTGAACATGCTGCTGAAGCTCGGCGTGCGGCGCGAGAACGTTTGGCTCTGCGACATCGCCGGGCTCGTTTATCAGGGCCGCGAGGTCGAGATGACGCCGCAGAAGGCCGATTATGCGCAGGCCTCCGAGCTGCGGACGCTGGGCGAAGTGATCGACGGCGCCGACCTGTTCCTCGGCCTCTCCGGCCCCGGCGTGCTGACGCAGGACATGGTCTCGCGCATGGCGCCGCGCCCGATCATCTTCGCGCTGGCCAACCCGACGCCCGAGATCCAGCCGCATGAGGTGCGCGAGGTCAGCCCCGATGCGATCATCGCCACCGGCCGGTCGGATTACCCCAATCAGGTGAACAACGTCCTCTGCTTCCCCTTCATCTTCCGCGGCGCGCTGGATGTGGGCGCGACGCAGATCAACGACGCGATGCAACTGGCCTGCATCGAGGGCATCGCCAGCCTCGCCCGCGCCACCACCAGCGCCGAGGCCGCCGCCGCCTACAAGGGCGAGCAGCTGACCTTCGGCGCGGATTACCTGATCCCCAAGCCATTCGACCCGCGGCTGATCGGCGTGGTCGCCTCGGCGGTGGCCAAGGCGGCGATGGAGACCGGCGTCGCCACCCGCCCGCTCGACGATCTGGCGGCCTATCGGCGCAAGCTCGACAGCTCGGTGTTCCGCTCGGCCATGCTGATGCGCCCGGTGTTCGAGGCGGCCTCGCAGCAGTCGCGCCGCATCGTCTTCGCCGAGGGCGAGGACGAGCGGGTGCTGCGCGCGGCCAACGCCATTCTGGAAGAGACCGAGCACAAGCCGATCCTGATCGGCCGCCCCGAAGTGGTGGAGATGCGCTGCGAACGCGCGGGCCTGCCGATCCGTCCGGGCCGCGACTTCGATCTGGTGAACCCCGAGAACGACCCGCGCTACCGCGACTACTGGGGCACCTATCACGAGCTGATGGCCCGGCGCGGCGTGACGCCAGATACCGCCCGCGCGGTGATGCGCACCAACACCACCGCGATCGGCGCGATCATGGTGCATCGCGGCGAGGCCGACAGCCTGATCTGCGGCACCTTCGGCCAGTATCTCTGGCACCTGAACTACGTCACGCAGATCCTCGCCCGCAACGGGCTGCGCCCGGTCGGTGCGCTGTCCCTGATGATCCTCGAGGACGGGCCGCTGTTCATCGCGGACACCCACGTGAACCACGAGCCGACGCCCGAGCAGATCATGCAGACCGTGCTCGGCGCGGCGCGGCATGTGCGGCGCTTCGGCATCCAACCCAAGGTGGCGCTCTGCTCCTCGTCGCAGTTCGGCAACCTCGACTGCTCCACCGGGCGGCGGATGCGGCAGGCGCTGGACCTCCTTGACGCGCAGCAGCCCGACTTCGCCTATGAGGGCGAGATGCACATCGACGCGGCGCTCGACCAGTCGGTGCGCGACCGCATCTTCCCCGGCGGCCGCTTCGAGGGCCCGGCCAACGCGCTGGTCTTCGCCAATTCCGACGCAGCCTCGGGGGTGCGCAACATCCTGAAGATGAAGGCGGGCGGGCTCGAGGTCGGGCCGCTTTTGATGGGGATGGGCAACCTCGCGCATATCGTGACGCCCTCGATCACGGCGCGCGGATTGCTGAACATGTCGGCGCTCGCCGGCACCCCGGTGGACCGCTACAGCTGAGCGGTCCACCGCCCGCCCGGCGTCCTGCTAGCGCAAAACGTGACAGGACGCCGCGGCACCCCCCTTGCAAGAATCTTGCGCGCGGGATTACCCCGGCGTAACAGATCGAAAGCACCGGGGGAGGGTATACGATGGCATACGCCGATATCTACGCAGCATCGCTCAACGATCCTGAAGGATTCTGGATGGAGCAGGCGGGGAAGATCGACTGGTTGACCCCGCCGACCCGCGCGCTGAACGGTGAAAAGGCCCCGTTCTACAGCTGGTTCGCCGATGGCCGGCTCAATGCCTGCTGGAACGCGGTGGACCGCCATGTCGAGGCCGGTCGCGGCAAGCAGATCGCCATCAAGCATGTCAGCCCGATCACCCATTCCACCAAGGGCATCACCTATGCCGAGTTGCAGGCCCGCGTCGCCAGCCTCGCCGGGGCCCTGCGCGCCAAGGGGGTGCAGAAGGGCGACCGGGTGATCATCTACATGCCGATGATCCCCGAGGCGCTGGAGGCGATGCTGGCCTGCGCCCGGCTGGGGGCGATCCATTCGGTGGTCTTCGGCGGCTTTGCCGCGCATGAGCTGGCGGTCAGGATCAACGACTGCACGCCCAAGGCGATCATCGCCGCCTCCTGCGGGCTGGAGCCGGGCCGGGTGGTGCATTACAAGCCCCTGCTCGACAAGGCGATCGAGGAGGCGACCCACAAGCCCGAATTCTGCGTGGTCTTCCAGCGCGAGCAGGAGGTGGCCAAGCTGATCGAGGGCCGCGATGTGGCCTGGCATACCTTCCAATATGGCGTCGAGCCCGCCGAATGCGTGCCGGTGGAGGGCGACCATCCGGCCTATATCCTCTACACCTCCGGCACCACCGGCCAGCCCAAGGGCGTGGTCCGCGCCACGGGCGGGCATCTGGTGGCGCTGAACTGGACGATGAAGGCGATCTACGACATCGACGCGGGCGACGTGTTCTGGGCCGCCTCGGATGTGGGCTGGGTCGTCGGACACAGCTACATCTGCTACGGCCCGCTGATCGCCGGGGCCACCACCATCGTCTACGAGGGCAAGCCCGTCGGCACCCCCGACGCGGGCGCCTTCTGGCGGGTGATGCAGAACCAGCGGGTGAAATCCTTCTTCACCGCCCCCACCGCCCTGCGCGCCATCAAGCGCGAAGACCCGGAAGGCAAGCTGATCGCCGAGTACAACCTGCGCTCCTTGAAGACTGTCTATCTCGCGGGCGAGCGGGCCGACCCCGACACGATCCTCTGGGCGCAGCGCCATCTGAACGTGCCGGTGATCGACCACTGGTGGCAGACCGAAAGCGGCTGGGCGATCGCCGCGAACCCGATGGGCATCGAGCCGCTGCCGGTGAAGCTCGGCAGCCCCTCGGTGCCGATGCCGGGCTACGACATCCGCGTGCTCGACGAGGGCGGGCATCAGATGGCCCCGGGCGAGCTCGGCGCCATCGCCATCAAGCTGCCCCTGCCGCCCGGCACCCTGCCGACGCTGTGGAACGCCGCCGAGCGTTTCGTGAAATCCTACCTCACCCATTTCCCCGGCTATTACGAGACGGGCGACGCGGGCTACATCGACGAGGACGGCTATGTCTACATCATGGCCCGCACCGATGACGTGATCAACGTCGCCGGTCACCGGCTCTCGACCGGCGCCATGGAGGAGGTTCTGGCCAGCCACCGCGACGTGGCCGAATGCGCGGTGATCGGCGTCTCCGACGCGCTGAAGGGGCAGTCGCCGATGGGATTCCTCTGCCTGAACAAGGGGACCAACCGCGAGCCCGCCGAGGTGGTGAAGGAATGCGTGGCGCTGATGCGTGACAAGATCGGCCCGGTCGCCGATTTCAAGCGCGCCTGCGTGGTGGAGCGGCTGCCCAAGACCCGCTCGGGCAAGATCCTGCGCGGCACAATGGTGAAGATCGCCGACGGGCAGGAGTTCAAGACCCCGGCCACCATCGACGATCCGGCGATCCTTGACGAGATCCGCGTGGCGCTGAAGACGCTGGGCTACCCCGCCGCCTGAGCCTGCGCGGCCTCCTGCCTTGCCCCTGCGCGGCGCCTTGACAGAGGGCGCCGCGTCGATCAAGACTTTGCGGCGATTGTTGACTGGACTTTAACAGCACGTTGAATACCTTAGACGTGCCATGCAGCTTTTTGAAAATGAACAGCTTTCGAATGATGCTCCCGCTGTCGCGGAAGCCAAGCCATGACCCTTGATCCACCAGCGCCGGACCTCGATTCCGCTGCCGCCGCGGGCCGTCTTCCGGGCGAGCTGACCCGGGATCTGGCGCATGCGCTGGGGATCGTCGAACAGATGCAGGCCGCCGACCTGCCGCCCGCATTGCGTTTCGATCTGACCCGGCTGGAGGCCGCCCTCACCACGCTGGGCGCAGGCATCGACCGCGCCGCGCAGGCCCTGCGCCGGCAGGCGGGCGGGGATGCGCCCGCCGGAGCCGCCATGGACGAGACCCGCTTCCTGCGTCTGCTGGAGATCGCCGGACCAGGGGATTCGGTCGAGATCGTCGCCCGGCTGCACCTGGACCTGAAGACGGTGCGCAGCGGCCTCTTCGACGCGCTGGACCGGCGCGTGCCGGACTGGACCGCGCTGCGCGCCCAGACCCATGTGCTGATCGCCCTGGCCGGGGTGGTCGGGGCGGACGCGCTGCAGCATCTGGCCGAGGCGATGAACGCCGCCGCCCACCGCCGCGACCTGCGCGAGGCGCAAGACCTGCGCGAGGCCGCAGCGCGCGAACTTGACCGGCTGATCGCCTATATCGCCCGCCGCGACCGGCCGGAGGCCCGATGACCCAGCCCGTCCGCCCCACCATCCCGCGCGGGCGCGAGCCGCAGGAGGGCGAGGCCCAGCCCCGGCCGATCCTGCTGATCGAGGACACGCCCTCGCTGCAGATGGTCTACCGCTCGGTGCTGGCCTCGGCCGGGCACCGCGTCTCGGTGGCCGGCACCGCCGCCGAGGGGCTGGCCCGCTTCCAGGAGGTGCAGCCAGCGGTCGTGCTGCTCGACCTGATGCTGCCGGACCGCGACGGGCTGGAGCTGATGCAGGACATGCTGACCCAGCGGCCCGAGACCGCCGTCATCGTCATCACCGCCAACGGCTCGATCAACAAGGCGGTGGAGGCGATGCGCGCCGGGGCGCATGAATTCCTGGTGAAGCCCTTCGACGAGCAGCGCTTCCTCGGCGCGGTGGAGAATGCCAGCGGCAGCCGGGTGACCCGCCGCCGCGCCGCGCCCGAGCCGGAGAAGGTCACGCCGCCAATGGCCAGGGCCTTCCTCGGCTCCTCCGAACCGATGGCGCGGATCCAGGCCAAGATCGGCTCGGCGGCGCGCTCGATGGCCACGGTGTTCATCACCGGCGAAAGCGGCACCGGCAAGGAGCTCTGCGCGCTGGCCGTGCATGACAATTCCGCCCGCGCCGCCGGCCCCTTCATCGCGCTGAACTGCGGCGCCATCCCGCAGGACCTGCTGGAATCCGAGGTCTTCGGCCATGTGAAGGGCAGCTTCACCGGCGCCATCGCCGACAAGCCGGGCGCGGCGGCGGCGGCGGACAACGGCACGCTGTTCCTCGACGAGATCTGCGAGATGGCCCCGGCGCTGCAGACCAAGCTTCTGCGCTTCCTGCAGACCTCGACGGTGCAGCCGGTGGGGGCGACGCGGCCGCGCAAGGTGAACGTGCGCATCGTCTGCGCCACCAACCGCGACCCGCTGGAGGCGGTGCGGCGCGGCCATTTTCGCGAGGATCTCTACTACCGGCTCTATGTCGTGCCGATCCACATGCCGCCGCTGCGCGAGCGCGGCAACGACGTGATCGAGATCGCCGAGACCGCGCTGGAGCGGTTCTCGATCGAGGAGGGCCGGGTGTTCGACGGGCTCGACCCCGAGGTGCAGGCGCTGTTCCGCCGCCACCCCTGGCCCGGCAACGTGCGCCAGGTGCTGAACGTGATCCGCAACGTCGTCGTCCTGAACGAGGGCGGGATGGTGACGCTCGACATGCTGCCCGACGATCTGGCCGACAGCGGGGCAACCTCGCGCAGCGCCCCGGCGGTCCCGAAGCCGCTGCCCGGCGCCGCCGACCCGACGCTCGACGGGCTGATCGGCCGCACCCTGGCCGAGATCGAGCAGCTGGTGATCGAGGCGACCATCGAACGGCACGGCGGCTCCGTCCCCAAGGCGGCGCGGATCCTCGACGTCTCGCCCTCGACGCTCTACCGCAAGCGCGAAGGCTGGACCAGGGAATAGCCGCGCGTCCTGCGCTGTCATACTTTTTGGCCGATAGTCCCCCGTCCGCCCCCGCCCTATCCTCGCCCCGCGGGGACCGTCGCCCGCGCAGGGAGGATCGGAATGCGGAACTATCTCATGGCCTTGGCCGCCAGCCTGATGCTGGTCGCCGGCATGGCCGAAGCACATGGCCCGTCGCGGCAGAAGACCACGCAATCGGTGACGCTGGACGCCACGCCGGAGGAGGTCTGGGCCGCGGTCGGCAATTTCGCCGACATGAGCTGGTTTCCCGGCGTGGCATCGGTCGATGCGCCCAAGGGCAACACCAAGGACGGCACACGCACCGTCGTGCTGGAGGACGGCACGGCGCTGACCCAGGAGCTGACGAAATACGACGAAGCCAAGCGGCTGATCTCCTGGCGCTGGACCGCCGATAACATCGAGGTGCTGCCGGTCACCAACTTCTCCACCGCGCTGGCGGTGAAGGACGAGGGCGGCAAGGCGCTGGTCGAGCTGCGCGGCGCCTATTACCGCGGCTTCCCCAACAACGACCCGCCGCCCGAGTTGAACGACGAGGCGGCGACCGCGGCGGTGGACGCCTACTATCAAACCGGGATCGCCGCGCTGGTCGAGCGTTTCGGCGCGGCCGAGTGAGGCTGCGCCTCGCCGCGGCGCTGCTCCTGGCTGGGGCCGTCGCCGCCTCGGGCGAACAGGCGGTGATCACCTCGCAGAACGCCGGGGCGGTGAGCTTCGTCGATCCAGCGAGCGGCGCGGTGACCGCGACGCTCGCCCTGCCCGGCAAGCCCGCCGCCGTCGCGGTCGATCCCTCGACCGGTCAGGCCTATGTGGTGGCGGTGGAGACGGCGCTGCTGCACGTGCTGTCACCCGAGGGGGTGGAGCTGCGCCGCATCCCCCTTCCCGGCGCACCCTTCGGCGTGGCGGTGAACCCCGTGACGCATCATGTCTATGTCTCCGACTGGCAGGGCGCCGAGATCCACGAGGTCGACCCCGAGCGCGGCGCGGTGCTGCGCAGCTTCGCCACCGGGGCCGCGCCCTCGGGCATCGCGGTCAGCGCCGACGGGGCGCTGATCGTCACCGCCGACCGCGACGCCAACCGGATCAGCCTGATCGACGCCGCCAGCGGCGCTTCAGAGGCCGTTACGGTCGGCGAGCACCCCTTCGGCGTCACCCTGCGGGACGGGCGCGCCTATGTGGTGAACGTGCTCTCCAATGACGTGACGGTGGTCGATCTCGCCCGCCGCGCGGTCATCGCCACGATCCCGGTGGGCGAGCATCCCTATGCCTTGGCCTTCGCCGCCGGGAAGGGCTTTGTCACCAACCAATATGCCGAGAGCCTGACAGTCTTTGACGCCACGAGCCATGCGGTGCTTGCCGAGGTGCCTGTCGGCGAATACCCCGAGGGCATCGCCGCCACCGCCGATGGCCGCCGGGTGCTGGTGGCGAACTGGTTCTCCGACAGCCTGACGATCCTCGACGCCAGCTCGCTCGAGATCCTCGCCGAGGTCGAGATGCCCGAGGGGCCGCGCGCCTTCGGCAGCTTCATCGGCCCCTCCCTCGCCCCGCCCGGCGCAACGGCAGAGCGAGCCGCCCGCTGAGGCGGCGGATTTCCGGCAAACCTGCGCGAAAACGTGGAAAACCCTCGGTTTTGCCGCCGCTGCGGCTCGACTTCGCCTGCGCCAAACCCTAGGTTGCCGGAACAACGGAATGGACCCGATATTGACCGAACTTGCCCGCATCGCAAGAACGAGAGCCTTTGCCGCGCTGCGCGTGGTTCTGTGCGCTGTTCTGCTGCTGGCGGTTCAGGGCAGCGTGCTGCAGGCGCAGGGCTCCTCCATCCCGACCCGGATGGACATCGACCGTCATGCCGAGACGGCGACGCTTCCCGCCGCGCAGGGCATGAGCCTCCGGCTGCGGCTGGCGCTGCCGGACGGCGGCGGCGACGGGCCGGGCAAGACCGCCACCCTGGTCGCGGCCGTGCTCTGGCGGGCGCCCGA
>NZ_PZKG01000048.1 GCF_003034985.1 Cereibacter changlensis JA139
GGATCTGATGCGGCAGCGCCGCGGCCAGCAGGACCCGCGCCAGCTCTGCTCCGGCCCCGGCAAGCTGGGCCAGGCGCTGGCCATCGGCCCCTCGGATGACGGCGCAGCCTTCGACGGCGCGGACCTCCGGCTGGAACCCGATTCTCTGCCTCCATCGCAGCGCCTAGCCGGCCCCCGGATCGGCATCACCCGCGCCGTGGATCTGCCCTGGCGCTTCGGCGTCACCGGCTCCCCCTGGCTCAGCCGCCGGTTCTGACGGCGGCACCCTCCGCCGTCCGCGCGAAGGCGTCCGCCGCGCCAAGTATCGCCATCACCCGCGCCGTCGATCTACCCTCGCGCTCCGGCGTCGCAGGCTTCCCCCGGCCCGGAGGGTTCGACTGCGACATCGACACCGGGAACCTTCGGCCGCCGCCCGGACTTTTGTAACGAGGCGGCAGGACCGCCGAGCAACAAGCAGGAGTCGCAGATGACCCGGACCCTTGGCCCCAACGATCCCCCGCATCCCGAACCGAACCAGCCGGACCCCCAGCCGGACCCGATGCCCGATCCCATGCCCGATCCCGGCCCGGACCCCTATCCCGATCCGATGCCCGACCCGGACCCGATCCCCGCCGGCGACCCGCCGCTCCCCGACCCGGGCGAGCAGACGCCGCCGATCTATTCGTGATGTGAGAGGGCGGGGATTTCCCCGCCCTTTGTCTTTCTAGCAGAGGAGGGTGGGGTGAAACCCCACGCTGCGGCCACGTCGCAGCAGGGGCGTGGCTTTGTCGGCGGCGCTGATGGTGGGGTGAAACCCCACCCTACGGTGCCTTGCGTGGCGCGTCCGGCGCAAGCGGGGGAGCCGCACCTTGCCGGGGTGGAAGCGCGGCGGGGTGGAATCCCACCCTACAGAGGCGCGACGCGGTGCGGTGGCGCCGGGCAGGAGCGGAACCTCGCCCAATGGCATGTCGGAAGACACGAGCCCCGGGCATGCGAAGGGGCGGACAAGATGCCCGCCCCTCTGTCGTTTCAAAACCCGATCAGACCTTGGTCTTGCCGGCGTCCTGAGCCGCAAAGCCGGTCTTGGCGGCCTCGGGCTTGTCCGCGCCCGACTTGCCCATCTCCGACTTCCCGGCCTCGTCCTTCTCGCCGTGCAGCACCGGGTCGACCTGGTCCTTGGCCTCCTGCACCGCCGCGCCTGCGACGCGTTCCAGCTTGGCGGCGACGGTCTCGCCCTTCTCCGGCACCAGACCCTCGTCGCGCGCCGCATCAACGGCCGCGTCATAGGTGTGATGCGCCGCATCCATCGCCCGGTCGCGCAGACCGGCGGAGGCGGCGCGGGCCTCGTCCATCAGGTCGTCGCGGTACTGGCCCATCATCCGGTCCTCGGTCCGGGTGCGGGGCAGGGCGGCGCCGATTACCGCGCCGACCACAACCGCGACCGCGCCGATCAGCAAGGGCTGCTGTTCCAGAGTGGTCGAGACCTGGTCGCGCATGTGGCCCGCGCGGTCGGCCGCGGCATGGCGGAAGTCGCTCGCCCGGTGGCGCAGGTCGTCGGCCCGGTCGGCCGCCGCGTTGCGGAAGTCGCCGGCGCGGTGGCGCAGGCTGTCGCCGCGCGCGCCCATGTCCTCGCGCAGATGCGCCGCACGGTCATAGGCGCTGTCGCGCATCGAGCCCGAACGCTCGCCGATATCGTCGGCGTAATGCGAGGCGCGGTCGCGGGCGCCGCCGAGGGTGGAGGAGATCTTTTCCCCCGCCGCCGAGGCCGCATGGCCGACGCTCTCCGCCGCGCCAGAAACAGCGCCGACGACCTTGTCGATCACGCCGCGGCCCGAGCGCTCGTCACGCCAGTCGCGCGAGCCGCCGGAATAGGGCTCGTAGCTGCCCGAACGACCTGCGTAGCCGTCGTAACCGCTGCGGCGATCCTTGCCGGAGTTGCCCAGCACCAGCCAGGCGAGGCCGAGGCCGATCATGCCGAGCGCGACCGGGTTCTCGCGCACCTGCCGGCCGGCGGTGTGCAGCGCGGCGCGGGCGTCCTCGACGCCGATGAACTGGCCGACCTCATCGATCACCTGGTTTACCGACATGCGTTCCTTCAGCGCGTCCAGCGTGCTTTCAACGCTGGCGCGGCGGGCCTCGACTTCGCGTTCAAGATGGTCTGCGGTATCGCTCATCAGATTTGCTCCCGTGCAAGCCGTGCATCACGGCTGGTTTGTTCGATGGTGCGCTCGGGCACCAGATTGGCGGCGCTCAGGTCCTTCTTGCCGCGCAGGATCAGCATCGCGCCGATCAGGCCCAGCACGACGCCGACGATGACCGCGGCCCAGGCCGGCCCGACCCAATGGGCAAGGATCACGACCAGCGCCTGGACCAGCACCAGAAGGGCGACGAGCAGCAGGATGGCCCCCGCCGCGATCATCTCGGCGCCGACCGCCATGGTCTTGCCGGCCTCCATCATCTCGGCGCGGACCAGCTTGCCCTCGGTCCGCACCAGTCCGGTCAGGTCGCGGACCAGATCGCCGAGCAGATCGGCGATCGACCGGCCGCCGTTCGGGGTCTCCCGCTCAGGACGTTCCATCTTTGGCTCCCGAGGGGGTGAAGCCCGGCTTGGAGGGCGTGGCGCCGGAGGGCGTGGAGACCGGCGAGCTGGAGGCCGGGCCAGTCGAGGCGGGGCCGGTGGAGGCGGGACTGACCGGAGTTCCGCCAGCAGGCTTCACGCCGGACTGGGATGCACCCTGGCCATAGGAGGGGGCCGGGTTCGACCCCTGGCCCGCGCCGGTCGCCATGCCGGCGCCGCTTCCGGTGCCGGAGGGCAGATCCTCGTGGCGGCCCGAGCCATAGGAGGCGGTATCGCCCGGCGTGTGGCCCTTGGGGCCGCGCGCCATGACCGGCGGACGCTCGATCAGCTCCTCGTCCTCGTCCTCGTCCCAGTCGCGCGAGCCGCGCTTGCCCGAGCCGCTGGCGACGAAGAAGCGACCGGCGGCGAGGCCGGCCAGCAGCGCGCCGGCGACGAACAGCGCCGGGTTCTCACGGCCGTAGCGCGACAGGTTGCGGCCGATGTCCTCGGCGGACTGACCCTTCAGCCGGTCGGCCATGTCCTCGATGGTGTTCACGGCCTGATGCACCATGCGCGGCGCTGCGGGGGCGTCGTCGTTCTTGTCGAGATCGTCGGCAGCCTTGCGCATAGCATGCGCCACGCCTTCCAGACCCTCGCAGAACATGCCCTTGCGCTTGTCGATCTCGTCCATCATCAGGCTCTGCACGCTGCGGCCGGCCCGGGAGGCCTCGCCGCGCGCCTTGTCGGCGGCGCCGTGAAGCCGCTCGCGGGCATCATCCATTTCGCGGCGTGCCGCGTCTTTCGCCTGATCCGCGAGACCCGGACGCGATTGCGATCCGCTGGCGTCCGCCGCACCCGGCTTTGTCTTATCGGTCTGCATGCTCATCTCCTCGCGCAGTGATTGGGGGGTCTCGTCGACCCGTCTCGGCAGTAAAACAGGAGGCGACGGGAATTTGTTCCGCCGCCCTCCGGCGATTCGGCGGGGGAACCGCAGGGCCTCCGCCGCGTTGCGCGATCCCTCTGCGGTGCCGCCTGCGCGAGCGGCGGGAAGCGGGGAGGGGGCAGAGGGAACGAACGCCGCCGAGATCGGTTGAGGCCGGCAACCAAACCTCACGAGGAGCCACTCATGTCCGATACGGACCTCGCAAAAACCGATCCGAAGAAACTGCTCTGGAAAGAGCTGGAAGACACCCGCGCCGGGATGCTCGGCATCGTTGGCTCCGGCCAGCATTTCCAGCCGATGTCGCATCACGCCGACGAGGCTGGCCGCAAGCTCTGGTTCCTGACCAAGCGCAGCACCGACCTGTTCAAGGCCATCGGCCCCGGCAGCACCGCGCATTTCGTGCTGGTCGCCAAGGGGCAGGACTTCCATGCCTGCATGTCCGGCCCGATCACCGAAGAGATGGACCGCGCCAAGCTCGACGAGATGTGGAACCCGATCGTCGGCGCCTGGTTCGAGGGCAAAGAGGACCCGGACCTCACGATGATCGCCGTCACCCTGGACAGCGCCGCGCTCTGGGCCTCGACCTCCAGCACGGGCCGCTTCGCCTACGAGATCGCCAAGGCCAACATGACCGACAGCGATCCCGACGTCGGTGTGCACAACGTCGTCAGCTTCGCCTGACCCCCGGCCCCGGTCGGCGGCTTGCCGCCTGCCGGGGCCACGGCGCTTTGCCGCCACCGCCTTTCGTCCACGGAACTTCGCGCGGCGGCCGCGGTTCATCCGGATCACCTGCTCATGTCACCAAGGGAGAGACCGGAATGGAATTCCTGCTTGCGATCATCGTTTTCGGCGGTCTGCTCGCCATCTGCCTCTACGGCTATGGCGTCTCCAGCCGCAGCGCCGCCACGCTGAACACCACCGGCGGACGGCACACCGGCTACAGCGAGCCGCCGCCCTACCGCCCGGAGCCTGCCGCCCGCCCGGCGGAGTCGCCGTCCCACACCACCACCACCGGCAAGGATCACCCGATCCTGCAGGCCGAGGACAAGCCGCGCGCCGCGCGCGACAAGCCCGGCAAGCTGATGTAGCGACCGGCACCGCAAGCCCGTGACCCCGCTCCGGGCCCCGGCGCAGCCTTCGCAGGGAGGCTGCGTTTTCATTCCCGCCTTCGCGCCCGCAGAAAGACATGCTGCATCCGCAGCAAAAACCTGCCCGCACCCCTTGCCCCCGACGCATATCCAGCCATATACCATCCACATGGATGGCGAAGGGCTGGTGGAATGACAGGAAACGTGCAGGATCTCAGACCCCGCGGCGCCGACTCCGAGAAGATCACCATCAACCTCGGCTATGTCGACCTCGGCCGCATCGACCTCCTGGTGCAGGAGGGCTTCTACTCCAACCGGAGCGACCTGATCCGCACCGCCATCCGCGCCCAACTCGACCGCCACGGCGAGGCGGTGGAGAAATCCGTCGCCCGCCACCAGCTCGACCTCGGGCTGCGCAGCTATTCCCGCGCCGATCTCGAGGCGGTGCAGGCGGCGGGCGAGCAACTGCACATCCAGGTGCTCGGCCTCGCCATCATCGCCCGCGACGTCCCGCCCGACCTCGCCCGCGCCACCATCGCCAGCCTGCACGTGCTCGGCTCGCTGCAAGCCAGCCCCGAAGTCCGCGCAGCCCTCTCCGATCGCCTCCGCTGAAAAGGACGACCCCATGAACCCGAAACTGGCGGAAGCCACCCGCCTGACCCGAGAGGGCCGTCTCTCCGAAGCCATGGCGCTGATCCGCGACACCGTCTCCGGCGCGCCCGCAGCCCCGCACATCGACCCCGACGTGATCGACCTCGCCCCGCCCGGCGCGCCCTCGCAGCCCTGGTCGCTGCGCCCCGCCGCGAAACCCCGCCCCAAGGCGAAACCGCGCGCCCCCGAAACCCCCGGCCGCTTCACCAGCCACAGCTTCAGCGCCCCGCAGGGCCGGCGCAGCTACAAGCTCTACGTGCCGCAGGGCCATGACGGCCCGCTGCCGCTCGTCGTCATGCTGCACGGCTGCACCCAGACCCCCGACGATTTCGCCGCCGGCACCCGCATGAACGCGCTGGCCGAGGAGATCGGCTTCGTCGCCGTCTGGCCCGAGCAGCCGCAGAGCGCCAACATGCAGCGCTGCTGGAACTGGTTCAACACCGGCGACCAGCAGCGCGGGCAGGGCGAGCCCGCCCTCATCGCCGGCATCACCCGCGAGGTCATGGCCGCCCACAACATCGACCCCGCCCGGGTCTATGTCGCCGGCCTTTCCGCCGGCGGCGCCGCGGCGGCGATCATGGGTGCCTGCTACCCCGAGCTCTACGCCGCCATCGGCGTGCACTCCGGCCTCGCCCAGGGCGCGGCGACCTCGGTCGCCTCCGCCTTCCAGGCCATGCGCCAGGGCGGCAGCGGCGGCCCGGCCCAGGCGATGCCCGCGATCGTCTTCCACGGCGACCGCGACGCCACCGTCAGCCCGGTGAACGGCGCCCAGGTGCTGGCCCAGTTCACCCCGCCCGCCGACCCGACCCTCAAACCGAGGACCGAGACCGGCGCCTCGCCCGGCGGCATGGGCTTCACCCGCATCGTCCACGAGGACGCCAAGGGCCAGCCGCGCGCCGAGCACTGGCTGCTGCACGGCGCCGGCCACGCCTGGTCCGGCGGCAGCCCGGCCGGCAGCTACACCGCCCCCGAGGGGCCCGACGCCAGCCGCGAGATGCTGCGCTTCTTCCTCGCGCAACCCGCCGCCTGACCGGCCCCCCACCCGCAGGGCGCGCGACCCCGTTGCCGCGCGCCCCCGCCGCCGCTACCCTTCACCCCGTTGCTGTCCCAGTGCCGGAGTGTTCCCATGCCTTCCTTGCCGCCGTCCCCCGACCCGCATTCCCTGCCGCCCGGCGCCGCCCCGCAGCCCGCCGATCCCGGCGAGGGCGCCCGCACCGAGCCGCCGCCCCGCACCCTCGTGGTCCGCGCCCTGAGCGCCGTCGAGCACGCCCTCCTGATCTTCGTCGCCCTGATGACCCTCGCCGCCACGGGTATGGAGATCGCCTCTCTCATCGAGCGCCGCACCGTCGGCCTCGGAGACATTCTCCTGATGTTCCTCTACACCGAGGTCATCGCCATGGTCGCCGTCTTCTACACCGGCACGGGCCTGCCCTTCGTCTTCCCGATCTTCATCGCCATCACGGCCCTGGCCCGGCTGATCGTGCTGCAGGGCAAGGACATGGACCCGCAGAACATCGTGCTGGAGGCCTCGGCCATCCTGCTGCTCTCGATCGCGGCGGTGGTGCTGATGCGGGGGACGAGGGGGTAGGGAAACGCCGGTGCACGATGCTGCGGGGGTTTTTGCTATCCAGTCAAACTTCGCTCCTTTTCTAGGTGGACGTTTCTGGACTGCTTCGCACTGGGAAACTCAGGGTTGATCCTCATAAACTGATTTCAACGTCTAAGTTTTCTACGGCGTGCTTGCTCACCCGGCAGTTTAATGTAATGAGCGTCTCGCTCGCACTCTTCGCGATGCCACTCCTCACCCATGCTCCGTCTGACACCATCTCTGTGAGAGACAACATCATAAAGTACGCCCCGGTAATCTGGGCCATATGTCGCCGCCCATTCGGTTTTAAACTTTTGCATTGCAGCCCATTCGCGTTCTTGTCGTGCACCGTCTTCGTATCCCCCTTCCCACGGTCTATGCCCATATTCACTCCAGCTCTCACTCCGCCCGCCTTTATAGCCGACGAACATTTTGCCGCCGCCGTGAATGTGACGGGGATCTGGCATAAGTAGGTACCCATCGCCGAGTTTTCGCCAGTTTTTTGAACGAAGATATTTTTCGGGAAACAGCCATTCTCTTTTGGCTGCAGCAACGTAGCGCAGTGCGCGCATCTTGGTTATGTAGTTAATTTCGATAACTTCTTCTTCTGTAAGGTGCCGCTCATGTTGAATGTCGGTAATCTTGAATAATGCTGCGGATCTCATGAATCTAGGATTAGGGCGCAGCGTCATGGGGTTTTGATATGGATCTCGAGCCCAGTTTAAGTTCGTCAGAATCAGGACTTTATCAGACGAAAGAGGAAAATATGTATGGGTCGCAGCAAAGCGGATATCGGGGTCGTTTTCGCCAATGCACCAACGAGAGCCGGGAAAGCACTCGCGGTTGTAAGTTACAACCGGATGGTCTGATATTATAAACTTAGTTGCCGAGTGAGTTGCGTCGGCTATTTGCCAGACAGCTTCGCCCCAGATGGCGCAAAACAAGTTTTGCAACCTTTGAAGTTGCGTAAGGGTACTGTTCCTATCGCGAGTTTTGAAAGTTTTTCGTAGCCATGCGAGACCCTTTGGCGTTCGCAGTTTCTGTACACTCATATACGGGAGCAGAGTTGTGAGTGCTTCCCCTGCGTCAGAGTTAAATTGAAAGTTGGCGAAGTGCTTTACAGCTTTCGGGCCAGTAGTGTCAAAATGGCCAAAAAAGAACTTTTCAATGTCACGATTTTCGACGTGACCCCACCTCGTCGTGTAAAGATCATCCTGCGCGAAGCATTGTTTCGGGCCCCAGAAATGTAGGTTCTTGCGAAGAAAGCTGTGCCCGTTGCTAGTTCTTCTGTCCGGCTTTAGATCCAGGTAGTGGTGACGTGTTGTCCCAGCAGGGAGGAACTGTTTCTGATACCACTCTGGAACATAGTGATTGTGTCGATACCCTGTGCTCATGAACGTCTGCTGCTTTGCTGCGTGGGGTTAAGTGACAGTCAAACGTCACCTGCTTCATTGGTTTACGGAACATTAACAGATTCTGAATAAAGTATTCATAATCAGCCACTTAGCCTCATTTTCACGCGTGAAAATCACACCCCCGCCTCGGGAAACATCGCCCGCATCGCCCCCGGCTCGGCGGCGCAGACCCCCCGTTCGGTGATCAGCCCCGTCACCAGCGAAGCCGGGGTCACGTCGAAAGCCGGGTTCCGCGCCGGTGTCCCGTCCGGCGAGATCTGGACCGAGATCACCCGCCCAGACCCGTCCTTGCCCTGGACATGCGTCACCTCCGCCCCCGACCGCTCCTCGATCGGGATCTCGGCCAGCCCGTCCCGCACCGTCCAGTCGATGGTGGGCGAGGGCAGCGCCACATAGAACGGCACCCCGTTCGCCTTGGCCGCCAGCGCCTTCAGATAGGTGCCGATCTTGTTGCAGACGTCGCCATTCGCCGTGGTCCGGTCCGTCCCGACGATCACCAGATCCACCTCGCCATGCTGCATCAGATGCCCGCCCGCGTTGTCCACGATCAGCTCGTGGCTCACCCCGTGCGAGGCCATCTCCCAGGCCGTGAGCAGCGCCCCCTGATTGCGCGGCCGGGTCTCGTCGACGAAGACATGCACCCCGATCCCGGCCTCGATGGCGTGATAGATCGGCGAGGTCGCCGTCCCCCAATCCACCGTGGCAAGCCAGCCGGCGTTGCAATGGGTCAGGATATTGACCGGCCCCGCCTTCCGCGCCGCGATCCCGCGGATCACCTCCAGCCCCGCCACCCCGATCCGCCGGTTGATCTCCACATCCTCGTCGCAGATCGCCGCCGCCCGCGCCGCCGCCGCCGCCGCCCGCTCGGCCGGGGGGAGCGGCGCCAGCACCCGCCGCATCTCGTCGAGCGCCCATCTCAGGTTGATCGCCGTCGGCCGCGTCGCGTGCAGCACCTCCCAGGTCTCCGCCAGCGAGGCATCCGACGGGTCCGCCGCCATTTGCACCGCCACCCCCCAGGCCGCCGTCGCCCCGATCAGCGGCGCCCCCCGCACCCACATGTCCCGGATCGCCGTGGCGAACTCCCCCCGCTCCGCCAAGGAGACGATGCGGAACTCATGCGGCAGCCAGCGCTGATCGATGATCCGCACCTCGCCCTCCTCGACCCAGATCGAGCGGTAGGGAATGTCGTTGATCTTCATCGGGGTCGTCCTCCGGCCAAGCTGCACAGCCGCCAGAAGGCCCGCCCGCCCCGCGCCCGTCAAGGCCCCGCCGCCGCGACCATGCGCCCCTGCGGCTTCTTCTTGGCCCAAATACTCATGCGACGCCGAACCCCGGCGCGGCGCCGAAGGTCCCGTCGCGGCAGCGCCGCCCGAGGGGGCTCGATGCCCCCGAGGGCGGCTCTCCCGGCTACATCACCGCGCCCATCTGCCAGGGCACGAACTCCGCCCCGCCGAAGCCCAGCTCCTCCGACTTGGTCGCCTCGCCGGACGCCACGCGCAGGAACAGCTCGAAGATCTCCCGCCCCTTCGCCTCCAGCGTCACCCCCTCGGTGACGATATCGCCGCAGTTGATGTCCATGTCCTCCGCCAGCCGCTCATACATCTCGGAATTCGTGGCCAGCTTGATGCAGGGCGTCGGCTTGTAGCCGGAGACCGAGCCGCGCCCGGTGGTGAAGGCGATCAGGTTCGCGCCCGAGGCGATCTGGCCGGTGACCGAGCAGGGGTCGTAGCCGGGGCTGTCCATGAAGACGAAGCCCTTCTCGGTGATCGGCTCGGCGAATTTGTAGACCTGGGTCAGCGGCGCCGAGCCGCCCTTGGCCACGGCTCCCAGCGACTTTTCCAGGATGGTGGTCAGCCCGCCGCGCTTGTTGCCGGGCGAGGGGTTGTTGTCCATCTCGCCGCCGTTGCGGGCGGTGTAGTCTTCCCACCAGCGGATCCGGTCGAGGATCTTCTGCCCGACCTCCTGCGTCACCGCGCGGCGGGTCAGCAGGTGCTCGGCCCCGTAGATCTCGGAGGTCTCCGACAGGATGGTGGTGCCGCCATGCGCGACCAGCAGGTCGGAGGCGACGCCGAGCGCCGGGTTGGCGGTGATCCCGGAATAGCCGTCCGAGCCGCCGCATTGCATGCCGACGGTCAGATGCTCCAGCCCGGCGGGCTGGCGGGTGGCGCGGTTGGCGACCTCGGCCATCTCGCGCAGCACCTCGAGCCCGCGCTCGATGGTCTTGCGGGTGCCGCCGGTCTGCTGGATCGTCATGTAGCGGAAATTGCCGTCGGCCCGCATCCGCCCGGCGCCGATCAGGTCGGGGATCTGCATCACCTCGCAGCCGAGCCCGACCAGAAGGATGCCGCCGAAATTCGGGTTGCGGGCATAGCCCTGCAGGGTGCGGAACAGCGTGTCATAGCCCTCGTCCTTGCCGGACATGCCGCAGCCGGTGCCATGCACGATGGGCATGATGCCGTCGACATTCGGGAAGGCGTCGAGCCAGCCGGGCTTCTCCGCCGCCTCGGCGATGAAGCGGGCGACCGAGCCGGAGCAGTTCACCGAGGTGAGGATGCCGAGATAGTTGCGGGTGCCGACCGAGCCACCGGCGCGGTGGTAGCCCATGAAGCTGCGCGGGCGCTCAGGGGCGGGCAGGGGGCGGACGGCGCTGGCGAAGGCGTGGTCCTGGTCATGCGCCCCCATGCCGAGATTGTGGCTGTGCACATGCGCCCCGGCGGCGATCGCCTCGGTGGCGACGCCGATGATCTGGCCATAGCGCAGCACGGTGTCGCCGGCGGCCAGCGGCCTCGCCGCGATCTTGTGGCCGCGCGGGATGGCGCTGGCGGTGAAAAAACCCTCCAGCGGGGCGCCGGCGGGCAGGTCCTTCAGCGCGATCAGGACAGTGTCGTCGGGGTGCAGGCGGAGCGCATCGGCTGTCATGGCGGGGACCGGGATCTGGGGAAATGCTGATATGGTAATATGCCAGATGGTCCCATGCCGCAACGGGCTTGGGTCCGGCGGGGCCCGCCCGCCGGTGGATCTGGCGCGGCGGGCGTGGATGGTGCATTGCTTCGGGCATGGTCCTTGAGGAGGGGAAGATGCTGAAAGGTCTGGATCCGCGGCTGAACGCGGAGGTGCTCTATGCGCTCAGGGCGATGGGGCATGGCGATGTGCTGGTGATCGCCGACACCAATTTTCCGGCGGACGCCATCGCCCGGCAGACCGCCTTCGGCGAGCTGTTGCGGATGGACAACCTGACCGCCGCCGAGGCGGTGGAGGCGGTGCTCTCGGTGCTGCCGCTCGACACTTTCGTCGAGGATTTCGCCGGGCGGATGGAAGTCGTCGGCGCGGCGGAGGAGCGGCCGGCGGTGCAGATCGAGGTGCAGGCGAAGATCGACGCGGCCGAGGGGCGGGCGCGGGAGATGGTGGCGGTGGAGCGCTTCGCCTTCTACGAGCAGGCGAAGGCGGCCTATGCGGTGATCCAGACCGGGGAGCGGCGGTTCTACGGCTGCTTCCTGCTGCGCAAGGGGGTCATCCCGCCTGAGGCCTGACGGGCGCGCCGGGGGCTTCTGGCGGAGCCTCGGGCGGGATATTTGGGCCAGGATGAAGCCGCGGTTCCGCTTCGGGCGGCTCAGGCCAGCGGGGAGGCGGCGATGGCGCGGAGCAGGGCGGGGGTGGCTTCGTCCACCAGCGCCTCGTAGGCGGCGGCTTTTTCGGAGGTGAAGTGGTTGGCGTCGGAAAGCAGGTTCACCGTGCCGACCACCGCGCCATCGCCGCGCTTCACCGGGATGTTCATCGCCGAATGGCAGCCGAGCGCGTTGATCAGCTCGTGATCCGGGAAATAGGGCGCGAAGGCGGCGGTGGTGTTGGCGACGAAGCTCCGGCCCTCGCCGATCACCAGCCGGCTCCAGTCGTCCTCGACCATCGGCTTGGTGCCGGAGGTCGGGTAGTCGATCGGATGCGAGGTGTAGGCGCGGCGGAAGAGATGCGCCTCGGGGTCGTGGACGGTGACGGTGAAGAGTTTCGTGCCCAGAGCCGCGGCGGCGGCGTGCAGATCGGCGAAGGCGTCGGCCATGTCAGTACTCCAATACGATCACGTCGCGGGCGGAGAAGCTGACTTCGGCAGCGTCGCCGACCTGCGGCGGCGGAGTGTCCGCCCGGTTGAAGGTATCGAGAGCCACGTTGGTTCCGGCAGCCTCCACCTCGATGCGGATCACCGAGCCGTGGAAGTTCACCGCGCGGATCACGGCGGGCAGCGTCACCTCGCGGCCGATGGCGCGGCCGAGATGCAGGGCTTCGGGACGGAAGGCGAGACCGATGCGGTCGCCCTTGGCGGGCTCGACCGCCGCCGGAAGCTGCACCGGGGTGCCGCCGACCGAGACCCGGCCCGCCGCCGCATCGGTCACGTCGGCGCTGAAGGTGTTCAGCGTGCCGACGAAATTGGCGACGAACTTGGTGGTGGGCTTGTTGTAGATGTCGAAGGGGGTGCCGACCTGTTCGGCGATGCCGCCGTTCATCACCACGATGCGGTCCGACATCGATAGCGCCTCTTCCTGATCGTGGGTCACGAAGATGGTGGTGATGCCGAGCCGCTGCTGGATCTCGCGGATCTGGCTGCGCAGGCTGACGCGGATCTTGGCGTCGAGCGCCGAGAGCGGCTCGTCGAGCAGGAGCACGCGCGGGCGCACGGCGAGGGCGCGGGCGAGGGCCACGCGCTGCTGCTGGCCGCCCGACATCTGGAACGGGTAGCGGTCGCCCAGATCGGGCAGGCCGATCAGCGAGAGCATCTCACGCACCCGGTCGGCGGTCTCGGCCTTGCCGACGCCCGCGACCTTGAGCCCGAAGGCCACGTTCTGCGAGACGGTCAGGTTGGGGAACAGCGCATAGGCCTGGAACACCATGCCGATCTTGCGTGCATTGGGGCCGAGCCGGACCACGTCCTTGCCCTCGATGTGGATCGACCCTGTATCCGGCGTCTCGAAGCCCGCCACCATGCGCAGCACCGTGGTCTTGCCGCAGCCCGAGGGGCCGAGCAGCGAGACGAATTCGCCCTTCTCGACGCTGAGGTTGAAGTCCTTCACCACGCGCAGCGGGCCGAAGGATTTCTCCAGATGGGATATTTCGAGAAAGGACATCAGCGCGGCGCCTTCGTATAGGTGGTGAAGCGGTTGGCGAGCTGGATCAGCCCCATGCAGCCCCAGGTGATGATGAAGGTGATGACCGACAGCGCGAAGGGCTCGTAGGGCTTGTTGGCGCCGATGCGCTGCAGGTAGGGACCGAAGGCGGGGCGGTCGAGCAGCGCCGCGAGGGTGAACTCGCCGATGACGATGGCGAAGGTCAGGAAGGCGCCCGACAGCACCGCGACCAGCACGTTGGGCAGGATGATCCGGCCGAGGATGGTCGTCCAGCCCGCGCCGAGGCTCTGCGCGGCCTCGGTCAGGGTGGCGACGTCGATCGTGCGCAGGCCGGTGTCGATGGCGCGGTACATGTAGGGCAGGGCGAGGGTGGTGTAGCCCGCCGCCAGGAGGAAGTTGGTGCCCATGATCGTGCCGGTCAGCGGCAGCCAGCTCGAGGTGTTGTAGAGCCGGATGTAGCCGAAGACGATGACGATGGCCGGGATCACCAGCGGCAGGAGGGTGATGAACTCGACATAGGGCCGGGCCGCGGGCAGGCGCAGCCGGACCCAGAAGGCGGTGGGCAGCACGAGGAAAACGCCGAGGGCGATGGTCACCAGCGCCATGCTGACGGAATAGAGGAAGGTCTGCTGGAATTCGGGATCGGCGATCACCTTGGCATAGGCGTCGAGCGAATAGACCCCGCGCCGGGCGCGCAGCGAGAATTCGGTGAGGCCGAGCAGCGGCAGGGCGAAATAGCCCAGACCGAAGAGCAGGGCGAACCAGCCGGTGAGACGGGTCCAGAGGCTCATTTCAGCCACCTTTCCGACCGCGCGCGCAGCCAGATGTAGAGGACATTGGCGGCGGCGGTGACCACGATCATGCCGAAGGCCATGGCGTAGCCGAGGTGCGGGTTGCCCAGCACGTCGCCGCGGATCTGCGCATAGAGCTGGATCGGCACGATGTTGAGCGCCGAGCCGGTGAGGGCGATGGCGGTGGCGACCGCGCCGAAGGCATTGGCGAAGAGAAGCGCCAGCGTGCCCAGCAGCGAGGGGAAGAGGATCGGGAAGGCGACCATGCGCCAGTACTGGAAGCCGCTGGCCCCGAGGATCGAGGCGGCCTCGCGCCACTCGCGCTTCAGCCCTTCCAGCGCCGGGGCGATGATCAGGATCATCAGCGGGATCTGGAAGAAGAGATAGGTGATGGTCAGGCCCCAGAAGGACAGGAGGTTGAAGCCGAGGTCGCGCTGCAGCACGATCCCGAATTCGCTGCGCAGCCACAGCGTCACCAGACCGGCCGGGCCGAGCGTGGCGAGGAAGGCGAAGGCCAGCGGCACGCCGGCGAAATTCGAGGCGACGCCGGAGAAGGTGAGGAGCGGCGCGCGGATCCATTTCGGCACCGCGCCGAAGGTCACGGCGGCGGCCATGCCGAAGCCGATCAGGCAGCCCAGCACCGCCGAGGCGAAGCTGATCTTGATCGAGATCCAGTAGGAGGAGGGGATGGTGCCGGTGTTCAGGTCGCGGATGTTCTGCAGCGTGAAGCTGCCGTCGCGGGTCTGGAAGGCGCCGATGACGATATGCATCGTCGGCAGGATCAGGAACAGCAGCGAGAACAGCAGGAAGGGCAGCAGCCCGAGCCAGTTCATCGGCAGGCGCCATCGTTTCCGGCCGGGCTGGTGCGCGGGCATGGGGTCGGTCCTCGGAGGAAAGACAGCCGCCCCGGCGGGGGCCGGGGCGGCTGCGGATCAGGTCAGGTCACTGGACGTTGGCGCCGACGACCGAGTCCCAGCCGGCGGTGACGGCGGCCTTGTTGGCGTCGACCTCTTCCAGCGTCGGGAAGTAGGCAGCCTCGTAGGAGGCGGCCGGCGGCAGCGCGTCGATCAGCTCCTGCGGCACCTTGCCGTCGGCGACCATGGCGTTGAAGCGGGCCGGGTGGCAGTAGCCCTTCAGCCAGAGGTTCTGGCCCTCGTCCGAATACAGGTATTCCATCCACAGCTTCGCCGCGTTCGGGTGCGGCGCGTAGGCCGAGATGCCCTGGACGTAGACGCCGGCCATGACGCCGGTTTTCGGCACCACGATCTCGACCGGCGGGTTTTCGGCCAGCTCGTCTTCCCAGGCGAGGGCGTTGTAGTCCCAGGCCACGACGATCGGGGTCGCGCCCTGCGCCAGCGTGCCGGCCTTGCCGATGACCGGAACGAAGTTGCCGGCCTTGTTCATCTCGGCGAAGTAGTCGAGCCCGGCCTTGCCGGCGGCCTCGCCAGCTTCTGCGCCGGTGCTGAGACCGGCCGCCAGGACACCGAGGATCGCCTGGTTCGAGGCGCGCGGGTCACCGGCGAGCGCCACCTGGGCGGCGTATTCCGGCTTCAGGAGGTCGGCCCAGTCGGTCGGGGTGTTTTCGACCAGATCCTTGTTCACGATGAAGGACATGACGCCGTAGTAGTCGCCGTACCAGTAGCCTTCCTCGTCCTTGATCTCGGCCGGGATCTCGTCCCAGGTCGAGACCTTGTAGGGCTGCAGCAGGCCTTCTTCCTTCATCGCCGGGCCGTAAGCCAGACCCACGTCGACCACGTCGGGCGCCTGCGGGCCGGTGTTGCCCTTGTTGGCCTTCACGGCCTCGACCTCGTCAGCCGAGCCCGCGTCGGGGTTCAGCTCGTTCACGGTGATCTCGGGGTACTTCGCCTTGAAGCCGGCGATGACCTCGCCGTAGCCGCACCAGCTGTGCGGCAGGGCGATGGTGGTCAGCATGCCTTCGGCCTTCGCCGCGGCCACCAGCTCGTCCATGCTCTGGGCCGAGGCCGCGACGCCGCTCAGCATCGACAGGATGCTGACCGACGCGACCAGTCCGTATTTCACACTCATGATAGTCTCCCGGTTTGGATAACAGTGGATGCCGTTCTGTCCGCGCCGATCGTGGCTGACCTGCCGGGGTGCGGCGTTTGTAACAGTCAGGTAACGGGCTGGCGCGGATTCTTGCAAGCTGTCTAGTAGGTTCGTGTAACAAATTTTTCACAGAAAAACCGGGCTGTAACGAATGGGTCTTGAGGCCGGGCGGGCAAAAGGCGATTTTGCCTTCTGATCGGTTTTGCACCGGATCGCCGCAGGATCGGGCGCGAACGAACACGAAGCGCACAGGGAAAAAGCAAGGGATCGTCGCGGCTTGTGGAGAATCGTCAAAAAGCTCTACCGTCCGGCGGGACCGGAATCAGGATGAGGGACAGATCATGACCGCACACACCATCGGCGCCATCACCAGGCGCAGCCTGCTTTTGTCCGGGGGCGCGGTGCTGGCGCTTCTGGCGCTGCCGCGCCAGCTCCGGGCGCAGGAGCCGCTGAAGGTGGCGGGCATCTACACCGTCCCGGTCGAGCAGCAGTGGGTCAGCCGCATCCACAAGGCCGCCGAGACCGCCAAGGCGGCGGGCGCCGTCGATTACAGCTATACCGAGAACGTCGCCAACACCGACTATCCGCGGGTGATGCGCGAATATGCCGAAAGCGGCGTGAAGCTGATCATCGGCGAGGTTTTCGGGGTGGAGCAGGAGGCCCGCGAGGTGGCGGCCGACTATCCCGAGGTGGCCTTCCTGCTGGGCTCCAGCTTCCCGCCGGACGAGGCGCTGCCGAATGTGGCGGTGTTCGACAACTACATCCAGGACGCGGCCTATCTGTCGGGCATCGTCGCCGCCTCGATGAGCAAGGGCAACATCGGCATGGTCGGCGGCTTCCCGATCCCCGAGGTGAACCGGCTGATGAACGCCTTCATGGCCGGCGCCCGCGAGGTGAACCCGGAGATGAAATTCCAGGTCAGCTTCATCGGCTCGTGGTTCGATCCGCCGAAGGCCAAGGAGACGGCGCTGGCGATGATCGAGGGCGGCGCGGACCTGCTCTATGCCGAGCGCTTCGGCGTGTCGGATGCGGCCAAGGAGAAGGGCGTGCTGGCGATCGGCAATGTGATCGACACGCAGGCAGACTATCCCGACACGGTTGTGGCCTCGGCGCTCTGGCATTTCGAGCCGACCTTCGACAAGGCGGTGGCCGAGGTGATGGCGGGCACGTTCACGGCGGCGGATTACGGCGTCTATTCCTTCATGAAGGAAGGCGGCTGTTCGCTGGCCCCGCTCGGCACCTTCGAAGGTAAAGTGCCCGACAGCGCCAAGGCGCTGGTGGCCGAGCGCGAGGCGGCGATCCGCGACGGCAGCTTCACCGTCGCCATCGACGACAGCGAGCCGAAATCCTCGTGAGCGAAGCCCCCGTCGTCCTGCGCCTGACCGGCATCACCAAGCGCTTCGGCACTCTGGTGGCCAATGACGGCATCTCGCTCGCGCTCCGGCAGGGCGAGGTGGTCGCGTTGCTGGGCGAGAACGGCGCGGGCAAGACCACGCTGATGAACATCCTCTTCGGCCATTACGTGGCCGACGAGGGCACGGTCGAGGCCTTCGGCCAGCCGCTGCCCCCCGGCCACCCGCGCGCCGCGCTGGCGGCGGGGGTCGGCATGGTGCACCAGCATTTCACTTTGGCCGACAGCCTGACGGTGCTGGAGAACATCCTTCTGGGCACCGGTTCGCTCTGGCGGCCCTCGCTGGGCAAGGGCGCGGCGCGGGCGCGGGTCGAGGCGCTGAGCCGCGACTTCGGGCTGAAGGTGCATCCCGACGCGCGGGTCGGCAGCCTCTCTGTCGGCGAGCGGCAGCGGGTGGAGATCCTCAAGGCGCTCTACCGCGACGCGCGGGTGCTGATCCTCGACGAGCCGACCGCAGTGCTGACCCCGCAGGAGACCGAAGCGCTGTTCCGCACCCTGCGGCTCGCCGTGGGGCGCGGGCTGTCGGTGGTCTTCATCTCGCACAAGCTGCACGAGGTGATGGGCATCGCCGACCGCTGCGTGGTGCTGCGGCATGGCCGGGTGGTGGGCGAGGTGAAGACCGCCGACACCGACCGGCACGCGCTGGCGGCGATGATGGTCGGCAGCGAGGTGACGCCGCCCGCCGTCGCCCCGGCGCGTCCGGGTCCGGTGCTGATGCGGCTGGACCGGGTGAGCGGGGCGGGGCTGCGGCAGGTCAGCCTCGATCTGCGCGCCGGGCAGATCGTCGGGCTGGCGGGCGTGTCGGGCAACGGGCAGGCGGCGGTGTCGGACTTGATCTCGGGGTTGATCGCGCCGGCCGCGGGCGCGGTGGAGATCGGCGGCAGGCCGGTCGGACGCTGGACCCCGCGGCAGGCGGTGGCCGAGGGCATCGCCCGCATCCCGGAGGACCGGCACAAGACCGGCACCATCGCCGATTTCACCCTGACCGAGAACGCCATCCTCGAAGGCTACCGCAGCGGCTTCTCGCGCGCGGGCTGGATGGACTGGCGCGCGGCGAGCGACTTCGCCAAGGGCATCATCCGGCGCTACGACGTGCGCTGCCCGGGGCCTGAGACGCGGATCCGGCTCCTGTCGGGCGGCAACATGCAGAAGCTGATCCTCGGCCGGGTGCTGGAGCCGGGGCCGAAGATCATCCTCGCCAACCAGCCGGTGCGCGGCCTCGACATCGGCGCCATCGGCTATGTGCATTCGCGGCTCTTGCAGGCGCGCGACGCAGGGGCGGCGGTGCTTCTGATCTCGGAAGACCTTGACGAAATCATGGGCTTGTCCAATGTCATTCACGTGATATCCGAAGGGCGTCTGTCGCCCGGCTTCGCGCGGGGAACGATGACGCAGACCGATCTGGGCCTCTGGATGGCCGGCCACGGCTTCGCCGATGCGGCTTGAGCCGATCGCCAACCCTTCGGCGCTGCGCCGCGCGGGGCTGCCCTTGGCGGCGCTGGGGCTGACCGTGGTGACGGCCTCGCTGCTGGCGCTGCTGGCCGGGGCCAACCCCTTCGCCACGCTGGGGCTGATCGTGCAGGGCGCGGTCGGCACGAAGTTCGCCGCGCTGGAGACGCTGAACCGCGCGACGCCGCTGATCTTCACCGGGCTCGCCGTGGCCGTGGCCTTCCGCGCCCGGCTCTGGAACATCGGGGCCGAGGCGCAGCTCTATGCCGGGGCGGTGGCCGCGGTGCTTCTGGGGACCGGGGCGATCACCGGCCCGCTGACGCTGCCCGTGATGGCGCTGGCGGCGATGCTGGCCGGGGCGCTGGTGCTGCTCGGCCCGGTCATGCTGAAGACCCGCTTCGGCGTGGACGAGGTGGTGACCACGCTTCTGTTCAACTTCATCATGCTGCTGCTGGTCAGCTACCTGCTGGAGGGGCCGCTGAAGGACCCGATGGGCATGGGCTGGCCGAAATCGGCGGCGCTGATCAAGGAGGCGCGGCTGCCGCGCATCGTGACGGGGCTCCGGCTGCACTGGGGCTTCGGCCTCGCGCTGATCGCGGCGCTGCTGGTCTGGGTGATCCAGACCCGCACCGCGCTCGGCTACGAGATGCGGGCCGTCGGGCTGAACCCGCAGGCAGCGCGCTTTGCCGGCATCCCGGTGAACGCGGTGCTGGTGAAGACGGCGCTGCTCTCGGGCGGGCTGGCGGCGCTGGCCGGGTTTTCCGAGGTCTCGGGGCTGAAGGGCAACCTGACGCTCGATCTGAGCCCGGGCTTCGGCTACACCGGCATCATCGTCGCCATGCTGGCGCTGCTGCATCCGCTGGCAGTCATCCCCTCGGCGCTGTTCGTGGCCGGGATCTTCGTCGGCGCCGACAGCATGAGCCGCGCCGCCGGCGTGCCCACCTATATCGCCGACATGCTGCTGGCCTTCGCGCTGCTCTTCATGGTGCTGGCGATCCTGCTGACCAAGGTCAGGGTGGTGCGGGGATGAGGGTGCTGCGCATCCGGCGACTGCCGGGATCCTTTGGACAGAGAAGAGGCTGATGGAGATTTTCGACATCCTGCTGTCGGCGACCTTCTGGGCGGCGGCGGTACGCATCGCCTCGCCCTTGATCTTCGCCACGATGGGCGAGCTGATCTGCGAAAGGGCCGGCGTGCTGAACCTCGGGATCGAGGGGATCATGGTGATCGGTGCCTTCTGCGGCTGGATGGCGGTCTATCAGGGCGCGGATCTCTGGGGCGGGGTCGGCGTCGCCATGGGCGCGGGGATGCTGTTCGGCCTGCTCCACGCCACGCTGACGGTGCCCTTCGGGCTGAGCCAGCATGTCGTCGGGCTGGGGGTGACGCTGCTCGCCACCTCGACCAGCTCCTTCGCCTACCGGCTGATGCTGCCCGAGGTAACCAGCCCGCCGAAGATCGAGCCCTTCGCCGTCTGGCCGGTGCCGGGCCTGTCGGAGATCCCGCTGATCGGCCCGGCGCTGTTCCAGCAGACGCCGCTGACCTATGCCGCCTTCGCCGTGGCCGGGCTGACCGCGCTGGTGCTGTTCCGCACGCCGCTGGGCCTGGCCCTGCGCGCGGCGGGCGAGAACCCGGCGGCGGTCGATGCGCAGGGCCTGTCGGTGACCGGGCTGCGCATGGGGGCGGTGATCGTCGGCTCCGGGCTGATGGCGGTGGGCGGGGCCTTCCTGACGCTCTCGGCCTTCTCCAGCTTCTTCTTCGAGATGGTGAACGGCCGCGGCTGGATCTGCATCGCGCTGGTGGTCTTCGGCGCGTGGAAACCCGGCAAGGCGGTGCTGGGCGCGCTGCTCTTCGCCGCCTTCGATGCGCTGCAGGTCCGGATGCAGCAGACGCCGCTGGGCCAGGCCGTGCCCTACCAGGTCTTCCTGATGATGCCCTATATCCTGTCCATTCTGGCGCTGATCCTGATGTCGCGCCGCGCCGAGGTGCCTGCCGCGCTGATGACGCCGTTCAACAAAGGAGAACGCTGATGTTCGATCTGATCGTGAAGGGCGGAACGCTGCCCGACGGCTCGGTGGCCGATATCGGCATCCGCGGCGACAGGATCGCCGCGGTGGGCCGGCTGGAGGCCGAGGCGGGGCGGGTGATCGACGCGACCGGAGACCTCGTCTCGCCGCCCTTCGTCGATCCGCATTTCCACATGGACGCGACGCTGAGCTACGGCACGCCGCGGGTGAACGCCTCGGGCACGCTTCTGGAAGGCATCGGCCTCTGGGGCGAGCTGAAAGAGATCGCCACGGTCGAGGACATGGTGAGCCGCGCGCTCGACTATTGCGACTGGGCGGCGAGCATGGGGCTCTTGGCGATCCGCAGCCATGTCGACACCTGCGACGACCGGCTGCTGGGGGTGCAGGCGCTGTTGGAGGTGCGCGAGAAGGTCAGGGACTACATCGACCTGCAGCTGGTGGCCTTCCCGCAGGACGGGCTCTACCGCGACCCGACGGCGCGGGCCAACACGCTCAGGGCGCTGGACATGGGGGTGGATGTCGTGGGCGGCATCCCGCATTTCGAGCGCACCATGCAGGACGGCGCGGAGTCGCTGCGCGACCTTTGCGAGATCGCGGCCGAGCGCGGCCTGCGGGTCGACATTCATTGCGACGAGACCGACGACCCGCTCAGCCGCCATATCGAGACGCTGGCCTACCAGACCCAGCGGCTGGGGCTGCAGGGCAGGGTGGCGGGCAGCCATCTGACCTCGATGCATTCGATGGACAACTACTATGTCTCGAAGCTCCTGCCGCTGATCGCCGAGGCCGGGGTGGCGGCGATCCCCAACCCGCTGATCAACATCACCCTGCAGGGCCGGCACGACACCTTCCCGAAGCGGCGCGGCCTGACCCGGGTGAAGGAGATGCAGGCCCAGGGCATCACCGTGGGCTGGGGCCAGGACTGCGTGCTCGACCCCTGGTATTCGCTCGGGACCGCCGACATGCTCGACGTGGCCTTCATGGGGCTGCATGTGGCGCAGATGACCCATCCGGCCGAGATGAAGCGCTGCTTCGACATGGTCACGCAGGAGAATGCCAAGATCATGGGGCTGCAGGGCTACGGGCTCGGCGTCGGCGATGTGGCCTCGCTGGTGGTGCTCGACGCGGGCAATCCGGTGGAGGCGCTGCGGCTGCGGCCGGACCGGCTCTGCGTCGTGGCGAAGGGCCGGGTGATCGTGGAGCGGAGCCGCAACGACGCGCGTATGGCGCTGCCGGGGCGGCCCGGAACGGTGCGCCGGCGGCATCTGCCGGGCTGAGCCGGAACCTGCCGGGCTGACGGGACGTTGGCCCCGGACAAGTCCTGGAGGCCCGATGACCCGGCGCAAGATTTCCCTGTTCGTGCTGGGTGGCATTTTCGTGCTGCTGACGCTGCTTGCGGCCGACGTGCTGCTGGTGATTTTCGCCGGCATCCTGTTCGGCGTGTTGCTGAGCGGGGGGGGCGGGGCTGATCGCCCGCTTCACCGGGCTCGGTCGCGGCTGGAGCATCGGCGCCTTCATCCTCTTGGTGCTGCTGGCCTTCGGCGGGGCCTTCACCGCCTTCGCCCCGGCGGCGGCGGAGCAGTTCGACGAGCTGACCCGCCAGTTGCCCGAGGCCTTCTCCAGCCTGCGCGACCGGATCGCCACCTTCTCCTGGGGCGACCAGCTGCTGAGCCGGCTGGCCCCGTCACGCCTTCTGTCGGGCGAGGGCGGCGGCATGGCGGCGACTGCGGTCACCTCCACCTTCGGGGCGCTCGGCAATGCCGTGATCATCCTGTTCATCGGGCTCTATGGCGCGATCAACCCCGGGCTCTACCGCGGCGGGTTGCGGGCGCTGCTGGCCCCTTCGCTGCGCCCGCGCGCCGAGGAGGTGATGGATGAGGTCGGAAGCACCCTGGCGAGCTGGCTCGGCGCGCAGCTGATCTCGATGACCGTGGTCGGGGTGCTGACCTGGCTGGGGCTCTGGCTGATCGGCATCCCGCTGGCCTTCATCCTGGGGCTGATCGCGGCGCTGCTGGCCTTCGTTCCCAACATCGGCCCGGTGCTCGCCGCCGCCCCCGCGCTGCTGCTGGCGGTGCCGGACGGGATGAATGTGGTGGGGATGGTGGTCGCGGTCTATCTGCTGGTGCAGACGGTGGAGAGCTATTTCGTCACGCCGATGATCCAGCAGGAGCGGGTGTCGCTGCCGCCGGCGCTGATCATCTCGTCGCAACTGCTGTTCGGGGTGCTGTTCGGCCTGTTAGGCTTGGCGCTGGCGACGCCGCTGGCGGCGCTGGGCCTGACGCTGTTCCGCGAGGTCTACGTGAAGGACTACCTGGAGCGCGAGAGCGACAGCGCCACGGCGATGATCGGCATGCGGTAAACAGCCGGAAGTTTTTTTCATCAGGGCTGGAACAGCTGCGAGGGCCCCGGGTTGTCAGGGCATCGCAAAGGATGAGTTCGACTGCCCACGCTTATGCGCTCACGACCCTTCCCTTTCCCTATCGACCACACTGCCGCGATGGTGCCCCGCGCCGGCCTGTCGCGTCCAATACCTGACGCTTTGGAGACCCCGATGACCCTGATGACCGCCGAAGACATGTATGGCCAGCCCGTCGCCAGTCTGGACCTGTTCTTCCGCTCCGACGAGCGTCGCGCCAGGGATGCGCAGACGCTCGCCCTGCTGCCGCGCCAGCACTACGACTCGGTGCTGGAGCTCGGCTGCGGCACGGGTGGCCTGGCGCGTCTGCTGGCGCTGCGCGCCGACGGCTATATCGGGATCGACGTGGCGGCCGAAGCGGTGGCCAATGCCGGCCTGCTGCGCCTGCCCTTCGGCGAGGTGCAGTTCCTGCAGGGCGACGCCGGGCAGATCCCGCGCGGGCCCTTCGATCTGGTGGTGGTCAGCGACTGGCTGGCCGGGATGACCCCCGAGGAGATATCGGCGCTGGCGCTCCGGCTGGGGCAGGTGGCGCCCGAGGCCGACGTGGTCTGCGTCAGCGACATCGCTCCGGGCGAGGATACCGGCGGCAGCCGCGCCCCGGCGCTGCTGGCGCGGGCGCTGGGCTGGCCGCTGACGGCGAGCCATGTCGGCCGCGGGTTCCGCATCGACGTGTTCGGCGCGGCCGAGGGCCCGGCGGCGCTCGACTGAGCCCGCTGGGGGAACCGCCCGCGGCCCGGCCCGTTGTGCCGGGCCGGCGCCTGTGACCGGCCGGTCAACTTAGGGGCGGCGATGAGACAATCCGATATCTGCGTGGTGATGAATGCCGGGTCCGGCAAGGGCGAGGACGCCGAGCGCGTCCGCGCCGCCTTCAAGGCGCTCGACGTGCCTGTCACCCTGCAGTTGGTCACCGACGGCAGCCGGATCACCGCCGCCGCGCGCAAGGCCCTGAACGACGGCTACCCGACCATCGTCGCCGCCGGCGGCGACGGGACGATCTGCGCGGTCGCTGCCGCGCTGCGCGAGAGCGACCGCACCATGGGCATCCTGCCGCTCGGCACCTTCAACTACTTCGCCCGCTCGCTCGACCTGCCGCAGGAGCTGGAGGCGGCTGTCGAGGTGATCTGCAAGGGCCGCACCGCGCCGATCCGCTTCGCCACGATCAACGACCGGGTGTTCCTGAACAACGCCAGCCTCGGCATCTACCCGGCGATCCTCGAGACCCGGGAAGACATCTATGGCCGCTGGGGCCGCAGCCGCACCGCGGCCTATTGGTCGGTGCTGAAGACCTTGGCGCGGATGGGCAGGCCGATGCGGCTGCGGATCACCGCCGACGGGGTGGAGCGCATGGTGAGCACGCCCCTGGCCTTCGTGGTGAACAACGCCTTCCAGCTGGAGCAGATCGGCCTCGACGGCGTCGACCGGATCGCCGCGGGCGAACTGGTGGTGTTCATCGCGCATGACTCGGGCCGGCTGGGCATGGTGCGGCACGCGCTGGCGCTGGCGGTGGGCAATGCCGAGAAGGACCGCAATTTCGAGCTGATGAGCGGCAAGGAGGTGCGGATCGAGATCATCACCCGCCGCCGCAAGCCGCATCAGGTCGCCCGCGACGGCGAGCGTGAGCGGATCGGGTCGCCCTATGATCTGAAGGTGGTGCCGCAGGGGCTCACCGTCACCGTGCCGGAGGGCTGGGACGCGACGGTGCGATGAGAAAGCTGGTCCATCTCTCCGATCTCCATTTCGGCCGCGACCGTCCGGAGCTGCTGCGCCCTCTGCTGGACGCGGTGAACGCGGTGAAGCCGGACCTTGTGGCGATCTCGGGCGACCTGACCCAGCGCGCCACCGACGCGCAGTTCCGCGCCGCCGCCGCCTTCATCGAGGCGCTGGAGGCCCCGGTGCTCTGCGTGCCGGGCAATCACGACGTGCCGCTGCACAACCTCTTCCTGCGGGTGGTGACGCCCTGGCGGCGCTACCGGCGCTGGATCGGCCGCGAGCTGGAGCCGCAATACAGCGACGAGGAGATGATCGTCGTCGGTGCGAACACGGTGAACCCGCTGGCCTGGCAGCAGGGCTGGTTCCGCTCGCGCTCGCTGGAACGGGTGCGGCAGGCCTTCCGGGCGGAGGCGGACGGGCAGGGGAGCCAGACCCGCATCGTGGTGGCGCATCACCCGATGGAGCATGCGCCGGGCGAGAAGAAGGAACTGATGCGCGGGGCCGAGCGGGCGGTGGATTACCTGTCGGGCTGCGGCGCCGATGTAATCCTGACCGGGCATCTGCACACCTGGCGGGCCGAGCCCTTCGCCGGGGTGGCCGGGCGCGAGGTGGTGCTGCAGATCCATGCCGGCACCGGGCTTTCGACCCGGATGCGCGGCGAGGTGAACGACTTCAACCTGCTGCGGATCTCGGGCGAGCGGATAGACGTGCTGCGCTACGCGGTGGCCGACGACTCGCTGACCTACGAGGTCGGCGAGCAGCGGTCATTCCTCGGCGGCGGCGGTCGCTGGCGACGGGAGTGACCCCAGCGCAGTGATCGCCAGCGGGTTCGGCCGGGCGAAGTAGTAGCCCTGGAACACCCGGCAGCCCTTGTCGTAGAGCCAGTTCAGCTGGGCCTCGGTCTCCACCCCCTCGGCGACGATCTTCACCCCCAGCCCGCGGGCGAGTCCGATGATGCCCTCGAGGATCGTCTTGTTCGAGCGCTGGTCCACGAGGTCGACGACGAAGCTGCGGTCTATCTTGATCACGTCCACCGGCAGGTCGCGCAGGTAGCTGAGCGAGGAGAATCCGGTGCCGAAATCGTCCAGCGCCAAGGTCAGCCCCATCTCGCGCAGCTGCAGCATGGTGGCGCGGGCGGCGGTCAGGTTCGACAGGAGCGTGCCCTCGGTCACCTCCAGCTCCAGCAGCCTGGGGTCGGCCCCCGTCTCGGCCAGGGTGCGCTGCACCAGATCGGCGAAATCGGCCGAGAGGAAATGCGCCGAGCTGATGTTCACCGACAGCCGAAGGCTGCGGGTGCGATGGTCGGTGGCGCGGCGGCGCAACTCGAGGCAGGCCTCGCGCAGCACCCAGACATCCATCTCCTGGGTGAAGCCGGTCTCCTCGGCGAAAGGCACGAAGTCGCCGGCGCCGATCAGCCCGCGCTCGGGATGCTGCCAGCGGATCAGCGCCTCGTGGCCGATCACGGTCAGCCCCTCGTCGGTCCGGCGCACCTTGGGTTCGTAATACAGCCGGAACTCGTCGCGCCGCAGGCCATCGCGCAGGTCTTGCGCCATCGCCATGCGCTCGGCCAAAACCTGCTCCATCCCCGGCTCGAAGGCGGCGATCCGGTTGCCGCCCTCGGCCTTGGCCGAGATCACCGCCAGATCAACGCTCTTCATCAGCCCGGCGACGGTATCCCCGGCCGAGATCGGCGTGAGGCCGATGCTGACGGTCACATCGACCGAAAGCCCCCCCAGATCGTAGGGCTGGCGCAGCCGGGCGAGGATGCCCTGCGCCCGCTCGGTCGCCAGCGCCTCGGCTGTCCCGGCGTCGGGCCGCGGGTCGCCGATGATCAGCACGAACTCGTCCGAAGCCATGCGCCCCAGGTCGCAGCCCTCGGGCGTTAGGTCGATCAGCCGCTCCGCCACCCGCTGCAGCAGCATGTCGCCCTGGTAATGGCCGTGGTTGCCGTTCACCGAGCGCATGCCGTCGACGTCGATGTAGAGCAGCGCCAGATGGCCGCCGTCGCGCTGGCACAGCGCCAGCCCGTCGCGCAGCACCTCGGTGATGCCGCGGCGGTTGTAGAGCCCGGTCAGCGGATCGAAGAAGGCCAGCTGATGCGCCTCGGCCAGGGCGTTGCGCAGGGCGTTGTCGGCCGAGACCTGGCTGGTGACGTCGCTGAAGGTGCAGACCACGCTGATCAGCGTGCCCTCGACCAGCGCGGGGGCGGCGTTCACCGACAGGATGCGGCGCTCGCCGTCGCCATCGACGATGGTCATGCGCTGGTCGCGCAGCACCGCGCCGGTGCGCAGCACGACGGCGACCGGCCGGTCCTCCGGCGCCAGCGGCCGGCCCTCGACGGTGGCCGAGCCGAACATCGGGTTCTCGTGGCTCTGCCCTACCAGCGCCGAGCGCGGCTTGCCGGTGATCGCCTCGGCCTCGTCATTGGCGAAGATCAGCCGGCCGCTGCAGTCGAAGGCGAAGATCGCCGAGGTGCTGGTCTGCAGGATCGACTTCAGCAGGGCGCGGTCCTCGCGCAGCGTCTGTGCCGTCGCCTCGGCTTGGCGCTCGCTCTCGCGGCGCATGACCACGGCGAAGATCACGTCGACCAGCGACTGCAGCAGCGCCACCTCGGCCCCCGACAGCCGGTCCTTCGCCCGGACGAAGGAGACGGCGGTGAAGCCGAACAGCCGGTCGCCCTCGACCATCGGCAGCGCCACCAGCGACTTCACCTGCTGGCGGATCATGGTCGCGCGCTGCGGCTCCGATTCGGGCAGATCGTTGGCGTCGGGAATGACGACGGGCTGGCGCGCCTGCAGCGTCGGCATCCAGGAGGCGATCGTGTCCGTGCGCGGCGTGCCGATCGGGGGCAGGATCTCGGGCGTGCCCGGGCGCGCCCATTCGTGGGTCCGGCAGACCTGGCCATTGGCGCTGATCCGGTAGGCGTTCACCCGGTCGGCGTTGCAGGCCTCGCCGATCCGGCCCATCGCGGCAAGCACCGCCGGATCGACGCCGTCATCGGCGGCCAGCACCACGGCGTTGATGATGCTGACGATGTCGGCCTGCGACAGGCGCGTCTCGTAGGCCGCGGCTTCCTCCGGAGAGGTTGTATCGGTAGGCCGAGAACCTGCCAATCTGTCGGCTGTCATTCGATTGGCTTCTTCGCCCTTCTGGCCGGCGAGAGCCGTCGCCCCGGTTGACCCGGAGCGTAGTCCCGTGGCGGATTTCATGTCAAAACGAGTCGCTGAAAACTTCGATGCATCCGCAGGGCACGGACGGCTGCCGTCAATCCCGCGGAATCGCGGGTGCGTGCCTGCTCAGTAAAGCTACCATAACTAGGCGGATCAATCATAATTGTTCGCTGCGGTGGAAGATCAGCGCCACCGAT